>NZ_JAASHC010000002.1:0-355206 GCF_019734355.1 Bacteroides sp. K03
GTCCAGGCGCTTACGAGATTCCACCAGCAGAGAGCGTGTACGATACAATTCCTGAAGTTCAGACATCTCTTCCCCAGCATAGAAACAAGGTCTGAGAAGGTCATAAAAACGTTCGGCATATTCACGGATACGACAGGCATCCAGAGGATCGGATTTACCACGCTGAAGCCCCAGACTATGCTTTATCTGATAACCCGGAACAAAACACAGGCATATCCGGTTTAAAGTACACAGACGAAGCAGTAGGTCGCCATAAACGCCTGTATGTTCCGCACAAAGAACGGCAGAGGAAGGCAAGGAGAGAAGAAACTTGCTGATCCCATGAACCGTGTTCTTTACACCGGATAAATGACGGACACTGCCCGATTCACTCAAAAAACTAACGTCAAAGCTTGACATTCCCAAATCAATTCCATAAATTTGTACCATAACATTTTTATTTAGTGAAGGTCTCCGATATTGAACGGCTACTACCATGATAATGGGATCCAACTCCCGAAATACTCTCTGGCTTAGGTTCAATAAATATGTCGTGCTTAATACGAGGAATAATCTAAAAGATTAATAGAGGAAGTAAGCTAACGCGACATATGGAGGCTTTCTTGTTTACGAGACAATATTAAGAAATTTATTCTTATTAACGTTCATAAAGAACTATGTTTTCCATGGCAAAGATAATGGTAGAGAAACCGAACTTATCATGCCGGGAAAATTAGAATAACATGCCCATTAAATATGCATGTTTATCCAAATAAAGAAAGATTATACGACAGAATACGCATAATAATTTGTATTATTATACATATTATTCTCCAGTTACAGCAATAATCAGAATAAAGGTGTCATAAAAATCAGTCATATAAAAACAAAAAGACAGGATAACTGCATTTCTCAAAACTTTTATTAATCCCATCATGACATTGTATTTAATGCTATCAACATCGGCTCATCAGTTCACTATGCATTTTACCCCCTTGTTAAATACGTACTTTTACAAAACATACAAACGTTACCGACTTTCCATTATGAATCGGTTTTAGAATTATTATTAAGTATCAGTCTTTTAATGTATTTAGCAGTTTTCCGCTTTAGCCTATAACCAATAAATATGATTCGGATTCTATTATATGTATTCAAAAAGAACTCAAAAATACAATTATGTTCTTCCTTTATAATGTATATAGTATGAATTTTCAGATTAATATTGAATGAATGGAGATGTCTGTTCTTCTTAAATAGTATAAATAGTACATCACCCACTTCTTCATATTCAACATAATCTATTGTACTTAATGGTATTGCAAACAAATCAGTATCTTTTTCTAATTTCAAACAGAATTCATCACAATATAAATTCAACCTTTCGAAGAAGGGTTTTATTAGTTCATATTTTTCCTGATTGGTTTGATTTGCCAATCCCATCAAACAAATCAATTCGATAACTCCCGAATCAGCCAGTTTAACTTCTATTCCAAATTCACTAATTTCATACATGTTAGTTTAGTTTTTTGTTGATCAAAAGATTTAATTTCATTCTTAATTTTGACCCGGAAGGTTTGGGGTTCAAAAAAGTATCATATTCTTTCTTATAAAGTACGTAAAAGAGATAGTTATTGAAATAAAATATATCATCTATTTCTATTGGACCAAAAATATTATTTAATGGCATCAGGTAATAACAAAAGATTTCAGGAAATTCGATTACTTCAAAATCTAAGAAGATGCAGTGATACTTCGTAAAAGGAAATAGGGTTAGATACTTCGAGTTGTTGTTTTGCTTTGGGATTTGTTTAAGACTAACATCTATAAACTCCCTTGTGTAAATATTCATACTGATAGGTTTTTAAGTTTCCTCCTTTTAAAATAAAAGAGGTACGGAACTTTAACTTACCTGAATTCAGAAGGATGTGGTGCAGCCCTAAGCTAAACAGAATAAGCAAAGCCCGTACCATATCAGCACAGGCGTTGCAGATTCTTCTTTTTAGCTTATTCGTTAAACACCACATTTTCTGAATAATAAGAAGTCCGAACGCTGTAATAAATTACATTTCGTGAAAATGGATTTCTCCCCATCTTCATTTGCAAAGATATATATTTTTCAATTAAATATCCTTTTCTTTTTGTTTTTTATTCGAAATGTTAGGTTCAGGTTATTCATCAACAGTTTCTTCCTTAGCTTGTTCAGCTACTTCAGAACTGATGACGATTCTTTTTCTTCATTAATAACTTAATAGCCGACTCCTTTTTGATAGCGCACTGATTATCTGAATAATAAACATTTAACCATGGGTGTTTTTATCTCAATTATTGGGTATGATTTAACTACTTCCAACACTTATTATCAGCGCCCAATTGCAATAACCCAAGTGACAATCAATTATATAGCTATCAGTTTAGAGAGTCGCAAATTGATAACTTTTCCATACTTTTGACACAGTCTTTTTACACCCTTCAGCGAAGAGACAGCGTAAATGCTATTAGCTACTAATGAAACAAAATTCATTTATTTTGGTGGATATTTAACGAATATTTTATAATTTTGCAGATGTGTTTTTGAATCTTTTGCGAGAAAAATGAAAATATCTTTAAACATTAGACGAATTTTTCTTTTTACTATCCTTTTCATCAGTAGTTCCGTAAGCAGGTGCCAGATTTATAAGTACATAGGACTGGAAGATGGCCTGAGCAACCAGAAAATATATCATATCCAAAAAGACCGAAGGGGATATATGTGGTTTCTAACCCAGGAAGGGGTAGACCGTTATGATGGAAAATATATCAAGCATTACAACTTTTCAGACGGCAGCATGAAGCTGGATTCGCGGGTTGCTTTGAGTTGGCTCTATATGGACAACAAGAATGTATTATGGGTAATCGGCCAGAAGGGTCGTATTTTCAAATATGATTCGCAGCATGATAAATTCGAACTGGTTTACGTACATCCGGAGCTAATCAGAAATAAGTCGCAGGCATTTCTGAATTACGGTTATTTGGACAAAAATGATCGTATCTGGCTGTGCTATAAAGATAGCATTACATGGTATGATATCCATACCGGAACAACTTTACATACGCCGACACCGGTCAACGGTGAAATAACTGCCATTGAACAGACGGATGGTAATCATTTCTTTATCGGTACAGGAAGTGGCCTGTTTCGTGCCGGGATAGAAAAGGGGAAGTTGAATATAGTGCCTGACGAAGCAGTAGAAAGTATCGATACACCAGTGCATGAACTCTATTACCACGCCCTTTCAAAACAACTATTTGTGGGAAACTATAAAGAGGGAATACTTATATATGACATGGGGAAAACAGGAAAAATCATCCCTTGTCAATCACCCAATAATGTAGAGATAAACCGGATCGTTACTTTGAACGCTCATGAACTTTTAGTAGCCACAGGCGGGAAAGGTGTATATAAACTGGATATGAATACATGCATGAGTGAACCCTATATAACAGCCGATTACAGTAGTTATAACGGAATGAACGGAAACAATATTAATGATATTTATGTGGATGAGGAGGAACGCATCTGGCTTGCCAATTATCCTACGGGTATTACCATCCGTAACAACCGTTATGGAAGTTATGACCTAATAAGGCATTCCATTGGCAACAACCTTTCACTGGTGAACGACCAGGTCCATGATGTGATCGAGGACAGTGACGGTGACCTCTGGTTTGCGACCAGTAACGGCATCAGTCTTTATCAGACCGATACAAAAGAATGGCGCTCATTCCTCAGTTCCTTTGATCCGGTACCGGATAACGAGAATCATATCTTTTTAGCACTGTGTGAGGTCTCTCCCGGCGTAATATGGGCTGGAGGTTTTATGCCAGGCATTTGCAAGATAGAAAAGAAGAAAGGGTTTAAGATCAGCCACCTTTCTCCTGCTGCTATTGCAGGAGTACGTCCCGACCAATATATATTTGACATCAAGAAAGATTCGTGCGGTGATGTCTGGTCCGGTGGATATTATCACCTGAAACGCATTAATCTTGAGACCAAAAGTGTGCGTCTATATCCGGGAGTAAACTCCATCACTACCATTCAGGAGAAAGACACCCGGCAGATGTGGATCGGTACAAGAATGGGGCTCTATCAACTTGACAAGGAATCCGGGATTTACCGGTATATTGACCTGCCCATTGAATCTCCCTATATATGCGCATTATACCAGAGGAATGACGGTATCCTATATATCGGCACTCGTGGAGCCGGACTGCTTATATATGACATCGATAAAAAGAAGTTCATCCATCAGTACCGTACAGACAACTGTGCTCTGATTTCCGATAATATCTATACAATTCTCGCGCGTCAGGACAAGAGCCTCCTCATGGGTACAGAAAACGGAATTACCATTTACTCGCCTAAAGAACACTCCTTCCGCAATTGGACACGGGAACAAGGATTGATGAGTGTCAATTTTAATACCGGCTCTGCTACAACCTATAGCAAAAATACACTTGTTTTTGGTAGCAATGACGGGGCTGTCAGGTTCCCAACAGACATACAGATACCGGAACCGCATTACTCCCGTTTGTTACTGCGCGATTTTATGATAGCCTATCATCCCGTTTATCCCGGTGATGACGGTTCTCCGCTGGAAAAGGATATTGACGAGACTGACCGATTAAAATTGACTTACGGACAAAACTCCTTTTCTCTTGATGTAACTTCCATTAATTATGATTATCCTTCTAACATTCTTTATTCATGGAAGATTGACGGTTTTCATAAAGAATGGAGCCGTCCGAGCCAAGACAACCGGATTGTTGTAAGGAATCTGCCGCCCGGAAATTATACTTTGCAGATTCGTGCCGTATCCAATGAGGAAAAATATAAGACCTTTGAGACAAGAAACATTCAGATTATCATAACGCCTCCAGCATGGGCCAGTGTATGGGCTATGGCGGGATATGCAATCCTGCTGGTGCTGGTTATGGGTATCATATTCCGTATCATCATGCTACACAAACAGAAGAAAATTTCGGATGAGAAGACACAGTTCTTCATTAATACGGCCCATGACATACGTACCCCGCTCACATTGATAAAGGCTCCACTGGAGGAAGTCGTAGAAAATTGTATGATAAAGGAACAAGCATTACCGCATATGAATATGGCCCTTAGGAATGTAAATACATTGCTCCAGCTAACGACCAACCTGATAAATTTCGAACGGGTAGGTGTCTACTCTTCCCACCTTTATGTTTCCGAATACGAATTGAACTCCTATATGGATAATGTTTGTGCCACTTTCCGTAAATATGCTGAGATGAGACATGTCAGGTTTGTTTATGAAAGCAATTTTAACTATCTGAATGTGTGGTTTGACAGTGACAAGATGGGATCTATTCTGAAGAATATCCTGTCAAATGCATTGAAATATACACCTGAAGGTGGCAGCGTACGTATTTATGCCTGCGAGGAAGCGAACTCCTGGAGCATCGAGGTGAAAGATACCGGAATCGGTATTCCCGCATGTGAACAGAAGAAACTGTTCAGGAATTATTTCCGGGGGAGCAACGTTATCAACCTCAAAGTGACAGGCTCTGGAATCGGGTTGATGCTGGTATACAAGCTGGTCAGATTACATAAAGGCAGGATCCAAATTCAGAGTACGGAACATCAAGGGACCTGTGTACAAGTTACTTTCCCGAAAGGAAACAGCCATCTCCATAAAGCAAAATTCATATCTCCCAAGACACCGGATGAATGTTCGGAGATTATCATACCTGATAGTGCTTCAGAGCAGCCATCCATAGAAACATCCCAGGCAAACGGTTCTTTACAACGTATCCTGATAGTAGAGGACAATGATGACTTACGTAATTATCTTGCTGATATGTTCAGAGCGGGTTATAATATTCAGTCCTGTTCAAATGGAAAGGATGCGCTTGTCATAATACGGGAATTTAATCCGAATCTCATTATATCCGATATAATGATGCCCGAGATGGGCGGGGATAAACTCTGCTCAATTATAAAAGGTGATCTTGAAATGTCACATATTCCGGTCATCTTGCTGACTGCGCTGGGAGATGAAAAAAATATGCTCGAAGGACTGGAAATTGGAGCAGATGCCTACATCACAAAACCTTTCAACGTAGGGATACTCAAGGCAACGGCCAAGAATATACTTGCAAATCGCGCCATGCTCCGTCAGGTTTATAACAGTATCGAAGATGAAAAACAGAATCTTCCGTCCAACTGCACCAATACTTTGGACTGGAAATTCATAGCCTCTGTCAAGGAGTGTATAGAAAACAATATGGGAAATCCGGATTTCAATGTGGACATGCTCAGTAGTCAGCATCACATGAGCCGTACAAGTTTCTTCAACAAATTAAAGGCGTTGACCGGCTATGCTCCGGCTGATTATATCCGGATGATACGTCTGCAACATGCCGCACAATTGCTGAAACAGGGTGAATATACAATAACGGAGATTGCTGACATAGTCGGATTCTCGGATGCAAAATACTTCCGCGAAGTATTTAAAAAATATTATAATGTAAGTCCAAGCAAATTTAATAAAAATCAGAATATTGATGGCTAATAAAAAAACTCACCGATCTGAACCTCAGTGTCTCAAGCATATCATTCCTCCTCAGTTCTAATCTTCTCGGTTTTCCTGACTGGAACGATGTGCAAGATATACTGGGATTTTTTAATTATCATCAGATCCCTACTCTTTCCTTGTTTTTTCTGCCACCATAAGCACCAACTTTTATAATTGCACATAAAACCGATTCAATAACTTGGCTCAAGATATCCAAATGATAAAAACAGATTTACCCTTCGTTTAATGAAGACATAGAACCAGCATACAAGCTCATCGTTAATAATCGAGTGACAAACGCTTTGAATTCATTTAAAGCCTCGTCACTTTCAAATATATAATTGTCTTTGAAGTTATTAGTGATTTCGGAGTACATTTCTCTCGCCACTGATGAGAGAAATGCGGATTCTCTATATGTTTCATAAAACTGCTTCATCCTCCAAAAGTTTTTATCTAAAAAACTTTTAAGGTTAGGTCAGTACTATTGAGAAATTCTACCAGTTCCTTAACAAAAGGGTACCCTCTATCCGAAAAAAAATATGCCGCATAATTTGGCTATTAAAAACATTGTTCGTAGTTTTGCGAACAACAAATAAAAAAAGGAGAATTGAAGTGAAAGAGAAACAGTACACAACAGAGCAGGAACAGATTGCTCGTTTTGCCAAGGCAATGGGGCACCCGGCACGAATGGCTATTCTTGCTTTTTTGGCAAAACAAGAAAGTTGCTTCTTTGGTGATATCCACGAAGAACTGCCTATCGCTAAAGCAACCGTTTCGCAACATTTGAAAGAGCTGAAAGAAGCTGGCTTAATTCAGGGTGAAATAGAAACGCCAAAAGTCCGGTATTGTATAAACCGGGAAAACTGGGAACTTGCCCGAAAGTTATTTGCTACTTTTTTAGGAAACTACAAATGTGAAGGTACATCGTGCTGTGAATAACAGCACTTTTTTTTGAAACAACCGTTCGTAGTTCTACGAACTACGATTATTATATTAACTTTAAAATAGAACGGAAATGGAAATTAAAGTATTAGGCACAGGGTGTTCAAGCTGCAAAACATTGTATGAAACCACTAAGCAAGCTATTTCAGAATTAGACTGTAGTGCGACACTTATCAAAGAGGAAGATTTATTGAAAATCATGGAATATAACATTTTAGGATTTCCGGCTTTGGTGATTAATGGGAAAGTCGTATCAGCCGGAAAAAAGTTATCCCTCGCAGAAGTAAAAGAATTGATAACCAAATAAAAAATCGACTATGAGAAAGTTATTTTATCTACTGATTGCCACGCTGGTCTTAGCCTCCTGTGAAAATGGTTCAAAGAAAAAGACCAGAGAAAACCAAGCGGAAGAAATACAGTCTAACCGCATAGAGGTTCTTTATTTTCATGGAGCGCAACGGTGTATCACTTGCCGGGCGATAGAAGCAAATACAGTAGCCCTTTTGGATAGCCTTTATTCAAAAGAAAAAGCAGACGGTAAAATTATCTACAAAGTGATAGATATTTCAAAGAAAAAAAATGAAGCGATTGCAGACAAGTACGAAGTTACATGGTCATCTTTGTTTGTAAACGGTTGGAAAGACGGCAAAGAGGATGTAAACAACATGACCGAGTTTAGTTTTTCCAATGCGAAAAATACACCGGACAAGTTTAAAGAGGGAATTAAAAGCAAGATTGACGAATTGTTAAAACAATTGTAAGATGGATTTTCTTCAATCGCTATTAGATAACAGTTCTATTCCTGCTATTACAGCTTTTATATTGGGAATTTTAACGGCGGTCAGCCCGTGTCCGTTAGCGACCAACATAACGGCAATAGGATTTATCAGTAAGGACATAAAAAAACATCACCGGATATTTATAAACGGATTGCTTTATACTTTCGGCAGAATAGTAAGCTATACGGTTCTTGGCTTTATCCTTATCCCTGTTCTCCGTGAGGGGGCAAGTATGTTTATGGTTCAAAAAGCTGTAAGCAAATACGGGGAAATGCTGATTGCTCCGGCATTAATCATCATTGGAATATTTATGCTCGATATAATAAAACTTAATCTGCCCAAAATCAACATCGGCGGTGAAAGTTTGAAAAAGAGGACTAAAGGTGGTTGGGGGGCTATGCTATTGGGTATTTTATTCGCCCTTGCTTTTTGTCCTACCAGTGGAGTGTTTTATTTCGGTATGCTTATGCCCCTGTCAGCAGCAGAAACAGGCGGGTATCTTTTGCCTGTAATTTACGCTATTGCTACGGGATTGCCCGTAATCCTTGTTGCATGGATTTTAGCGTATAGTGTTACCAGGCTGGGTAAGTTTTATAACCGGATACAAATATTCGAAAAATGGTTTCGCAAAATAGTTGCCATCCTCTTTATTGCGGTAGGAATTTATTATGCAGCAGTCTTTTATCTATAAATAAACATGGAGTATCATTTAAAATAAAAACAGTATGAAAAAGATAGAAATTTTCGACCCGGCAATGTGTTGCCCTACGGGTCTTTGTGGAACAAATATCGACCCTGAATTAATGCGTATTGCGGTTGTTATTGAAACATTGAAGAAACAGGGTATCATCATTACCCGCCACAATTTACGTGATGAACCACAAGTGTATGTAAGTAACAAAACGGTAAACGAATATCTGCAAAAACATGGAGCGGATGCACTGCCTATTACTTTAGTGGACGGCGAAATCGCTGTTTCACAAACCTATCCTACCACCAAACAAATGAGTGAATGGACGGGTATCAATTTGGATTTTATGCTAGTAAAATGAGTATTCACCAGCTAATTATATAAAAATGAAAACATTTAATTTATCAGATATAGATTTGACGAAATACCTTTTCTTCACCGGAAAGGGCGGTGTAGGAAAAACTTCGATTGCCTGTGCTACTGCGGTAGGCTTGGCAGATAATGGAAAGAAAATACTTCTTATCAGTACAGACCCGGCTTCAAACCTGCAAGATGTGTTTAATCAAACACTGAACGGACACGGTACGGATATTCAAGAAGTACCCGGCTTAACGGTCGTTAATCTAGACCCGGAACAAGCCGCTGCCGAATACAGGGAAAGTGTTATTACTCCTTTCCGGGGACAACTGCCCGAAAGTGTTATTCAGAATATGGAAGAACAACTTTCAGGCTCTTGTACGGTAGAAATTGCGGCTTTCAACCAGTTTTCCGATTTTATCACGGATGCCGATAAAGCAAAAAAATACAACCATATTATCTTTGATACAGCCCCCACGGGACACACGTTGCGAATGTTACAACTGCCATCAGCGTGGAGTACATTTATTAGTGAGAGTACGCACGGTGCATCTTGCTTAGGTCAATTATCCGGTTTGGAAGAACGAAAAGGTATCTATAAGCAGGCAGTTGAAACCCTTTCGGATGCGAACGCAACCCGCTTAGTATTGGTTAGCCGTCCCGAAATCACACCATTAAAAGAAGCCGCCCGTTCTTCACACGAATTACAATTACTGGGAATTAAAAACCAACTATTGGTAATCAACGGGCTTCTGCTGCAATTAGATGAAGCCGACAGCGTATCGAAACAAATATATGACAGGCAGCAAAACGCCCTGCAACAAACTCCTGCGGAACTGCTGGAATATCCGTCTTATTATGTCCCTTTACGGTCATACAATTTATCTAATATTGCGAATATCCGCCGGATGCTTTACAATGATAATTTAACGGATGATGCGAGCTATCAGCGGATTACCGATGCCAAAGGGATAGATGAACTGGTAAACGACCTCTATCAATCAGGAAAAAGGGTTGTTTTTACTATGGGAAAAGGCGGCGTGGGAAAAACCACTTTAGCCACTGAAATAGCCCTGAAATTAACAAAGTTGGGTGCAAAGGTACATCTTACCACCACTGACCCGGCAAACCATCTGAATTATAACCTTACAGTTCAAGCAGGCATTACGGTGAGCCGTATTGATGAGGCGGAAGTATTGGAAGCCTATAAGAACGAGGTTCGCAGTAAAGCAGCGGAAACAATGACTGCCGAAGATATGGAATACATAGAGGAAGATTTACGTTCACCGTGTACGCAGGAAATCGCAATATTCCGGGCTTTTGCTGAAATTGTCGATAAAGCGGAAAATGAAGTCGTTGTAATTGATACCGCACCCACCGGACACACTTTGTTATTGCTGGATGCAACGGAAAGTTACCACAAAGAAGTGCAACGCACACACGGCGATACTCCCGATTCGGTAAGAAAACTGCTGCCACGTTTAAGAAACCAGCAGGAAACAGAAGTCGTTATTGTGACCCTGCCCGAAGCAACCCCCGTATTTGAAGCCGAACGCTTGCAAATGGATTTACAACGTGCCGGGATTAATAATAAATGGTGGGTCGTGAATGCTTGCTTGTCATTAACAGACACCGAAAATTCTTTTTTGCGGGCAAAGGCGCAAAATGAATTGATTTGGATTAAGAAAGTAGAAGAATTGTCGAAGGGAAACGCTACCCTGATAGCTTGGAAAAATAACTAAAAACATGAAGATTTTAATTCTTTGTACAGGGAATAGCTGTCGTAGCCAAATGGCACATGGCTTTTTACAATCATTTGACAATAAACTGGATGTCTTTTCAGCAGGTTTGGTTCCTGCTGAAAAAGTTAATCCGATGGCGGTAAAGGTTATGAATGAAATGGATATAGATTTAACTCATCATACCCCTAAAAATGTAAACCTATATATGGGGCAGAAATGGGACTATGTTATTACAGTCTGTGGTGGGGCAAACGAAAGTTGCCCTGTGTTTACAGATGAAGTAAGAAACAGGCTGCATATAGAATTTGACGACCCCTCGGAAGCAACCGGAACCCCGGAATTTATAAACAGTGAATTTCATCGGGTACGGGATGAAATAAAAGCCCGTTTCTATGACTTTTACCAGAACGAATTAAAACCACAATTAAACTAAATAGTTGTTGCTATGGAAAAGAAACAAGGAATTGGATTTTTTGAAAAATACCTGACTATCTGGGTCGCCTTGTGCATCCTTATTGGAATTGCTGTGGGACAATGGCTTCCGGTAATTCCGCAAACATTGAGTAAATTTGAATATGCCAACGTGTCTATACCTGTGGCTATCCTGATTTGGTTAATGATTTATCCGATGATGCTAAAAGTGGATTTTCAAAGTATTAAGAATGTAGGGAAGCGTCCGAAAGGAATAATAGTTACTTGTGTTACAAATTGGCTGATAAAGCCGTTTACCATGTTCGGAATAGCTTATTTATTCTTCTATGTGATTTTCAAAACCTTTATATCTACTGGGCTAGCCGAAGAATATTTAGCTGGAGCGGTATTATTGGGGGCTGCACCTTGTACAGCTATGGTGTTCGTGTGGAGTTATCTTACCAAAGGGGATGCCGCTTATACGCTGGTACAAGTGGCAGTGAACGATTTAATCATATTGGTAGCATTCGCCCCTATCGTTGCTTTCCTGTTGGGAGTTGGGGGCGTATCTATCCCGTGGGACACCCTGTTGTTATCCGTGGGGCTGTTTGTTGTAATACCACTTGTTGCCGGGGTCATTACCCGTATAATGGTTATTCGTCGCAAGGGAGTGGAATACTTTAACAATGTATTTATTAAGAAATTTAATAATTACACGATAGGCGGGTTGCTATTAACGCTTATTATCCTGTTTTCATTTCAGGGAGAAACGATACTAAACAATCCCCTGCATATCTTATTGATTGCCGTTCCACTTGTGTTGCAAACGGTTCTGATATTCTTCGTTGCTTATGGTTGGGCGAAATGGTGGAAATTACCCCATGATGTTGCCGCACCTGCCGGAATGATTGGTGCAAGCAATTTCTTTGAATTAGCGGTTGCTGTGGCTATTTCACTTTTCGGTTTACAATCAGGTGCAGCACTGGCCACGGTTGTCGGTGTATTAGTAGAAGTTCCGATAATGCTAATGTTAGTAAGGATTGCGAACAATACACAAGATTGGTTTCTGACTAGTAAATAACGATACAACAAGAATTCAATTTTAACTTTATAGTAAGAGAACTAAACATTAGAAAATAATAAGAGCCTGCAAAACAATATTTTGCAGGCTCTTATTAATATATCCAGCGGAGAGACAGGGATTCGAACCCCGGGTACCTCGCAGTACAACGGTTTTCAAGACCGCCGCAATCGACCACTCTGCCACCTCTCCAAAACTTCTTTATCAGAAGTGCTTTCCTTTGAAAGCGGTGCAAAGGTACGTATCTTTTTTAAATCTGCAAGCATTCTAATGATTTTTTCATGAAATAATCGTATTTTTGCTTCGTAATTCAAATTACAGGGAGTAATCTCAATCGTAAATTGTAAATAGCTAAATCGTAAATATCAATGATATATCCTCAAAATTTTGAGCAAAAGATAGGATTTGACCAAATCAGACAACTATTGAAAGAAAAATGTCTCAGCACATTGGGCGAGGAACGTGTAACAGATATGAACTTCTCCGATCAGCATGAAAAGGTAGAGGAACTACTAAATCAAGTTACAGAGTTTGTCCGCATCATACAGGAAGAAGACAGTTTCCCCGACCAGTTCTTTTTCG
Organism: Bacteroides sp. K03; assembly: GCF_019734355.1. NCBI lineage: Bacteria > Pseudomonadati > Bacteroidota > Bacteroidia > Bacteroidales > Bacteroidaceae > Bacteroides > Bacteroides sp. K03. The sequence goes on from NZ_JAASHC010000002.1 coordinate 13,161, forward strand.
ACGTACGCCCGTCACTGAAACGTGTACGAATAGAAGGAATGTACCTGGACGAGCAGGAATTATTTGATTTAAGACGTTCGTTAGAAACGATTCGCGACATCGTACGATTCCTTCAACGCAATGAAGAGGATGAAGAAAGTGATTGTCCCTACCCCAGCCTGAAACGATTGGCGGGAGATATTGCTGTATTTCCCCAGCTAATAGGAAAGATTGACAGTATACTAAACAAATACGGAAAAATAAAGGACAATGCTTCAACGGAACTGGCACGTATTCGTCGTGAACTTGCAAGTACGATGGGAAGCATCTCACGCTCACTAAACAGCATTTTACGCAGTGCTCAATCCGAAGGCTATGTAGACAAAGATGTAGCACCCACCATGCGTGATGGTCGCCTCGTAATCCCCGTTGCACCAGGATTGAAGAGAAAAATAAAAGGTATTGTACACGATGAGTCTGCCAGTGGAAAGACGGTCTTTATAGAACCAGCGGAGGTAGTAGAAGCCAACAATCGCATTCGTGAACTGGAGGGAGATGAACGACGGGAAATTATCCGTATCCTGACAGAGTTCTCCAATATGTTGCGTCCTTCTATCCCGGAAATACTACAATCTTATGAGTTTCTGGCAGAAATTGACTTTATACGGGCAAAAAGTTATTTCGCCATACAGACCAATGCGCTGAAACCTTCTCTTGAGAATGAGCAATTACTGGACTGGACCATGGCTATACACCCATTGTTACAACTGTCCCTCGCCAAGCATGGCAAAAAGGTAGTGCCCCTCGACATCGAATTGAATCAGCAACAACGTATTCTCATTATCTCCGGTCCTAATGCCGGTGGAAAGTCCGTCTGTCTCAAAACAGTAGGACTACTGCAATACATGTTGCAATGCGGAATGCTCATCCCTATGCATGAACGCAGCCATGCAGGAATATTCAGCAGCATATTCATTGACATCGGTGACGAACAATCTATTGAAGACGACCTGAGTACTTATTCGTCCCATCTGACCAACATGAAGATGATGATGAAGAATTGCAATGAACGCAGCCTTATTCTTATCGACGAATTCGGAGGCGGAACAGAACCACAGATAGGTGGAGCTATTGCCGAAGCTGTATTGAAACGCTTTAATCAAAAAAAGACATTTGGAGTTATCACTACGCATTATCAGAATCTAAAACACTTTGCAGAAGATAATGAAGGAGTAGTGAATGGTGCCATGCTTTACGACCGCCATCTCATGCAGGCTCTTTTTCAACTACAAATAGGTAATCCGGGGAGTTCATTTGCTGTAGAAATAGCAAGAAAAATCGGACTACCTGAGGATGTCATTGCTGATGCTTCAGAAATCGTAGGCAGCGAATATATTAACGCAGACAAATATCTTCAGGACATTGTCCGTGACAAACGTTATTGGGAAGGTAAACGCCAGACTATCCGCCAGCGTGAAAAACATATGGAGGAAACAATCGCCCGTTATCAGACCGAAATGGAGGAATTGCAGAAATCCCGTAAGGAAATTATCCGCCAGGCAAAAGAAGAAGCCGAACGATTGCTGCAAGAATCAAATGCAAAAATAGAGAATACCATACGTACCATCAAGGAGGCACAGGCAGAAAAAGAAAAAACCCGCCTTGTACGCCAGGAACTAAATGACTTCCGCGCTTCTGTAAACGAACTTGCTTCCAAAGAACAGGAAGATAAGATTGCCCGGAAAATGGAAAAGCTGAAAGAAAAGCAGAATCGAAAAAAGAGCAAGCAAAAAGCTACTCCGGAAGAAAAAGCACAATCCCAACTGGTTCCCAAAGTGATACCTATCACCATAGGTGACAATGTCAAGTTAAAAGGACAAACCAGCGTTGGTGAAGTACTGGAAATAAATGGTAAAAATGCAGTAGTAGGCTTTGGTAGTATCAAAACAACCGTTAAACTGGAAAGACTGGAACGCGCCAATGCCACGGTACAGAAACAGGAGCCGGCAAAGAGTACTTTTGTCAGTAGTCAGACACACGATCAGATGTATGAGAAAAAATTAAATTTCAAACAAGACATTGATGTACGTGGGATGCGTGGAGACGAGGCTTTGCAGGCTGTCACTTACTTTGTAGACGATGCCATACTGGTAGGTATGAGTCGCATACGTATTCTTCATGGTACAGGTACAGGTATTCTTCGTTCTCTTATCCGCCAGTATTTAGATACCGTACCAGGTGTACGCCACTTTGCCGATGAACATGTACAGTTTGGAGGTGCCGGGATTACAGTTGTAGATTTGGCATAAAAGCGAACTAAAGTATTAAACAACTTGTTCTCATATAGAAAATCATTACCTTTGTTGTAATGGTTTTCTAAAACTAAAAAATAAAGCATGAAGAACAACCTGTTAAGCGAGAAATTAATTTATACGGGTGAGAGCCAGACGCCTACCCATCTGCACCTTTGTACATACAATGCCAATGAAATGCAGGAAGTTTCAGGAGCAGACTTTCATGAAATCAGCAGTTCTCTGAATAGTGAACGTATCAACTGGCTTCAGGTACATGGTATGAAGAATACTGAAACTGTTCGTGAAATATGCGAACATTTCGAAATAAACTTTCTCGTGTTACAAGATATACTGAATGCCAATCATCCTACTAAAATAGAAGAACACGATAATTACATCGTACTAATTTTAAAGCTCTTCTATCCTGCACCCAAAAAGAACGAGGAAGATTTGGATGAACTGGAGCAGCAACAAATCTGCATTACTTTGGGTACCAATTACATACTTACCTTCCTTGAAAGAGAAACTGATTTTTTTGATGATGTAAGTACTGCCCTACGCAATGACGTACTCAAAATACGAGGCAGACAAAGCGATTATCTGCTCAGTGTACTTTTGAATAGTGTTATAGGCAATTACACCTCAATGGTATCCGACATAGATGATGCCCTTGAAGACCTCGAAGAAGAATTACTGACCATCAGCGACGGAAATGACATTGGTGTACAAATTCAGTCCCTGCGCCGTCAGTATATGCTGATGAAAAAATCAATACTCCCCTTAAAAGAGCAGTACATAAAACTACTGCGGGGAGAGAGCACTCTGATGCACAAGGTGAACCGTGCCTTCTTCAATGATGTAAACGACCATTTACAATTTGTACTGCAAACCATTGAAATATGCAGAGAAACCCTTTCATCTTTGGTAGACCTCTATATTTCCAACAATGATTTGAGGATGAATGACATCATGAAACGGCTAACAATCGTTTCTACAATCTTTATACCATTAACCTTTCTGGTAGGCGTATGGGGTATGAATTTCAAAGTGATGCCCGAACTGGACTGGCGATACGGATACTGTTTCGCCTGGGGATTAATGGCAGTTATAAGTATCATCGTATATGCTTTCTTCCGGAAAAAAAGATGGTACTGAAAGAGTTGAAAATAAGCACATTTATTATATATGAAATCTATTAAAGAGTTATACCGTATCGGTACGGGGCCTTCGAGTAGCCACACAATGGGGCCACGCAAAGCTGCCGAAATGTTTGTGGTACGCCATCCGGATGCTGCCAAGTTTAAAGTAACCCTCTATGGAAGTCTTGCCGCCACAGGAAAAGGACACATGACAGACGTTGCCATCATTGATACGCTGGAACCTACAGCCCCCGTAGAAATTATATGGCAACCTAAAGTATTCCTCCCTTTCCACCCCAATGGGATGACTTTTGCTGCATTCGATGTCAATGATAAATTAACAGAAAACTGGACCGTATATAGTGTTGGTGGCGGAGCTTTGGCAGAGAACAACGATACTCCTTCTATCGAAAGCCCGGATGTATACGGCATGAACAGCATGACAGAGATTCTGGAATGGTGTGAATGCAATGGCAGAAGCTATTGGGAATATGTCAAAGAATGCGAAGACTCTGATATTTGGGATTACCTGAATGAAGTCTGGAAAACAATGATAGATTCCATTCACCGTGGATTGGAAGAGGAAGGTGTATTACCCGGTCCACTGAATCTGAGAAGAAAAGCCTCAACCTATTATATCCGTGCTACAGGATACAAACAATCCTTGCAATCCCGTGGACTGGTATTTGCATACGCATTGGCTGTCAGCGAAGAAAATGCTTCCGGAGGGAAAATAGTCACGGCTCCTACTTGTGGCTCTTGTGGAGTAGTACCTGCCGTACTTTATCATCTGTACAAAAGCCGCGATTTCAGTGATATTCGTATCCTTCGTGCATTGGCAACAGCCGGATTAGTGGGAAATATTGTCAAATTCAATGCTTCTATCTCAGGAGCGGAAGTAGGTTGTCAAGGGGAAGTAGGTGTAGCATGTGCAATGGCCTCAGCTGCATCCAATCAGTTATTCGGGGGAAGCCCGGCACAAATAGAGTACGCAGCCGAAATGGGATTAGAACATCATTTGGGCATGACTTGTGATCCCGTATGCGGATTGGTACAAATTCCCTGTATTGAACGTAATGCATATGCTGCAGCACGTGCGCTGGATGCAAATCTATATTCTTCATTTACAGACGGAATGCATCGTGTCTCCTTCGATAAAGTTGTACAGGTGATGAAACAAACAGGACATGACCTACCTTCTCTGTATAAAGAAACAAGCGAAGGAGGACTGGCAAAAGACTACAAGCAAATGTAGTTATTTAGTTGACAATTGACAGTGGACAATTGACAGTGGCTATGCAGCATATAGCACAGCTAACTATCAACGATCAATTGTCAACTGTCAATTGTCAACTGTCAATTGTCAACTAATGTCCGGCCAGTGGGTATTATCCGTATCAGAGATGTCTTTTTCACGAAGGAGGCCTCCATATTCTGAATAATATAAAGCCCGTTCCTGCCCTCCTCGCTGTACTTCTAAAACAAACTCTTCGGGCTTTTGCGGGAAAGTCAGTTTCGTCAAATCATCAATAACCCAATTGGCGTAGTTACCTTCCTGGAAAGCAGTACTGACAGCTGTTGGCAGATTCTCGAAAAAGATATCCATTTCTGTCATAATCCAATTGGCATTGGCATCAAACCACACATCGAGTTCGTCATTTCCTACCCAGCAATCCGCCACATAATAAACACCTTTCTGCTCCCATTCTATGTTTTTCACACCGGGATAAAGCTGGTTCAATGCATTTATGATAGCCTGATTGGGGGGTAGATAAGTATCATCATCGTCACTACAAGAGTTAAAGGAAAATAAGGCTGTCATCAACATGACAGCCCAAATACTAAATTTTATTTTTATCATAGTTAAAGTCCTTCGGGGTTAGATTATTATCAGTAATCAGTGATCAATGATCTGCTTTACGAAATTTACCTTTCTTATCGAACTTAAAAGATACATCAGTATTCAATTCTACCTCGTATCCTTTACGATCACGTTCTACTTTGGTAACAAACTCATTGGTAAAATTATTCATCTTCAGATAATCATTCACAAAAGAGGGAATAATTGTTGCAGGTACCTTCTTTTTTCCGGCATCTACTTCAGTCCAGTTGCCTTTAGAATCAAAATCTATTTCTGTGCCATCTGTCAGTTGTACCTCGTATTTCTTCGACATTATTTCACTATCAATCTTAATGTGCGAAACCTGAGGACTGGCAAAGTGCTGATTAATGAAATTACGTGCCGCAAGTGGCAACTGGTTAATGTCTTTAGTAATAACATCACCTGCAAAAGCAAATTGAACAGCTACAACCGCCATCACAAGAAGAGACAAAATCTTTTTCATAATCGTTATTTTTTTAATGTTAGTAATATAGTTTTCTATCATTTGATAATGCAAATAACGATAGAGATTCTGGAAAGATTTGGGAATAATGGAATACAACTATTGTTTTTTAATTCTTTAACGTATGATTCCTGAAAACAGAAATGAAGGTATAGCAAAAGTTAATTGTCCTATCATTAAAATGCAGATTAACACAGGGGTCACAAAATTTAAATTAAATCTGCGACCCTCTGTGTTAATCTGCACTCCAAAAGTATAATACTTGTATCAATTCTCTGAATAACCGGCAAGATTATAGCACACAGGGATAGTACTATTTCCTACACGATAAATTCCAAATTTAAAGTAATACCCATCCTCATCATTACGGCCAATGAGAATTTCTTCATTATCTACAATATGACGATTTACCAGTTTCCCTTTTTCCGTATAACTCATCTGTACATCCAGCATACCGGGTTTTACAATTGTCTCGGCTTCTTTACCATATACAGTCCAGTCAATATGTATGCGGAATGTGATCCAGCAATCTTTAGGGAACTCTGCAAACGGCATTTTATAAGCAATAGTAGATGCTTTATATTTGGAAGTGACAGGCTTCATGATCTGAGATTTCTCAGCGCTGGCATTACAACGATCCGTTTTATCAGTAAGCCATTTACGGTCAGAATTTGCTTTTATATAAAAATATCCTCCGGAAAATCCAAAAGCAAGTGGAGGGTAACCACCTTGTTCTACCAACCAACCATTGGCCTTACCTGCTTTATAGATAACGTTACCATCTTTATCCTTTTTCGGATTACCTTGTTTGTCAAGTACCGGCACCTTATCATGTGCTGCATTTTTCTTAAAGATCATCCGGTCATACAGTTCCAAAAACTCCTCTGTAGTGAGCTTCTTCACTTCTCCGTCAGGAGTAGAAACCAAAGTACGATCCGGCATTCCGTGCCATTGGGCAAAGATAGTAGATACATCCCCATTCAATGTGGAAGGAATATAAACAGAGAACTCATAATCACGTGAAGCACCTTGCGGACATATACCTTTTCCATGATGATAAACGGTTTTGGTCTTCTGCGCATTTTCATAAACGCTTGCAGGCTGTCCTTTAAAATCAGCGGATGTAGCATAACAATAAGAAAACTCCGCACGGCCCTTAGTCTCACCTTTGGCATATCCTTCCAAGGTGTTGTCCTCCGTTTTAAGCTCAAAACGATAAGAAGGCTTTCCATTAAAAGGAATGGTATAATCCCGTTGAATGGAATGTGGTTTGTCTGTACCAACAGCTACCCAACAACCATCAATAACCTGATTGATACGTGCTGAGTCAGCCTGTACATTCACACGTTCCGTCAAAGGAATCAGCTTTGCATTTTGAGCAGTAAGCATCGCTGTGCTTACAGCCAGCAGAGAAAAAGAAAAAACAATTTTGTTCATATATTATTTACTTATTGAAAATTTACATTCTTATCAATTGGGAAGTGGCACCATCGGTCTGCGACCGTGATTCAGTTGTAATCCCATTTCGTATGCTTCCGGACCATGCAAATCCTTTATATCCATCTCTCCCAGATTCACAAGGATACCACGTGCCATCAATCCGGCATCTTCATTTGCCTTACGAGGAAGTTTTTCAGCTTTCTCTTTCAGATCGGCCAAATGTACCCGTACCGCAGGTTGCATCGCCTTATCCAAAGACAGGCACTCCAACAATGAATATCCTATCTTTCTATCCGCTTCATTCTGCGGATAATTCAGGCGCTTTACCCCTTTCTCTGTCTCACCCAGATAAGAAACAGCATAGGCAGCTTCACAAGCTATATAAGCATCGTTATCATCCAATAATGCAAGTAACGCAGCCGGACAAGTTTTCAACTCTCCTTTTATGCCTAACTGAGCCAAGCCTACGGCAGCCCAATAACGCATTTCGGGATATGCACTGGTCAGTGCTTTTTCAAATACCGACACATCAGCAGCAGTTGCTACACCTGCCAATTCCACCAAAGCATATAAGTCATTCAACGGATATTTCTCCTTACGCACTTTATCATACAAGACTACATTCTCACGGGAAGTAGGAATAAAGAATCCCAAATCCTTTGTCTCACGAATATGATCGGACATTCCCTTACGAAAACGAAGCAGTACCTCCTGATATTCCGGTTTAGCAGCCAGATCATTCAATTCAAACGGATCATTATCCAAATCGAATAACATCTCTGCCGGATGATGTTCAAACGTCTGCTTCCAGTCGGGATTCGTATTATGGCCACCCATTACCCATTTATCCCAGGCTTTATTGGAAGGCATGCCCCACTGATAGTAATTACGTAATGCAAACTGGCGGTAAGGTATATAACTGCGGATATACTTATAACGTCCGTCCATAGCTGCACGTACCGGCATAAAATGATGCAACTGATTGGCAGCCAATGCAAACTGCATCGTAGTCTTCTCCTTAGAAGCATATTTTCCCATCAGTGCTTTCCCCTGCATATGCTTAGGAGGCTTCACACCTGCCAGACTCAGGACAGTAGGGCCTAAGTCCACAAAACTAATCAGTGTACTATCTTTTGTTCCCGCTGTTGCCGGAGCCAGATGTTTCCATTTCTCGGGGAAATAAGTAACCAATGGCACCCGCAAACCTGTCTCATATAAGTATCCCTTACCACGAGGTAGACAACCACCATGATCACTGAATACAAAGATGATGGTATTATCTTCCAAACCGTGTTCCTTCAGATCCTTGAGGAAAAAGCCTACCCATGTATCCACATCCTGAGCAGCCTCCAAATGTCCGGCATAATCAGAACGTACTTCCGGAAGATCGGGCACATGAGGCGGAAGAATCAGTTTATCAGGATAAATGCCTTCCTTTGTATAATCACGACGCCCATCCATATGAAAGGTACGTACACGCCCCATATGAGAGGTAACCGTATTGTATACTGCAAAGAAAGGTTGGTCTTTTTCACGTTTAGGACTGTTGTAAGAAGCTGTTTTTGTGCATTCATCCCAACAGATCTTATTATCTGTAGTCGAGTTATAATGTGTCTTGCTATTATTCGTACAATAATAACCGGCATCCCTCAACCATTGTGGGAAGAAGATATTCTCCGGAGTATCATAGGGTACCGGGTGAACATCCATACCATATGTACTGGAATAACATCCGGTAATAAGCGAAGAACGTGCAGCAGAACTTTGTGGTGCCACCGACCATGCATTCATAAACTGTATTCCTTTGGAAGCCAGTCCGTCTACATTGGGTGTATGTACTTGCGCATTTCCATAACAACCAAACTCATAAGAGCTCGTGTCTTCAAAAGTAAGCCAAAGAATATTGGGCCGTTCTTTTTGCTTATCGGCTGCTTTGGTCTGAGCAGCAGTCAGCAACAAAGCTGCGGAGCATAAATAAAGTTGTGTGTTCATCATATTTATAAAATTTATTGACTCCGCTAAAATACAAAAGGTAACCACAGGGCTACCTTTCAATTGTTTTAAAAATTATCATATTTGTGTAAATATGCTGTCAAAACATATCAGAGAGTTTAAATACTGTCTTCTTCATATATTTCCTCCAGCAACTCCTCCTTTTCCATTGTCATCTTACCATCGGCAGTAATCGTTATAGAGATAGGCACATACAAATCTGTCTGCGGATAACACACACTGGCTGCATAAACAATCCCTTGCGGGGTAGTCTTATTATACACCATCCCCTCAAGAATAGATTTCGACAAGAAATCATCACTCACAATAGAAGAAAAATTCTTCTTTGTAAAAGTCATATTAAAGACTTGCTCACTGCCACGGGTCAAACGAAGCTGAATCTTATTGTCAACAAAAGTATTTCCCATCTCATTCTTCACAAGCGGCAGGTCTTCATCAGGAGTACGAGAAATAAAAGAGTGGTAATCCTTCCCTTTAAACTTAATATCCACTTCGGCTTTCGATACCTGCATACGCTGCAATCCCCGGTTATCTACACTATCCTGCATAAGGATCAATGAACCTTCATCCGTTTTTTTACTTCCACCACTACAAGCTGTTAGTACTGCCAGCAGTGGTAGAATAAACAAATTTATGAATCTCTTCATCTTTAATCCGTTCTTTTAATTTAGACGACAAAGGAACAAAAAGAGCCGGATATACACAAGAATTCAAGGTTGAAAGTTAGGCTACTTTTTCTGTCTGCGTCCATCCTTCATCCGCTGTTCACGCTCAGCCTGCTTCTTGGTATAAGAAGCATATTGATCTTTAGTCATAATCTTTTGCAGCTCTGCATTGTAAGCCTCACTGTTAGCTTTCATCTCTGCACGCATCTTTTCACGTTCTTCTTTCGTCATTTCGGGTGCTTTCTTTCCATCTCTCTGCGGACGCATCGAAGCACGATCTCCCATCTTCTCACACTGTGCCAGATTTACTTCAAATAATTGTTTCTTCTGCGTATCGTTCAAAGAGTACTCTTTAACCATACGTTCTGTCATTTGTTCCGCACGTTCTTTCGGAGTCATTTTCTTATGTTCGCCCCGTTGTCCCTGTGCCATCACTACACTACCCATCAGAAAGAGGGTAACCATTAAAAATACTATTCTTTTCATACTAACATCTGCTTTTAAGTTGATTAATTATCAGTTTCTTTGTTGCAACTGAATATAGGACTCATTGAAACCCAATAAGTTTAGCCTGTCCCCTTTTTTTTAACAATTTATAAACGATTCTTCTGCTTCTTTACATACCTTATCGTTTTTTTCTATCTTTCTATAGAAAATATCTGTTTGACAAGTGAGCAAATTCCCCCTATCTTTGTTATATATTTATAAACTCTCACAAACTACACATTTATGGAAGAAAAGAAACTTACAGCTGCCAACGGCCGTCCTGTTGCCGACAATCAGAATTCACAGACAGTGGGGCCTCGTGGTCCTATCACCTTGCAAGATCCATGGTTAATTGAAAAACTCGCTCATTTTGACCGGGAGGTAATCCCTGAAAGACGTATGCATGCCAAAGGTTCCGGAGCTTACGGAACATTTACTGTAACGCATGACATTACAAAGTATACCCGTGCAGCCATATTCAGCGAAGTGGGAAAGAAAACAGAGTGTTTCGTCCGCTTCTCTACCGTAGCCGGTGAACGCGGAGCTGCTGATGCAGAACGTGATATTCGTGGTTTTGCCATGAAATTTTATACAGAAGAAGGTAACTGGGATCTGGTAGGAAACAATACCCCGGTATTCTTTTTACGTGATCCTCTGAAGTTTCCTGACCTCAATCATGCCATCAAACGAGATCCGAAAACAAACATGCGTAGCCCTAACAGTAATTGGGATTTCTGGACACTGCTGCCCGAAGCATTACACCAGGTCACTATCACTATGAGCCCGCGTGGCATTCCTTATTCCTACCGTCATATGCATGGATTCGGCAGCCATACCTATAGTTTCTATAACGCCGCAAACGAACGTACCTGGGTAAAATTCCATCTGCGTACCCTGCAAGGTATCAAAAATCTGACTGACCAGGAAGCTGAAGCTATTGTTGCTAAAGACCGCGAGTCACACCAACGCGATTTATTTGAAAGTATTGAAAAAGGCGACTATCCAAAATGGCTGTTCCAAATTCAAGTGATGACGGAAGAAGAAGCGGATAATTACCGTATCAATCCGTTTGACCTGACTAAAGTATGGCCACACAAAGACTTCCCACTACAGGACGTAGGTATTCTTGAGCTGAACCGTAATCCGGAAAATTATTTTGCGGAAGTAGAGCAAGCTGCCTTCAATCCGATAAATATTGTCGAAGGTATTGGATTCTCTCCCGACAAAATGCTACAAGGCCGTTTGTTCTCCTACGGAGATGCACAGCGTTACCGTCTGGGCGTTAATTCGGAGCAGATACCGGTTAATAAACCTCGCTGTCCGTTCCATGCCTACCATCGCGATGGTTCTATGCGTGTAGATGGTAATTATGGCGCTACCAAAGGATATGAACCCAACAGCTATGGCGAATGGAAAGATTCTCCCGAAAAGAAAGAACCACCTTTGAAAGTTCATGGTGATATCTATAATTATAATGAACGGGAGTATGATGACGATTATTACAGCCAGCCGGGTGATCTTTTCCGACTAATGCCGGCAGACGAACAACAACTGCTGTTTGAAAACACAGCGCGTGCCATGGGGGATTCTGAACTCTTCATCAAACAACGCCACGTACGTAATTGCTATAAAGCAGACCCGGCTTATGGAACAGGCGTTGCCAAAGCACTGGGTATTGATCTGGAAGAAGCACTGAAAGCTAACAGATAAGTAGTAATTCATTCCAAACATACATTCCTTGCTATTTTCTGAAAACGAAAATAGCAAGGAATGCTTTTTAGAATAAAATAAAATCAAAGTCCGAACTTTATAACGTTTTCTACAAGGAAACTACATATCAGACAATGCATTATTATAACGCCTTCCAGAACTTTTGGAAATCTCTGTATTTACCGTAACACACCAGTTCATCTCCTTCCTGTATCTTATCATTTTCAGGAAGTTCGTTGACTATACTACGTTCCGTCAGTGAAATACCCAGGCAATTCTCTATCCGATTTGCCCGTTTCAACCCTATCAGCTTTAAACGAAATTCTTCATCCAGATTTAGTTCATTCACAAAATACCCGATAAATTTCTCTGGTACAGAAAACTTCACCACATAATATTCTGAATCTACCCGGAATGCCTCCATGTTAGTTCCAAAATCCAGTAATTGTACCAAGCTGCGTGCAGCATCTTCTTCCGGAGTCAGTATCCTTTCCAGATTAAAAGCCTCCAATACCGAACGGTGTACCGTATCAATAGCGCGTGCATAGATATGCTGTACCTTTTTCTGCTTCAGCAACGCTACTACACGAATGGAAGCACCGAAATTCTCTCCGATTGCCACTATCACAATATCCACACTATTGAGCGGAAGTACTGCTAACGATAACTCATCTGTCGCATCAATTACAAAAGCAGTAGCCACCTTATCTTTAATACTATCTACCCTGCTTTCACTAATATCTGCACCTATCACTTCATGTCCTAACGCAGAAAGTTCTTCTGCCAATACATGCCCATAATTTCCCAGACCAATAATAATGTATTTCATACTAATATTTTTTTAATGTGCCGATTGAATAATGTGCCAATTGAATAATATGTCAATGTGCCAATTACCATGCGGCATTACAGCGCAGCCAATTGACACATTGGCATATTGGCACATTGACATATTATTCAATTTATTATTATGTTATCATTCGGATAACGATATTTCGTATTTTTCTTTTGTCTCACAATGCCCAGCATTAGTGTTATTAATCCTACGCGACCTACAAACATCAACAAAGCCACCAATAACTTACTCTCATCCCGAAGTAAGGGCGTGGCATTCAGACTCGATCCTACTGTGCTCAATGCCGATACACACTCAAACGTTAGTGTCATAATCGACATTTTAGGTTCCAGTATGCTCAATATAAATACAAACAGAAACAACACCCCAAGAGACATAACTACCGTTGCATTAGAACGACGGATCGAATCATGTGAAAGCTGACGCCCAAAAACTTCTACACGATCTGTACCACGCAGCACTGCCATAAGATTCATCACTACAACGGCAAAAGCATTGACTTTGACTCCACCTGCCGTAGATTGTGCTGCACCACCTATCCACATCAGCAAAATATAAATCAATATGCTCTGTATACTCAGGCTTGTCAGATCCACACTACTGAACCCTGCCGTTCGCGGACAGGTAGCATTGAAAAATGCCTGTGTCCACTTATCTGCTACAGACATACCGGCAAAAGAGCCATTCCATTCAAAGGCGGCAATGGCGAGTGTACCCAATACGAGAAGCAGGAAAGTCATAATCAATACAATTTTCGTATTCAGATTATAAAGATGCTGTACTCTATGTTTATCCAGTTTAAGTGTACGCACAAACTTCCAGAAACGGTGCAAATGGTAAAGCACAATATCTTTAAAATTCACCAGGATAGGAAACCCAATACCACCCAAAATAATCAATAAAGAAACGGATATATAAAGAGAATTATGCCCGGTCATTACCATCGGATTACCCAAGTTACCCGGTAAAGTGGAGAAACCGGCATTACAAAATGCCGATATAGAATGAAAAGCCGAGAAAGCCAGTTCTTCCTGCAGATCCATCCCCAATGTACCATGAATACCCAGCCAGATGGATAACATTCCCATACCCTCTATCACTAACGTAAAGCCCAATATATACAACAGTGTGGATAGTAATGAACCCAATGAATTAGAACTCACCATATCACGTACCACCAATTGATTATACAATGAAGTATTTCCCATGAAAAACATGGCAAAGAAACTGGTTAATGTCATCACCCCCAATCCACCGACCTGTATCAGCAGAATAATCACAGTAAGCCCCAAAGGTGTAAAAGTTGCAGATACGTCTACCGGTACAAGACCTGTCACACACACTGCACTCGTCGAAGTAAACAGCGCATCCACCCACGAAATAGATATTCCCTCTACCGTACAACGGGGCAGTAATAACAATCCCGTACCTATCAGTATAATCACCAGAAAACTCACCGCCAGAATTAATGAGGGATTCGTCCTGCGTCCTAACAGCCGTACCAGACCATTAGACAGATTCAGAAAAGAAAAAAGTAATAAAAGGGTTACATGATAAAACTTACTGTTCAGGAATTCCCAAAAATGAAGAATCGCACCACTCTCCTCCGGTTGATGGAAGATAACGGGAATGAGTGTCAGATAAAGTAATCCGCTTAACACCCACGCCAGTTTACGATAATTCTTTTTTGTATCTCTGTATTCCAACAGAAAGTGCAAGGTCACATCTATCAAAAAGATAATCCAGACAGCCTTATATAATATTTTAAGATGCTCCACATCCACACTCGAAAGTGGAAACCCATGTTCATAAACAACTCCTACTATCAATAGTAATGAGGCTACATAAGTAAAAGCAGCTATTAGCCTGAGCAAAACACGAACATAAGGCTGTAGTAACTTATTCTGATACAACAATATTTTATGGTAAATCTTCATGATAAATAATGTGTCAATGTGTGATGGTGCAAACTTAATTAAAATAACAACAAATTCGATTCTTTGTTGACTATTTAATCGTTGTATTAAAAATTATGCCTATTTTTGGCAATCAAAATATTAAAATTTGCAATATCATGAGTAACAAGACAAAGAGGTACCTGCTACCCGAAGAAGAAATTCCACACTATTGGTACAATATTCAGGCTGACATGGCAAACAAGCCGATGCCTCCTTTACACCCTGGTACAAAACAACCTTTAAAGGCAGAAGACCTTTTCCCTATATTTGCAGAAGAACTTTCACGTCAGGAGTTGAATCAGACTGATGCTTGGATCGAGATTCCGGAAGAGGTACGCGAAATGTATAAATACTACCGCAGTACTCCGCTGGTACGTGCTTACGGACTGGAAAAAGCTTTGGGAACTCCGGCACATATCTATTTTAAAAATGAGAGTGTCAGCCCAATGGGCTCACACAAATTAAATTCTGCCATTCCTCAAGCTTACTATTGCAAACAGGAAGGAGTAACCAATGTAACCACGGAGACAGGTGCAGGACAATGGGGAGCCTCTCTTGCTTATGCCGCCCGACTTTTCGGACTGGAAGCTGCCGTTTATCAGGTGAAAATCAGTTATGAACAGAAGCCCTATCGTCGTAGTATCATGCAAACCTTCGGAGCACAGGTCACTCCCTCTCCTTCTATGTCTACCCGTGCCGGAAAAGATATACTGACTGCCCATCCCAATTATCAGGGTTCATTGGGTACAGCCATTTCCGAAGCTATAGAACTTGCCCGTACCACTCCGAACTGTAAATATACCCTCGGCTCTGTACTTAGCCACGTTACACTTCATCAAACAATTATCGGATTGGAAGCCGAAAAACAGATGGAAATGGCAGGAGAATATCCCGATATGGTGATTGCTTGCTTTGGAGGCGGTTCAAACTTTGGAGGTATTGCTTTTCCTTTCATGCGTCATAATATTCTTAATGGTAAGAAAACCCGTTTCATTGCAGCCGAACCGGCTTCCTGTCCCAAGCTGACACGTGGTAAATTTCAGTATGACTTTGGAGACGAAGCCGGATACACCCCGTTGCTTCCTATGTTTACATTGGGACATAACTTCGCTCCTGCCAATATTCATGCCGGTGGTCTTCGTTATCATGGCGCAGGCGTTATTGTTTCTCAATTGTTGAAAGACGGACTGATGGAAGCGGTAGACATCAAACAGCTCGAATCTTTTGAAGCCGGTTGCTTATTTGCACAAGTCGAAGGCATTATTCCTGCTCCGGAATCTTGTCACGCCATCGCTGCTGCTATTCGTGAAGCAAACAAATGCAAAGAGACAGGCGAAGAGAAAGTAATTCTGTTCAATCTTTCCGGTCACGGACTCATTGATATGCCCTCTTACGATAAGTTCCTGGCAGGAGACTTGGTGAATTACTCACTTAGCGATGAAGATATTCAAAAGAACCTGGATGAAATAGGAAGTCTGGCATAAGATTCTTTGTACTTGACAATCATTGCTTTAAGATTAGTTGCGAAAAGAACAATCACAGACATTCACACAAAGTGAAATTCAGTATAGAATACAGAACGTTTTCGAATCATAAACCAATGATAATCAAAGACTAGCAAGCTCCATTTTTAAGAAATATAAGATTGTACACTTTAGTACCTCAATATTGTACACTTTTGCATGGCAAGATTGTACAATATTGAGGTACTAAAGTGTACAATCTTGCATATAAGCCCCATCTTGTTAAAAAAGCGACGTTAACAATGTTAATGTAACAAGAAACAATGTGCGGAACGTATCAAATCAGTAGCTTTGTGATAAAGTGAGATTTTCCTCTGTATACTACAATTTGGCACACGTTCTCCTCACATAAAACTCAATCAGCCTGTTCATAAAATGTAGAGAGAGGAAGAGGTATTTTTACTCACCAACCAAACTAATCCCTCTATACACGAAAAAACGATGGATATCTGAATCAATCTCATATCGAACACGTTAAAAAACATACCACAAAAAGAGAAAAATAACAGTGATTATCTACAGCATATCTATCACCCAATTTATATAAAAGTGCAATAGCTTAAGCTCTTATCACGTTTTTTAGACATAAATGAAAGAGTTATAAACAAAAGTGAAAGACATAAAGCGATTTTTAAATAAACTAAAGACATTAGGAATTAATTGTTTTAAAGATTTGCAATATTTTTGGGGCAGATAAAAATTCAAAATTCAACCTTTATTTAATTGTTATGGAAAATTTTCAAAAATTCCTTTTCACGGCAATTTTTCTATTTGTCGGCCTTAACATACAGGCACAGAGCCTTACTGTTACAGGTAAAGTAATAGACAGTGACGGATTTGAAGTAATCGGTGCCAATGTAGTAATAAAAGGTACCACCGGCACAGGTACCATCACTGATATCGATGGAAAATACTCATTAAGAGTAAATAATGCAGCAAAAGACGTATTGGTATTCACCTATATAGGTATGGATACACAAGAAATCCCGGTCAATGGTCGTAGTCAGATCAATGTGACTCTGGTCCCTAACTCTATTCAACTGGATGAAGTTGTGGCAATTGGTTATGCTACCACTAAGCGTCGTGACTTAACCGGTTCTGTATCTTCCGTTCAGGGAGGTGAATTAAGCAAAATACCGGTTTCCAGTGTAACACAGGCATTAGCTGGTAAAATTGCCGGTGTACAGGTTATCCAATCTCAAGGTTCTCCCGACGCAGAAATCTCAGTACGCGTACGTGGTGGAATGTCAATCACACAGAGCAATGAACCTCTATATATTATAGATGGTTTTCAAAGTGAGAATGGTATGAACGGACTCGATCCGAGTGATATTGAATCTATTGATGTATTGAAAGATGCATCATCAACAGCCATCTATGGTTCTGCAGGAGCAAACGGTGTAATCCTTATTACAACAAAATCCGGTAAGGAAGGCAAAGCAACCGTTAGCTATGATATGTATGTGGGTTTCAAGAAGCTGACCAAGAGAATTGATCTTCTCAGCACAGAACAATTCGCAAAACTGGAATATGAACGTGCTATGATCGGTGCAGACTCCGACAAGCAAACTTATCTGAAATATTATGCAGATCCTTATGATGAAAACGGAGGTGCTATTCTGGATCAGATGTATGCAGCTTATCAAAACATTCCAAGTGTTTATGGTAATCGTGCAGGCATAGACTGGCAGGATGAAGTATTCGGTAGCAACAGCCCCATTTCTCAAAACCACAAAGTAAGTATCAGCGGAGGAACCAAAACATCCAGTTACAACATTTCAATAGCACGTACCAGTGATGACGGAATTATGAAGGGAAGTGGTTTTGCCCGTACCAATATCCGTGCTAAATTTACACAGGATGTCAACAAACGGTTAAAAGTCACCTTCAATGCTAACTACAGCAACGAAACTTCTGAAGGATTAGGTTCTCTGAACGAATCCGGATATTTCAGCCGTATGCAGCATATCCTCCAATATCGTCCTGTTATTGGTAAATATGGTAACGACTCTGATTTATTAACCCTCCAACGTGACCCGATTACTGATGAAGACAGTGGTAACCAGATGCAAAACCCATTGATCTCCATTCAGGCAGAAGAACGTACTAAAGAAAATAAGAGTCTACAAATCAATGGAGAAGTACAGTTTAAAATATTAGACAATCTCATCTATCGCGGTTCTGTAGGTCTTCGCGAACGTCGCCTGAATAATGATGTATTCTATCAGGCACAGAGTCGCCAGGCTATTAATAGTGGAGCCCCTTACGGAACGAAGAATATCAATGACTATAACGGTTGGCAGTATAACAACACCGTGACTTATACCCCGAAACTGAAGAACGGACATTCGTTTGATATGTTGGTAGGTCAGGAAGACTATATGCTTGAAACAAAAACATTATCAGTGACAAATACCAATTTCCCTGATGTAAACTTTGGTTTTGACGATTTTTCATTGGGAACAAACCCTAATGTACCTTCTACGACACATTACAAATACCGTAAGATATCTTTCTTCGGACGTGCTAACTATAACTATAAAAGTAAATATCTTGCTACTGTAACCGTTCGTGCAGATGGTTCCAATCGTTTCGGTAAGAACAATAAATGGGGAGTATTCCCAGCCGGTTCTATTGCATGGCGTGCTTCTGAAGAAGATTTTATCAAAAATCTGAATGTGTTCTCAAACCTGAAAGTAAGATTCGGATATGGTATGGCAGGTAATGACAATATCGGTAGTTACCGTTCATTAGCCATCATGGGTTCCGGTAACACCAGCTACGAAGATCAATTAGTTCCGACTTATGCAAGTTCACAGCTTCCTAATCCGAACCTCAAATGGGAAACTAACATTACAGCCAACTTAGGTCTTGAAATGGGATTCCTTGACCAACGTATTCAGGCCACTATCGATATCTATAATAACCAGACCAAGGATTTGTTACTGAACTCCAAACTTCCAGGATTATCAGGATATACAACCGTAATGAAGAATGTGGGTGAAACGCGCAATCGTGGTATTGAAGTTTCTATTAATACCATCAATATCAGAAACAGAAACTTCACTTGGGAAAGTAATCTGAACTTTGCTCACAACAAGAATAAGATTGTAGCCTTGGCCGACGCTGATTACTTCACTGAACGTTCCGGATGGTCAACTGTATCAGAATTTAATGACGACGATTATATCATCGCTGTAGGACAATCAATGGGACAGATGTACGGCTATCAGCTGGATGGAAAAGGAATCTATATGGTGGAAGATTTCCATTGGGATAATGCTGCAAACAACGGTAACGGAGGATATGTACTGAACGGAGAAGGCAATTCTTATGATGCCAGCATACAACCCGGATATTGGAAATTTAAAGATACAGACGGCGTGAAAGGTATCACTTCTGACGACAAAACCGTAATCGGAAATGCAACTCCGGATATTATCGGTGGATTTATCAACAACTTCACTTTCAAAGGTTTCGATCTTTCTATCGGTCTGAATTTCCAGATTGGCGGTGATGTGTACAATGCTAACAAGATGTATTTTACCAAAATGAATAATAAGAATCGTAATTCATTGGCTAATGCTGCCGAACGTTTCACGTATATTGACGGTACAGGTGCCAATGTTTTCAAAGATCCTGAAAAGCTTGCCATCCTCAACCGTAATGCAAACTATGCATCCATCGAAGGATCCAGCAATCTGGCTTTCCATTCCGGATATGTAGAAGACGCTTCGTTCTTACGACTGAACAATGTCACTTTCGGTTATACCTTCCCGAAAACCTGGCTGAAGAAAGCATATATCAGTAACCTCCGTGTGTATGCTTCTGCATACAACCTGTTCACCATTACTGGTTACTCTGGTTATGACCCGGAAGTTAATACCAAACCGAACGGAGGTCTGACTCCGGGTGTGGACTGGGGTGCTTATCCAAGAAGCTTGTCATTCGTATTCGGATTAAACCTTTCATTTTAACCTGATAATAATTTGAAATTATGAAAACAAATAGAATAGTAAATATAATAAAAGTAAGTGCATTCGCTCTCTTCACAGGAGTTATTTCTACCTCTTGTCTTGATCAGCTGGAAGAAGAAACTTACGGAAAATACAGCGCAGATACCTACTTCGATACTACTGGCAAAATGGAAATGGCTGTCAACGGTATATACGAAACTTTCAGCAGTATCACTACCTACGGACAGTACTGGCAGGTATACGGAGATTGTGACACAGACATCGCTCACGTAAAAGGAGCTGGTACAGGTCATGTTGCCCGCGACTTAGGTCACTATAATGCCTATGCAGAACACTCCTGGCTACAAAGTTCCTGGGAATTGTATTATCAGGGAATAGACCGTGCCAACACAATTCTGGACCAAAAAGAAAATGTGGTAATTAATGGAGAAAGTGACCAATTGGTATTCAATCGTCTGGTAGCTCAAACCAAGTGTATGCGTGCCATGTGCTACCTCGACTTGGTACGCCTTTGGGGAGATGTGCCTTTGAAGCTTAATCCGTCAAAAGACGGGGATAACTTTAAACTCCCAAAAACAGACCGGGATGAAGTGTATGCACAAATTATAACTGATTTAAAAGAAGCAATACCGGGCCTGTTGTGGTGTGATGACAGCAACCAGAAAGGAGAAAGACTCTCAAAAGGAGCAGCCATGGGATTACTAGCACGGGCTTATTTATTCCGCGGAGGATATTCACTTTATCAGGATAAATCAATCAAACGTCCCGGTAACTATAAAGAATACTACCAGGCAGCACAAACAGTTTTAAACGAATTGATATCTTCTGGCAAACATGGGCTGATCGACGCAGACGGTACATACTCCAGTGGATATGAAAAGAACTTCCGCAACATGTGTGAACTAAAATACGATCCGTTTGAAAACATCTGTGAAATATCATTCTATAATCCAACCGGACAGAATGCAGGAGCCAGCAATATGGGAACATATAACGGTCCTGAAATCAATGTAAACTCCATTTACGGACGTGCTAACTCATTCATCAAAACACATAAATTCTTTTATGAGACTTTTGATGAGAAAGATTTGCGCCGGGATGTAGCAGTAGCCACATTCAGCATCAATGCCAACAGTAAAATTGTAGAAATAGCCGAAAAGAACAGTCAGAACTGGTCGCCCGGAAAATGGCGCCGTAACTGGCAGACAGCTGCTATCAAAGACAATAACAATACCGATGTCAACTTCCCGCTACTTCGATACGCCGACGTTTTATTGATGAGTGCAGAAGTTGAAAACGAACTGAATGACGGTCCGAACGATTTAGCCATTGAACGTGTTAACCAGGTACGTCGCCGTGCTTTTGGCAAACCATATTTAACGGCAAACGCAGATGTAGACCTGAAAACAAGTGATTTCACCGGAAAAGATGATTTCTTCAAATTCATTGTAGCCGAACGCGGACGCGAACTTTGTTTCGAAGGTAACCGCCGACTTGATCTTATACGTTGGAATCTCCTAAAAGAAACAATAGCAACTACTTATCAGAATTTCCTTGATTACTATAACGGTCAGGAAGGAGTAGGAAGCAACTATGCATTCGCAGCCGGTTCAAGATTTGTTAGCGGAAAACACGAGCTGTATCCTATCCCCGCCCGCGAAGTACGCGAAACATTAGGTTCTGTTTCTCAGAATCCGGGATATTAATCCCAAAGAAGTTCTTTTCGCCCTGGCGAAACACTCCATCAGTTTTTAATAGAATCGAGTAGGAAGAAGACAACTCCGTTTTCTTCCTACTTTTATTTTTCACCCACTCTTACCATACAGAAATGTTATTTGTTATCAAAGAAATAGTATAATACCATCCGTTATTATTATCTTTGTGAATGAATAGTTTTAAAATAATTAATGTAATTAATTGTATTTGAATATATCAGGATGAGTTTTATTAAACGTATTTATCTATTTATATTATTCTCTGTAATAGGGATAATGACACTTTCTGCTAATGATAACGGAAGCATCAAGTTTTCTCATATATCACTCAACAATGGACTGTCGCAAAGTACCGTTTTCTCTATAGCACAAGACAAAAGAGGAAATATGTGGTTTGCCACTTATGATGGAGTAAATAAATTCGATGGATATGATTTTACTATTTATCAGCATGATGCTTCTGATCCACACAGTATAGCCAATGATATAGCCCGTACTGTTATGACCGATAGTCAGGGACGTATATGGATAGGTACACGGGACGGACTATCATGGTACAATGAAGAAAAAGATTTATTTAGAAATTTCTTTTATAAGAAAAACGGTAAGAACACACAAGTAAACGGCATTGCGGAAATCAATCCGGAACAACTCCTCATCAGTTCGCAGGAAGGACTATTGCTATTTAACGTTAAAGACACCAGCTTTATAGATAATCAACTGAGCACAGAGATGCATCAATTAAAAGCCTCCACTATCAGCAGACAAGGAGAAAATATATATATTGGCACAAATAATGGATTATTTGAATATTCCATTAGTACAGGGCGATTAAGTACAGTAACCAAAGCACTGGATAACAAGCAAATACAAGCAGTTCTATTACAATCCCCTACTCGTTTATGGGTAGCAACCGAAGGAGCCGGACTTTACCTGCTGAATCCCAAAACAGGAGAAGTAAAAAACTACCGTCATTCTCCCGGAACGCCACAATGCATCAGTTCCAATTTTATCCGCTCACTTGCATTGGATTCGCAAAACAGATTATGGATCGGTACATTCAATGACCTGAATATCTATCATGAAGGGCATGATTCATTTGTATCTTTCAGCAGTAACCCGGTAGAAGATGGCAGTTTGTCACAAAGTTCCGTACGTAGCATTTTTATGGACTCTCAAGGAGGTATGTGGCTAGGTACCTACTTTGGAGGACTCAATTATTATCACCCACTGAAAAATCGTTTCCGTAACATCACACGAATTCCTTATCAGAATTCGCTGAACGATAATGTAGTAAGCTGCATAATTGAAGACAAGGAACGTAATCTATGGATAGGAACCAATGATGGAGGGCTTAACCTATACAACCCTAAAACAAAGCATTTCTCTTATTATACTCTGCAGGAAGGCAATAAAGAAGGTATCGGTTCCAATAATGTAAAGGCAGTATATGTAGACGAGAAAAAAGGGCGTGTATACATCGGCACACATGCTGGAGGACTAAGTGTACTCCAACGCAATACAGGACGCATCGAGCATTTCAATATGCAAAATAGCGGGTTGCTGGATGACAACGTATATGCTATATTACCGGATGGAGAACAGAGCCTCTGGTTAGGAACGCTCAAGGCATTAATACGATTCAATCCAGAGAAACGTTTGTTTACCGTCATTGATAAAGAAAAAAACGGAAATGAGATTCCCAACCGTCGTATCACCACTCTCTTCCGCGACTCCCGGCAACGTATCTGGGTAGGAGGTGAAGAAGGACTGTGCATTTATAAAGTAGAAAACGGAGAAGTAGAATCCCTTCACCTCATTGAGCCAACTTCTTCATTGGCAGGAGCATTTATCAACTGCGTATATGAAACACAAAATGATGTATTCTGGATAGGAACACGTGAAGGAGTATACAGTTATAATGAAAAGAAAAATACAATAAAACATTATACAACAGCCAACGGACTCCCCAATAATGTACTTTATGGAATACTGGAAGACTCCTTTGGCCGTCTGTGGATGAGTACCAACCGGGGACTGACTTGTTTCAATCCGGAAACAGAGAAATTCCGTAACTTCACGCAGACAGACGGAATACAAAGTAATCAGTTTAACTCATCTTCTTATTGCCGTACTTCGACCGGACAGATGTACTTTGGTGGTATTGCCGGAATCACGACTTTCCGGCCGGAGTTACTAATAGACAATCCATACACTCCTCCGGTAGTAATTACGGGGCTTCGCTTATTCAATAAAATAGTACGCCCGGATGATGAAACAGAAATACTGACACGGAACATTGCAGATACAGAAAGCATTACGCTAAGTTCTCACCAGTCGGCTTTTTCACTGGATTTTGTAGTATCCAATTATATTTCGGGGCAACACAATACATTTGCCTACAAACTAGAAGGATATGACAAAGAATGGTATTATCTGACCGACAAACAGCCTGTGTCCTATTCCAATCTACCGCAAGGAACCTACAACTTCCTCGTAAAAGCAGCCAATAGTGACGGAAAGTGGAACGAAACACCAACTCAGCTTGAAATCGTGGTACTTCCTATATGGTATAAAACGTGGTGGGCAATTCTTTTATTTGTTGCCACATTTACCGGATTCATTACGTTTGTATTCCGTTTTTTCCTTATGCGCAAAAATATGGAAGCCAAATTGGCAATGGAACGAATGGACAAAGAGCATCAGGAAGAAATTAATCAGATGAAGATGCGCTTCTTTATCAATATATCCCATGAATTGCGTACTCCACTAACATTAATAATGGCACCATTGCAAGAAATAATCAGCCGCATTAGTGACCGATGGACACGCAATCAGTTAGACTATATACAACGTAATGCCAATCGCCTGCTCTATCTGGTAAATCAATTAATGGATTACCGCAGAGCAGAATTGGGAGTGTTTGAACTGAAAGCGAGAATAGGAAATGCGCACCAATTAGTAGAAGATAACTTCTTATTCTATGATAAACTGGCTAAACAGAAAAAAATTCATTATACTTTGCATTCGGAAGTAGAAGATAAAGAAATGCTTTTCGATACAAACTATCTTGAACTGATTGTAAACAATCTGCTTTCAAACGCATTCAAATACACACATGAAGGACAAAGTATTACAGTTACATTAAAAAAGGAAAACGATTTTCTGTTATTACAGGTAAGTGATACAGGCATAGGTATTCCTATCAATAAACAAGCCAAAATATTTGAGCGTTTCTATCAAATAGAAAGCGAGTATGTGGGAAGTGGTATCGGGTTATCCCTGGTGCAAAGACTGGTAGAACTACACCATGGACATATAGAGTTGGAAAGCGAAGAAGGTAAAGGAAGTACATTCTCTGTTTACCTGCCACAAGATCCTGCAATATACAATCCGACAGAATTAGCTTCAGATACGGAGGAAGAAGCCAAAGTACACACTACAAATCCGAAAGACATGTACTTCATTGACACAACAACCGTAGAAAAAGAAGTAGTGGAAACAGGTGATAAGAAACGAGGAACAATCTTAATTGTAGAAGATAATAAAGAAATTCTTCACTATCTGAATCAAGGGTTATCCGAACTGTTCAATACAATAGGAGCATATAATGGCGAAGAGGCTTTGGAAATTCTGAAAGAAAAAGATGTAGATGTAGTAGTGACAGATGTTATGATGCCGGTAATGGATGGTATTAAACTGTGTAAAACTATCAAACAAAACATACGAACCTGCCATATACCAGTAATCATACTATCAGCAAAAAGTGAAGTAAAAGATCAGATGGAGGGATTACAGGTAGGTGCAGATGACTATATTCCGAAGCCATTCTCATTGAGCGTTGTGATGACAAAAATTCAGAACATGTTACGAACGCGACACAGAATGCTTGAGCGTTATTCCAAATCATTGGAAGTAGAACCGGAAAAAATAACATTCAATGCCATGGACGAAGCATTGCTAAAACGTGCTGTGGCTATCGTAGAAAAGAATATGGATAATATTGAATTCTCTACCGATGAGTTTGCACGCGAGATGAATATGAGCCGTTCTAATTTACATCTGAAATTAAAGGCAATTACCGGAGAATCTACCATCGACTTCATCCGTAAAATCCGATTCAATGAAGCATGTAAATTATTAAAGGACGGAAGATATACAGTATCTGAAGTAAGTAGTATGGTAGGTTTTAATACTCCCTCCTACTTTGCTACAAGCTTTAAGAAATATTTCGGATGTTTGCCTACGGAATACATAAAGAAAAGAAAAGGATAATATCTATTCTTCGTACGATATACTACACAATGACAGCTCTTACCCCCTTTCAAAGGGGGTAATTCGACAAGACTAATATCCCACTGCACAAAATTAAAAGAAAAAGAGTCGTTTTTAAATAAAGCTGATACAACCTGAATTATTTGGGAGTATGCGTTAATATAACTTTGCTACATAATAAAATGACATGTAGAATCTTTATTAACAAATTACCTGAATGAAACATCTTTTTCTTTTATCTAATGAACGTTCTTCCGGCATGAAAATGTTGGAAGCGACCTATCTTTCAGCTATTACTAACACGTTCAGCAGTCAAATATCTATGCCTGTGGAACAGATGTTAGACCTTAACTATCATTTTCAAACTAACTAAAAACAATCTAGAAACAATGAATTTTAAAAAGTTAACCTCAGGTTTCTTAACAATCCTGACTGTTACATCACTGATTCTGGCCGGGACTTCCTGCTCGGACACAGAAACTACAGATTCGACTCCTTTTGCAATTTATTATTCGGGAATGACTGATATCGGCCCTTCAATGAATGCAAAAATAAGCGCCCCTACCTATATTGGTGCGACTCCGGCAGACTTTACAATTACTAAAATTATTCTTGAAAATGAAAGTATAAACACCGAAAGCTTCGTTATTGATGCTACAACCGGTGAAATAGAAATCAAGAATAGCGATAATCTGGCTGTCGGACTGTATCATCTTTCTATCTCCTGTGTATCCAACGGAAAGACATATAACTTTGCAGATGCCGTATCTATCAACATGATGCGTCCTGTACCAGAAGGTATCACAGTAGAACCCAACCTGTTGACAATTGACTATGCTGACGTGAAGACTTCAGATGCCAAAGCACAGGTAAAAACGGAAGGTGAACATGTATCTATCAGCAAATACTCCATTGCAGAAAGTGATTTCAAAGACTACTTCACTGTTAACGCAAGTGGTGAAGTCAGTATTAATAAGAACTATGAAGGTGATATTCTACCGGGTATCTATAAAGTAGCTTTAAAGCTACAGACAGAAGCCGGAGAAGGTATTTTTGCAGAAGCTGTGACCTTTAACATCACTTCCAAGCCATTAGCTCTGACCTATACTCCCAATAAAGGTAAGATGGAAGAAGCTACCGAAGATCCTACTTCATACACCACCAATGTACCTACACTAAAAGGTTCATTGGAAGGTGTTGTTTATCGCATTGCCAATATAACTCCTGCTACAGACAAGATTAAAATTGATGCTTCAACAGGTGTCATTTCTGTAGCAGAAGGACATAGTTTCAAAGCAGGCGAAACCTATGTTATAGATGTAAATGTAAAAAACATCTATAATACAACAGAAGAAGCAGATAAAGTATTCGAAAGCGTATTTACACTGGAAGTAGTTGGTTTTATTGCTCCGATTGAAAACTTTACCTATGAAAACGCAACGAAAACACAGGCCACCCCATTCACCATTGCACATACAGACGCATTCAAAGGTGACGAAGTAACCTTTGAATTAGGTGAACTAGCTGCTGAACTTCAGGGACAACTGAATATTGATGCGACAACAGGTACCATTACCGCAAAGAAAGGTAATACAATTCCTGTAGGTACCTATACAGTAGCTGTAAAAGCCAAAAATGTAAAAGGGGAACAGACCACTACCTTTACACTCGTTATTGAAAAGAATAAGAACTTCTTTACTACCATTACCTATGGTAATAACCTGGGACTACCCGAAGGTAGCGCTTTCCAATACAGGTTCAACTCTGCCGAAGAGCTGGCTAAAGCTATTATCCCCGCACCGAAAACAGATATTCCGGAAGGCGTTACAGTAACTTGGAAAGTACAGAACAAACTCAACATGAGTAATGGTAAAGTAGGTAAAGACGGTGCATTGAATCTGGCAAATATTACATGGAAAGATGCAACGTGTGGCATGATTATGGTGACAGCTACAGCCGGTGAAGGTGACGAAGCCGTATCAGTAAGTGTACCTGTATTCTTCCATTTTGCAGCGCCAGTAAAAGATGTAACTATCAATTATACTCCATTCGTACTTCAGGTAAACCCCAAGACAGGGGGACGCTCTGTAACTCCGACTGTTACAGGAGCAGATGAAAGTAAAGTATTGATGGATTATCGACGTAACTTTAGCTATTACAATATCAACGGAAGCGAAAGCCACATCAGCGGACAGATAAAGAATGATGAGGCAACGAATAACTTCTTTATGGCACAGGTATGGCGTAATTACTATACTGCTGTCAATAAGAAGCCTAATTACGAAGCAAGAGCACCAATGTCTTACTATGATAATGCCAGTTCATCAGCCGTAACATTAGGATATATAGATCCTGCAGACAAGTCACTGGTTATCAATCCGGGTAAATGGATCGGCGAGGATAAAACATATGCCAATGGTGTCATGAGTGGACAAATTACATTTGTAACCAATGGAGCCAGTGCCGGCTTAGGTAGCGGCAATCAGATTTACCCGATTCTTGTTTGGTTTGATGAGAAATTTTAATCTATATCTTATATTATAAATAATGAGTAATTCAATGATAAATAAAGCTATGAGCCAAAGAGGGTGGATGACCCTCTTAGCTCTGATTATGTCAATCAGCTTATATGCCCAGAATACAATTAAGGGAGTAATAGTTGACGAAACAGATTTCCCACTGATCGGAGCAACCGTAATGGTGAAAGGAACGTCCAATGGAGGAGTAACCGATCTGGATGGAAAATTTACAATTACCGCCAAAAAGGGAGATGTATTGTCAGTTTCTTATATTGGTTATAAACCACAGGAAATAAAAATACAGGATCAGAAAACACTGAATATCAAAATGGTTCCGGACAATGCAATGCTGGATGAAGTGGTTGTAGTAGGCTATGGTTCAATGAAGCGTTCGGACCTGACCGGATCAGTATCATCGGTATCTGCCAAAAATGTTGAAGGCTTCAAGACCGGTTCGGTAATGGAAGCTTTAGGAGGACAGGTAGCCGGTGTACAAATCACACAAACAGACGGTACACCCGGTTCTGGTTTTGATATCAAAGTACGCGGTATCGGTACAATGACAGGAGATGCTTCTCCACTGTACATTGTAGATGGTTTCCAGGTAGACGATATTAATTATCTCGCCAACTCGGACATTGAATCAATCGAGGTATTGAAAGATGCTTCCTCAGCTGCCATCTATGGAGCACGTGCAGCCAATGGTGTTGTAATGGTAACTACAAAATCAGGTAAAACCGGCCGCCCCGTAGTAAGTTATAACGGTTCTACAAGTTACCGTAAGATTTCCAAGACACTGGATTTGCTGGATCCGTACGAATTTGTAAAATTACAGATGGAAGTTAATCCCAGTAAATATGCAAATACGTATTATAAAACCGGCGAAGATGACAATGGCGTTCCCTACAGATACCAGTCTATGGATGATTATATCGGTGTACAAGGTGTAGATTGGCAAAGTGAGACATTCCGCCCGACCTGGTCACAAGATCATAACCTGTCTGTAATGGGTGGTAATGACAATACGAAGTATACGCTTTCATTCTCCCGCTACAATGAAAATGGTATTTTCAACAATAGTGGATTTGATAAAACATCCGGTAAATTCCGTGTGAATCAGAAAGTAACTAAAAACGTATCTTTTGATGCTACCATCAACTATTCAAATACAAACAAGAAGGGTGCAGGAACATCCGGAGATTCCGGTCGTTTCAATATGCTGGCCCAAATTCTGAGTGCACGTCCTACCGGTGGTCTTGCATTAACCAATGAAGAACTGTTGGCTGCTGCTATCGACCCATTGGAATTGGAAAGTAGCGAAAGCCTTGCACAGGTAAATCCTATTATGCAAACCCAATCTGTTACGAATACAAAACGTTCTGAAATGTGGTCGGGTAACTTGTCTGTAACCTGGGAAATTATAAAAGGGTTAACATTCAAAACAGCCGGAACTTACAATACAACCAATACCCGCACGAACATTTTCTATAAAAATGGTTCAAAAGAAGCCTACCGTAACGGACAGAAACCTTATGGTCAGACTCAAATGGGACGTGACCTGCGTTGGACGAACTATAACAACCTTACCTGGAAACAGAAAATCAAAAAACATTCTTATGACGTAATGTTGGGACAGGAGATCTCGTTCAAAAGTTCTGAATACCTGTTAGGACAGGCAAAAGATTTCCCTTTTGACAACATGGGTAATGACAATTTAGGTATTGGTGCAACGCCAAGTAAAGTAGCTACTTCATACAGCGACAAAACACTGGTATCATTTTTTGCCCGTGGTAACTATAGTTACAACAATCGTTATTTGTTGACTGCCACTGTACGTGCTGACGGCTCTACAGTATTCTCTAAAAAGCATAAATGGGGATATTTCCCTTCATTCTCTGCTGCATGGAGGGTTTCTGAAGAAAATTTCATGAAGAACCTGGAATTCATCTCAAATGCTAAAGTACGTTTTGGCTGGGGAACAGTAGGTAATGATCGTATATCCAACTACTTATCTATGGACTTATACGAACAGAGCAAATATGGTGTAGGTGGAAGCACAGTTACTGTACTAACTCCGAAACAACTGAAAAATGAAAATCTGAAATGGGAAGGTTCTACCACCATTAACTTAGGTTTTGACCTGGGCTTCCTTGACAACAGACTGAACCTGACAGCTGATTTCTTTATCAAAAACACGAAAGACTTGTTACTGGCACAGAGTCTGGCACATGTCACCGGATTCTCTTCTCAATACCAAAACATTGGTAAGATTCAGAATCGCGGTATCGAACTTAGCCTGAACAGTACAAACATCCAGAATCGTAACTTTACCTGGCAAACAGATTTCAACATTTCATTCATTCGCAACGAATTGAAATCACTCCAGTCAGGAGTACAATCGATGTATTCCCGTTCGGGATTCAGCTCTGACTTTACAAACTACGATTACGTAGCTACCGTAGGTTCTTCTTTGGGATTAATTTATGGATATGAATTTGATGGTGTATATCAAAGCTCCGACTTTATTACTACTCCAAACGGTTCACATCAACTAAAACCGGGTGTGACACGTAATGATCGCTATACTACCGGTCCTTTGGCTCCGGGTGTTGTGAAATATAAAGATCAGGATGGTGACGGTGTAATCACCACTAACGACCGTACGGTAATTGGTAATGCTATTCCCAAATGGTATGGTGGTTTCACTAATACATTTAACTATAAGGGCATCGACCTGAGTGTCATGTTCCAATTCAATTATGGTAACGATGTATACAATGCAACCCGCCTTTATGCCACCCAAACTCAGAACGAGCGTACCAATCAGCTGGCAGAGGTTGCCGACCGCTGGACTCCGACCAATGCTTCCAATAGAGTACCTTCGGCCAAAGGATACGTAAAAAATGAACTATATTCACGTTTCATTGAAGACGGTTCATTCCTGCGTTTGAAAAATGTGACACTGGGTTACACACTTCCTGTCAACTGGACAAAGAAAGCATATATTTCTAAATTACGCGTATATGCTTCAGGCCAGAACCTCTTCTGTATTTCGGGTTATAGCGGCTATGACCCTGAGGTAAGTACAGCAAGCAGCAGCCCGATGACTCCCGGACTTGACTGGGGGGCATATCCAAAGAGTAGAGTAATTACATTCGGACTTGATATTCAATTCTAATCAAATGACAACAATGAAAAAGATATCCTATTATATATTCGCGGCATTAATGTGTGCCACTTCCCTCTCCTCTTGCTCAGACATGCTCGAGGAGGAGTCAGCTGTAGAAGTTGATAAATCGAAATACATGAACAATGCTTCAGAAGCAGAAACCGTGTTATTGGGTGTTTATCGCAATATGGTGACTGATGCACTGTATAGCTACAATCTATCTATATTGTTTAATATCACCAATGACATTGCACAATGTGAAGGTAACTCGACAAATGCATTCCGTGAAATCCCGGCCAATGCCTTCACCACAAGTAACTCCAGTGTTCAGTCTACCTGGTCTACATTGTACAACTCCATCTACAATGCCAATGATTTTATTGAAACCCTGGAAAGTAAAGTGGGTAACTATACAGAAGGCGATAAGAAGCTGGCAAATATCTATATGGCAGAAGCAAGAGCTTTACGTGGTTTATATTACTTCGAATTAGTTCGCTGGTATGGTAATATCGCACTCATGAAAAATACCCAGATGTCTAACCAGCATCCGTCTACTTTTGTACAGGCAGACCCGGCTGAAGTATACCGTTTTATTGAAGATGATCTGAAGTTTGCAGCAGAGAACCTGCCATATTCAACCGAGGACGATGTACGCAAAGAGAGTAGCTTCCGCATGTCAAAAGGAGCTGCCTTAGGATTGTTGGCTAAAGTATATGCTACATGGGCAGGATATCCTGTACATGACACTTCTAAATGGGAACAGGCTGCACTGACTGCTCAGACACTTATCGAATCTAAAAAACACAGCTTACTGCAAAATTATGAACAATTATGGAAAAATACCTGCAACGGTGTGTGGGCCCCTGAAGAGAGCTTAATTGAAGTAAGTTTCTATGCCCCTACCGTAACAGGTACAAACAGCGAAGATCCCGTAGGGCGTATTGGTAAGTGGAACGGCGTGATTGCAAACGAAATCCCAGGTGTACGTGGACGTAATGCAGGTAATGTGAAAGTTATCTATACTTTCTACCGTGACTGGGAGAATAAAGAAAACGATTTGCGTTGTAATCTCTCTATCGCCGACTATAAATATGTGGGTACTGTAAAAACTCCGTATTCAACCAAAGGCCCGGACGAAGACCAAAAAAACTGGCAACTTCTTACTCCGGCTAAGTGGGATACAGAAAAGTATGTAAGCAAAAGTAATGTACTGATCAATGGTGAACGTTCCAACATAAATTGGTACATCCTACGCTACTCAGATGTATTGCTATTGTATGCAGAAGCCTTGAATGAATGGAAGGGAGCCCCCAATGATGCTGCTTACAACGCTGTAAATATGGTACGCCGCCGCGGATTCGGACTTCCGGTAGACGCAGCAAGTGAAATTGCAGACCTGCCTGCCGGGCTCGATTATCAAGGTTTCCAGAAAGCCATCCGCAAAGAACGTGCATACGAGCTTGCTTTTGAAGGACATCGTCGCCAGGATCTTGTACGCTGGGGAATCTATGCAGAAGCAATTGATGAAACAGATACACAGTTGAGAAGATGGTTCCCAAATGCAAATTACATAGCATACGATTTTACAAAGAAGGGGAAACACGAACTGTTTCCCATCCCGCAAAGAGACAAAGATCTTATGAAACAGTTCAAACAAAACCCGGGTTGGAATTAATTCGGAATTACTATAAAAGCAAAGCAAGAGGGTGCTACAGAGTACCCTCTTGTATAATATTAATAGCAAATTCAACAAAAGTAATACTATAGTGGACTTATTCCAATTCCTTTTCAACATTCGTACAATAAAAATACATTCTGATTGAGTACATTTGCAATATAACAAAATCACATTTAACAACTGCTTATTAAAAAATGAATAACATGAAAAAGAACCTTGTGCTCTTTGCTTCGCTTGCGGTCGTTGCTCTGTCATCGTGCAACACCACTCCAAAGGAAGACTACAGCTGGATTAAAAAAGGCATTGATGTAGCTTCTGCACAGCTCAAACTCACAGCTGAAGAAATTGCTGACTCAACAAAAATGCCACGTTCCATCTGGACCGGCTATGATATGAATTTCCTTTGTCAGCAATTAGAACGAGATTCACTTACTTTTAAGGACTCACTTCGTACTCATCCTCAGGCATACAAGTTAGGGAAACGCCGTCTTTGCGGACTACTTGACTGGACAAGCGGATTCTTTCCCGGAACGTTATGGTATACTTACGAGCTGACAGGTGATAATGCATTAAAAACACAAGCTGTTAAATATACAAATATGCTGAATCCGGTACGCTACTATACGGGTACACACGATCTTGGTTTTATGATAAATTGTAGCTATGGCAACGCAAAACGTTTATCACCCAATGATACCATCTCCGCTGTAATGGTGGAAACAGCAGAAAACCTTTGTTCACGTTTTAATGAGTCAATTGGGGCAATCCGTTCATGGGATTTCGGAACATGGAACTTCCCGGTTATCATCGACAACATGATGAATCTCGACCTGTTATTCACAGCCAGCAAAATGACAGGTAACCCCAAATACAAAGACATTGCTATCAAACATGCACAGACTACCATGAAATATCATTTCCGTCCGGACTATACCTGCTGGCACGTTATCAGCTACAACAATGATGGTACAGTGGAACGCAGACAGACTCACCAGGGCAAAAACGATGACTCTTCATGGGCACGCGGACAAGCATGGGCGGTATACGGATACGTATCCTGCTATCGTGAAACTGGCGACAAAGAATACTTGAATTTTGCTACTAAAATTGCCGATATGATCATGGCACGGGTAAAAACAGATGATGCCATACCTTTGTGGGACTATGATGCACAAGGTGAAGGAACTCCGCGCGATGCCTCAGCAGCTTCTGTAACAGCTTCTGCCCTCATTGAAATGAGTACAATGGTTCCGGATGGAAAGAAATATCTGGATTATGCTGAGAAAATCCTGAAGAGTCTCTCGAGCGATGCATATCTGGCCAAAGCAGGTGAGAACCAGGGATTCATTCTGATGCACTCTACCGGTTCACTACCCAATGGCTCAGAAATCGACACTCCGCTGAATTACGCAGACTATTACTACATGGAAGCTTTGAAACGCTTTATGGATGTAAAAGGGATAGAATATAAGAAGCTATAATAAAGTTATGGAGTTATAGGGCTATAAGCCTAAGGACTTAATCCTATAACATTATAGTTCCTATAACTCTATAACATTATAACTCCCATAATAACCCTATAACATTATAACTCTATAACATAAATAATTATCATGTTAAACAAAACATTTAAATTAATCACTCTGCTTGTTATTGCATGTTTTGCAAGCCAAGCAGGTGCCCAGGAATTGAAAAGCGAAGTATTCTCGCTCCTCAACCTGGATTATCCGGGACTTGAGAAAGTAAAAGCCCTTCACGAAGAGGGTAAGGATGAAGATGCTGCCAAAGCATTACTCGACTACTATCGGGCACGGACCAATGTGAAGAGTCCGGATATCGATCTGCAAAACCTTAAAATCAGCAAACAAGAGCAGAAATGGGCCGACGATGGTTTAGAGCACACTTTCTTTGTACATAAAGGTTATCAGCCTTCTTACAACTACGGTAAAGATATTAACTGGCAATACTGGCCGGTGAAAGACAATGAATTACGTTGGCAGTTGCACCGTCACAAATGGTTCACTCCGATGGGAAAGGCTTACCGCATCTCCGGTGACGAAAAGTATGCAAAAGAATGGGCTTTTCAGTATATCGACTGGATCAAGAAGAATCCTCTGACAAAGATGGAAAAAGAACACTACGAACTTGTCAGTGCAGGTGAAGTGAAAGGAAATGCTGAAAACGTACGCTTTGCATGGCGTCCACTGGAAGTGAGTAACCGTCTGCAAGACCAGACAAGCCAGTTCCTGCTATTCCTCCCCTCTTCATCATTTACTCCGGATTTCCTCACAGAATTCCTTGTAAATTACCACAAACATGCTGTACATATCCTGAATAACTATTCGGACCAGGGCAATCACTTATTGTTCGAGGCACAACGTATGATCTATGCAGGAGCCTTCTTCCCCGAATTCAAAGAAGCGGCAGCATGGAGAAAAAGCGGTATCGATATCCTGAATCGCGAAATTCATGTACAGGTATACGAAGATGGCGGACAGTTTGAACTTGACCCGCACTATCACCTGGCAGCTATCAATATCTTCTGCAAGGCATTGCGCATGGCAGATGTAAACGGATTCCGTAATGAATTCCCGCAAGGTTATCTGGATACCATCGAATCAATGATTACTTTCTATAGTAACATCTGTTTTCCTGATTATTCAAATCCTTGTTTCAGCGACGCTAAACTAGGTGACAGACCAGCTGAAATCAACAACTACAAAGACTGGGTAAAAATCTTCCCCAAAAACGAACAAATACTCTGGTTTGCTACAGAAGGTAAACAAGGAAAGAAACCAGAGAACTTATCAAAAGGTTTCCTGAAATCAGGCTTCTTTACTTTCCGCAATTCATGGAATACAGACGCTACAGTAATGGTAGCGAAAGCCGGACCAAAAGCGTTCTGGCATTGCCAACCGGATAATGGTACATTTGAGCTTTGGTTTAATGGTAAAAATCTGTTCCCCGACAGTGGTGCATACGTATATGCCGGTGAAGGTGAAGTAATGAAATTACGTAACTGGTTCCGCCAGACTATGGTCCACAATACGTTGACACTTGATAACAAAACATTAGAGACCACAGAATCTGTAACCAAACTTTGGCAACCGGAAGGTGACGTACAAATATTAGTAACTGAAAACCCCAGCTACAAAGATTTGAAACACCGTCGTTCTATATTCTTCGTTGACAATAAATATTTTGTGATTGTAGACGAAGCCGTAGGTACTGCTAAAGGCAAAGTAAATCTACACTACCAACTGTGCGAAGGTAAAGTGAATATTGATCCAAAAACAATGACACTCACTTCTGACTTTGAAGGTAACAGTAATGTGAAACTACAATGCTTTGCTCCGAAAGGCACAACATTGGAAACAGAAGAAGGATGGCGCTCTACTGCTTATCGCAAGCGCGTTGAGCGTACGGCTGTAGCCTTCAATGTAAACAAAGATAAAGAAGAGGCCGTACGTTATATCACTATCATCTACCCGACTGAGGACAGTACCAAAGCCCCCAAACTGTCAGCAAGCTTCAAAAACAAGAAGTTTGACGAAAATACACTGGAAGTAGAAGTGAAGATCGACGGTAAGAAACAGTCATTGAAATATAAAATCAGCGATTAGTGATGAGTAGTTAGTGATTAGTGATAAGTGATTAGCCAGCTGCACTATATACCGCATGGCGTTAATCACTCATCACTGATCATTAGTCACTAATCACTAATCACATATCACTAACCACTAAATAACTGGTCATTATGAAAAGCAATTCTTCTCAACTCATCCTTCCACTTGCCGCACTGAGTCTTGCCTCGTGCGCAGAAAAAAAGGAAGAACTCAAGCGCCCTAACATCATTTTCATGATGACGGACGACCATACCACACAAGCCATGTCATGCTATGGTGGTAATCTTATCCAAACTCCGAATATGGACCGCATTGCCAATGAAGGTATCCGCTTCGACAACTGCTATGCAGTCAATGCACTCTCCGGTCCATCCCGTGCCTGTATCCTGACAGGTAAATTCAGCCATGAGAACGGCTTTACTGACAATGCAAGTACTTTTAACGGCGATCAACAGACTTTCCCCAAACTACTGCAACAAGCCGGATATCAAACTGCCATGATCGGCAAATGGCATCTTATCACCGAACCGCAAGGCTTTGATTTCTGGAGTATTCTGAGCGGACAACATGAACAGGGTGATTATTACGACCCGGATTTTCTTGAAATGGGTAAACCTGTTGTCGAGAAAGGATATGCCACAGATATTATCACAGACAAAGCAATCAACTTTCTTGAACACCGCGATAAATCAAAACCTTTCTGCATGATGTATCATCAGAAAGCGCCTCATCGCAACTGGATGCCTGCCCCCCGGCATCTGGGTATATTCAATAATACAATATTCCCCGAGCCAGCCAACCTTTTCGATGATTACGAAGGACGTGGGCGTGCAGCACGTGAACAGGATATGTCTATCGAACATACATTAACGAACGATTGGGACTTGAAGTTACTCACACGTGCCGAAATGCTGAAAGATACTACCAATCGCCTGTACAGCGTATACAAACGCATGCCGGCAGAAGTGCAGGACAAATGGGATTCAGTCTATGCACAACGTATTGCCGAGTATCACAAAGGAAACTTAAAAGGAAAGGCACTTATCAGCTGGAAATATCAGCAATACATGCGCGATTATCTGGCAACAGTACTGGCAGTAGATGAGAATATCGGACGCCTGATGAACTATCTGGAAGAGATTGGAGAACTGGATAACACAATCATCGTCTATACATCGGATCAGGGTTTCTTCCTGGGTGAACATGGTTGGTTTGACAAACGCTTTATGTATGAAGAATGCCAACGTATGCCACTGATAATCCGTTTCCCAAAAGGTATCAAAGCAGGAAGTACAAGTAGTGCAATCAGCATGAATGTAGACTTTGCTCCTACTTTCCTTGATTATGCAGGAGCAGATATCCCTTCGGATATACAGGGTAAATCTCTGAAACCGATCCTGGATAATGCAGGCAAAACTCCGGTAGACTGGCGTCAGGCTGCCTATTATCACTATTATGAATATCCGGCAGAGCACTCTGTGAAACGTCATTACGGCATTCGCACACAGGATTTCAAACTCATTCATTTCTACAATGACATCAACGAATGGGAAATGTATGATATGAAAGCAGACCCGCGCGAAATGAATAATGTATTTGATAAACCGGAGTATGCAGAGAAGCAAAAAGAACTCATGCAGCTGTTGGAAGATACACAGAAACAATATAATGATACTGACCCGGAAGAGAAGGTAAAAGAACTCTTCAAAGGAGACAGACGAATGATGCACAACAGGTGAAAAGATTAGACGATTGGACAATTGACAATTTACGATTGATATTTCCTCTTTCAGAAGAATAATCCTAATTGCAAATTGTCTAATCGTAAATCTCTCCGCTGCCTTATATATAAACAAAGTTATTTCAATCGTAAATTGTAAATCGTCTAATCGTAAATATTATTATGGACAGAAGAAGTTTTCTTAAAAACACAGGTTGGTCCTTCCTGGGACTGGCCGCATCCGGTAGCTTGCTCGGTGCTTGTGCAGCAGGTAGCAAAGAGGCTAAAAAAATCATGCCATCAGCAAGTGGCCTTAAAATGTACTGGGGTGACTTACATAATCACTGTAACATCACTTACGGACATGGTGATATGCGCGATGCTTTTGAAGCAGCAAAAGAACAACTGGACTTTGTATCAGTGACTCCACATGCCATGTGGCCGGATATTCCCGGAGCTGATGATCCTCGTCTGAAATGGGTGATAGACTACCACACAGGTGCTTTCAAACGTCTGCGTGAAGGTAACTATGACAAATACGTCGCTATGACGAAAGAGTATAATAAGGAAGGAGAATTCCTTACTTTTACGGGATACGAATGCCATAGCATGGCACACGGTGACCACGTGGCACTGTGGCATGACATTGATGTACCACTCGTTGAGTGCACCTCTGTACAGGAATGGAAAGAGAAACTAAAAAATGAGAAGGTATTTATCACCCCGCACCATATGGGTTATCAGGGTGGATACCGTGGATATAACTGGGATTGTTTCACAGAAGGAGATCAGACCCCGTTCGTTGAAATGTATTCTCGTCACGGACTGGCAGAAAGTGATCAGGGAGATTATAACTATCTGCACGATATGGGACCACGCCAGTGGGAAGGAACCGTGCAATACGGATTGGATCGTGGCAATAAGTTTGGTATCATGTGCTCAACAGACCAACATTCGGGCTATCCCGGTAGCTATGGTGACGGACGTATCGGTGTACTGGCTCCTTCACTGACTCGGGATGCTATCTGGGATGCTCTGAAAAGCCGTCATGTATGTGGTGCGACCGGTGACAAAATTAAGATTGACTTCCGCCTGAATGATGCATTCATGGGAGACGTAGTACGTGGCAACAGCCGTCGCATCTATGTTAACGTAGAAGGTGAAAGCTGTATCGACTATGTAGATATCGTGAAAAACGGACAATGCATTGCCCGCCTGAATGGACCATTGACTCCGATAATGCCCGAAGGTGACACTGTACACTGTAAAGTAAAAGTAGACTTTGGCTGGAATCGCGAAGAGAAATATGTACACTGGCAAGGTAAACTCGCAGTGAATAAAGGACGTATCGTGAGCGTAACCCCCTGTTTCCGTGGCGCTGCATTTACTTCTCCGCAAGAGGGTGAAACAGAATTCCATACACATGTAAATCGTATCCTTTCTACCAATGAGAAGGAAACAGAACTCGATATGTACTCCAGTAAAAATCCGAACGTAACCACTCCCGCTATGCAGGCTGTCATCCTTGAACTGGAAATGCCTAAAGACGGAGTTCTGGCAGCGGAGTTTAACGGCAAGAAGTTTGAACATACTTTAGGCGAATTACTCGAAGGTTCACGCTCTCATTTCATGATAGGCTGGTTGAGCGAAGCCATTCTTTTCAACCGTGCAATGCCCGAAAGCTGCTATACTGTAGAGCATTTTATGGAAGATAAAGAACCGCAAAAGGATACGGATTATTACTATGTCCGGGTTCGCCAACGCGATCAGCAGTGGGCATGGAGTTCACCGATCTGGGCGGAGAGAGTTTAAATTGTATAATGTACTTTTCTTTCGCCTTGATGCGAAAGAAAAGATACCAAAAGAAAGAATCGAGGCTGCATTTTTTCTCCTACTCACTTCCTGCGTTCCGCTAAAGGGGCTCGAACTCGCTTCGCTCAAACAATCGCCCCTTTTTGACGCTTCACTGCGGGCGTTCGCTTGACGGAGAAAAAATGAGGCCGGAGGCCGTTCATCAGCGGAACTACGGTTTAGGATGAGGTAGAGATATGTGATATAAAAGTAAATATATTGCAATATAATTAATGTAATATAGTATACGTCTTTAGTTACAAGAAGCATTGTATGCTATCTACCATCCGAATGGTCCCCCCCGGCCTCATTTCCGCAGCGTCAAACGGAACGGAGGTGAAAAGCGTAAGAAGGGGCGATTGTCTGAGCGAAGCGAGTTCGAGCCCCTTTAGCTTTTCACCGTAGTGCAGTAGCGGAGGAAATGCAGCCTTGATCTTTTCTTTTGGTATCTTTTCTTTTGCATCAAGGCAAAAGAAAAGTACATCCAACTTAATAAGATATTTTATGAACAACCTATATGCTATCGGCATCGATTTGGGTGGCACCTCCATCAAATACGCCCTGATCAGTAATAAAGGAGAATTCCTGTTTCAAGGAAAACTGCCCTCTTTAGCTGATGTCTCGGCAGAAGCCGTAATAGAACAATTGATAAAAGCAATCAATGAAGTAAAAGTTTTCGCCACTGAACAAGGATACAATATCGAAGGTATCGGTATTGGTACACCAGGAATTGTAGACGAAACCAACCGCATAGTTCTCGGAGGAGCCGAAAACATCAAGGGATGGGAAAAGCTTCCCTTAGCGGATACAATTGAAAAAGCTACCGGACTCCCTACTTTACTGGGCAATGACGCCAATCTGATGGGATTGGGAGAGACTATGTATGGAGCAGGACAAGGGGCAACACATGTTGTGTTTCTGACTGTCGGTACAGGAATCGGAGGAGCTGTTGTGATTGACGGCAAACTATTCAACGGTTTTGCCAACCGAGGGACGGAACTAGGACATGTACCCCTCATTGCCAATGGAGAGGCTTGTGCTTGTGGTTCAGTAGGCTGTCTGGAACATTACGCTTCCACATCGGCTCTGGTACGTCGTTTTACACAACGCAGCGCAGAAGCAGGCATACAATATCCTGGAAAGGAGATCAATGGTGAGCTTATTGTCCACCTCTACAAAGAGGGAAATAAACTTGCTACAGAATGTTTAGAAGAACATTGTGACTATCTGGGACATGGTATTGCCGGATTTATTAATATCTTTAGCCCGCAACGCATTGTTATTGGGGGCGGACTGTCCGAAGCGGGAGACTTCTACATAGAGAAGGTCAGCCAGCAAGCGCATTGTTATGCCATCCCCGATTGTGCAGTCAACACTGAAATCATTGCAGCTCGTCTGGGTAATAAAGCCGGGAGTATAGGAGCAGCGGGATTAATATTTAATCGACGATAGTACAAAAGAATTCTGAAACACTATTATTATGAAAAGAAACTTTGGAATGCTGGCGCTCATTATGGCGTTTTGGTTCACTATATCTTTTATTACCAATATTCTGGGGCCGCTGATACCGGATATCATCCACAACTTCAACCTGAGCGACCTGGCAATGGCAGGATTTATTCCAACTTCTTTTTTCCTGGCATATGCCATCATGTCTATCCCTGCCGGATTGCTGATTGACCGTTACGGAGAGAAACCGGTACTTTTCTGTGGTTTCTTAATGCCGTTTATCGGTACCATTCTTTTCGCTTGTCTTCATACCTATCCCATGTTATTAGCCTCATCCTTTATCATCGGGTTAGGTATGGCAATGTTACAAACAGTACTGAATCCGTTACAACGTACTGTAGGAGGTGAAGAGAACTATGCCTTTGTTGCCGAACTAGCACAATTCATGTTTGGTATCGCTTCATTCCTCAGTCCATTGGTTTATACCTATCTGATACGGGAACTGAACGCTGACACCTACGTTGCCGGAC
This sequence comes from Bacteroides sp. K03, assembly GCF_019734355.1. NCBI lineage: Bacteria > Pseudomonadati > Bacteroidota > Bacteroidia > Bacteroidales > Bacteroidaceae > Bacteroides > Bacteroides sp. K03. The sequence continues at coordinate 56,078 of NZ_JAASHC010000002.1, forward strand.
ATAATTTCCTACTCGATCTGTTGGCAGATGTTACTCCGAGAGAAATGCCCTGGGTATCTCTCTACTGGGTCTTTTCCGCACTATTACTAATTATGCTGATCGCAGTCGGCATCTCACGCTTCCCGAAAATCACTCTGCAGGAAGAGGAAAAAAGCGGTACCACCAGTTCCTATCTGGAGTTATTCAAACAGAAGTATGTCTGGTTGTTCTTTCTGGGTATCTTCTGCTATGTAAGCACAGAACAGGGAACTTCCATATTCATGAGTACCTTCCTTGAGCAATATCATGGTGTCAATCCACAGACAGAAGGTGCACAGGCTGTCAGTTATTTCTGGGGACTGATGACGGCAGGTTGCATCGTCGGCATGTTCCTGCTGAAACTGATGGACAGTAAGCGGTTGTTGCAAATTTCAGGATTCCTCACTATGATATTGTTACTGACCGCTTTATTTGGTACACGTGAAATGTCGCTGATTGCTTTCCCGGCTATTGGATTCAGTATCTCGATGATGTTTAGTATCGTCTTCTCTCTGGCTCTGAATTCAGCACGAAAACACCACGGTTCATTTGCCGGGATTCTTTGTTCGGCGATTGCAGGTGGTGCAGGTGGTCCAATGATTGTCAGTACACTGGCAGATGCCACTTCACTACGCATAGGTATGCTGAGCATTTTGATATTCGTAGGATACATAACCTTTATAGGCTTCTGGGCACACCCGCTTATCAACAATAAAACGGTGAAATTAAAAGAACTTTTTAAATAATGTGATAATGTGCCAATATGCCAATGTGCCAATTGGCTGCGCGACGTTTACTCACCGCATGGTAATTGGCATATTGGCACATTGGCACATTATTTAATTGGCATATTATTATTAATTAGTCTTTAAATCATGAAACGAATCACTTACTATTTCCTCTTCGCCGCCCTCCTGTCTTCTACTTCAGTAGGAGCGCAGAACAGCATCATGCATCTGACGCAACCTACACTTATGCATGAGGTACGCGAAACTCCTTCCCCACTCGACGGACAACACATTGCAATGAACCCGCCACGCTTCATGTGGCCGGATAAATTCCCTCACCTCGGCGCTGTACTCGATGGCGTGGAAGGTGAAGAGCATAAACCACACGTAACTTATCGCATACGCATCGCCCGCGACAAAGACTTTCGGCAAGGAGTCATTACCGCTGAACGTAACTGGGCTTTCTTCAATCCGTTCCAACTCTTTGAGAAAGGTACTTATTACTGGCAACATGCTTATGTAGACAAGAACGGTAAAGAAGAGTGGTCACCTGTTTATCATTTCTATATAGATGAGAATACGCGTACTTTCAATCCACCTTCATTGCAAGAGTTACTCACCAAACTTCCTGCAGAACACCCTCGTATTCTTCTCGACTTTAAAGAATGGAACGACATCATCGTCCGAAATCAGAATAATCCGGAAGCGCAGTCTTACATCACCAAAGCCGATAAATGTATCATGCACCCCCTGAAACACCTGGCAGAAGAAATTGATACCAGCGCAGTGGTGAAACTAACAAACATCGTACAGTACAAATCCGCCCTTATCCGCGAAAGCCGAAAGATTGTAGATCGTGAAGAGAAAAATATAGAAGGCATGATACGTGCTTATCTGCTGACTAAAAACGAGGTATATTATCGTGAAGCAATGAAGCGTCTTACCGAAATCCTCTCCTGGAAAGACAGTAAGTATTTTGCCGGTGACTTTAACCTCGGTACAATTCTCTCCATGAGCACTTCGGCTTACGACGCCTTCTACCACCTGCTTACCCCTACTGAGAAAACTCTTTTACTGGGTAGTATCCGGGAGAATGGAAGTAAATTTTTCGAAGAATACGTCAACCATCTTGAGAACCGTATTGCCGATAATCACGTTTGGCAAATGACTTTCCGTATCCTTACAATGGCTGCATTTGCTACTTACGGCGAACTCCCCGAAGCCTCTACCTGGGTAGATTATTGCTATAACGAATGGGTATCACGCCTGCCGGGACTTAATGCAGACGGAGGATGGCATAACGGAGATTCCTATTTTCACGTGAATATCCGTACACTGATCGAAGTACCCGCCTTTTTCTCACGCGTCACCGGATTCGATTTCTTTGCTGATCCATGGTACAATAAGAATGCATTGTACGTTATCTATCAGCAACCTCCTTTCTCTAAAGCTGCCGGACAGGGAAATTCTCACGAAAATCAAAAGACTCCCAGCGGAGCACGTGTAGGTTACGCCGATGCATTGGCACGTCAATGCAATAATCCGTGGGCGGCTGCTTACGTACGATCTATAAAAGAACGCCAACCGGACATCTTCCAAAGTTCTTTTGAAGCAAAACCTGCCGACCTTACCTGGTATCGTTGTATCACTAAAAAGCCTTTCCCGGCTGAAGATGTTTTCCCCATTGGTAAACGTACCCTCGATGATATGCCACAGACACACGTTTTCAATGAAACGGGACTGGGAAATATGAATACTTCTCTGGGAGAACCGGAGAAGAATGCCATGCTCTCCTTTCGCAGTAGTTCTTACGGAAGTACCTCACATGCACTTGCCAATCAGAATGCATTCAATACATTCTATGGTGGTAAAGAGATTTTCTATAGTAGTGGCCATCGTACAGGTTTCACTGACGACCATTGCATGTATTCTTATCGTAACACCCGTGCCCATAACTCCATTCTTGTAAATGGTATGGGGCAGAAAATAGGAACAGAGGGATATGGTTGGATACCGCGTTGGTATGAAGGAGAAAAACTCTCTTATTTTGTAGGCGACGCTTCAAATGCTTATGGCAAAGTGACCTCTCCTCTCTGGCTCGAGCGTGCGCGCCTCAGTGGAACAAAGTTTACTCCGGAGAATGGTTGGGATGAGAATAAATTGAATATGTTCCGCCGCCACGTTATCCAACTGGGTAAGACAGGGGTTTATGTCATTTATGATGAGCTGGAAGGAAAAGAACCTGTAACTTGGAGCTATCTGTTGCATACCACCTCATTCCCAATGGACGTAAAACGTCAGTCACCTGATGCTATTACCATTACAGGGCATAATGCGGTTGACGGTGTATCAGTTGCCCATCTGTTCAGTTCTGCTCCTGTGCAAGAAGCCTTGACAGATACATTCTTCTGCCCACCTACCAACTGGAAAAATGTGACGGACAAAAGTGGAAAGACCGTAAAGTATCCCAATCACTGGCACTTCTCGGCTACAACATCACAAGCTGCCACTGCTCGTTTTCTGACTATCATCGATACACATGGCAAAGACCGGGCAGATATGAAAGTGACCCGTAAAGGCGACACTTGGCAGGTAGGTGACTGGATTATCCAATGTAATCTTACCCCAACAGGAAAAGCCGCTATCAGCGTAAGTAACAAGACAGAGAAAACATCTCTGATTTATGACGCTGCCAAAAACGAAGGTGCCACATTCATTAATGAACAAACAGATGGAAAAAAAATCGAAAAGAAACTGGTAGACTATCTGCCCGATTTCGAAATATAGTACTTCCCGGTGCTTCCCGCACGAGGAGGTGCGACAAGCGATAATGAGGCTAAAACGCAGATTAACGCAAATTTCCGCAAAGAAGAACAAGTATAAGACTAAAATAACGGTCTTTTTAATCTGCAGAAATTTGAGTTAATCTGCGTTTCATCAGATATAATAATTGTTATCTTTGCATGTAAATGTAATAAACTAAAAAGAAACAGTATGAAATATATCGGAGCACATGTCAGTGCCTCGGGAGGTGTGGAAAATGCCCCTGTCAATGCACATGAAATAGGCGCTAATGCCTTTGCACTTTTCACTAAGAATCAACGCCAGTGGGTAAGTAAACCTCTAACCAAAGAAAGTATTCGCCTTTTTAAAGAGAACTGCGAAAAGTATAACTTCAAACCGGAGTATATTCTTCCCCATGATAGTTATCTTATCAACCTGGGACATCCCGAACCGGATGCACTGGAGAAAAGCCGTGCCGCCTTTTTAGACGAAATGCAACGTTGCGAACAGTTGGGACTGAAACTGCTAAACTTTCATCCGGGCAGTCATTTGAATAAAATTTCAGTAGAAGACAGCCTTGACCTCATTGCAGAAAGCATCAATATCACGCTGGAAAAGACGAAAGGAGTAACGGCAGTTATTGAAAATACTGCGGGACAAGGCAGCAACTTAGGAAATGAGTTCTGGCATCTGAAATATATCATCGATCGTGTAGAAGACAAAAACCGGGTTGGCGTCTGTCTGGATACCTGCCACACATTCACGGCAGGGTACGATTTCCTTGGAGATTATGATGCAGTGTTTAACGAATTTGAAGAAGTAGTAGGGTTCCGCTATCTCCGTGGAATGCACCTCAATGATTCTAAGAAAGAATTGGGCAGCCATGTAGACCGCCACGACAGTATCGGAAAAGGGCTGATCGGTTTCGCTTTCTTTGAAAAGCTAATGCGCGATCCACGCTTTGACAATATGCCGTTGATACTCGAAACAATAGACGAAACGTTGTGGCCCGAAGAGATAGCCTGGCTGCGGGAACAATCAGAAAACAAGTAAACAAATAGTTTTCTTAAAATAAAAGGGAAAAAGCTTGACTTTGAGAAAGTAAAGTAGTATCTTTGTAAGAGTAATGATAAAGTATATTCAGATTAAACTGAGGTAAAAGAGGGAAGTTATAACTTTCCTCTTTTTTTTCGTCCTCCTCGTTCAAAGCACTCCTGAGCAAGGTTGTTAAGTAAGTTTTCCTCGGTACTTACATGAATTTCCTCGGTATGAAACGGTTTATTACCTGGTATGTTATGATTCATTTCATACCATGTTGCGATGCAAATGCTACTGTGTTGCAATGCAACAGATGCTTTACAACGAAAAGTGCTCTTTTTAGTTAAGAATCAATAAATCGACTCTTGACAAAAAGAAGCTGGCAGAAACCGATTTGTAAACAAAAGCGATCTCCGGTATAAAAGTAAACGATCTGTTACTTGCGCGCTGCTATTGCCAGAAATATACCAAGTACCACTCCCAATAAAGCCGCAAACAATACACGTGCATCACCCGGCAAAAGGAAAGTTATGGTATGGGCAGGAAACCAGAAAAACGGAATAGTCTTCTTAAAAACAAAGCCCCATTGTACTTTCCAATTAAGATTCTGCAAAATCTGCCCCATAGGAATAGGGGTAAAGAAGCCCTTCATCGTACCTCCGGTAGCAAGAATGTGAGTATCAGTAACCTTATGCAGGGTCATAAATACTGGTCCGAAAATGGTATTCATCGTTACAGAAATAGCCAACGCCAGCAATACCTTATCGATTGAAAGAGGCCCGGACATTATACTACCGGCATCCGCTACTCCCAGATAAGAAGCAAAAGCTGGAACTCCGTTAGAGAAAACAACAAAAGCCATGTTGATCCCCAATCCGAGTAATCCCCAGACAAACGCACGGGGCAAAATACCAAAACCACGGCGATGATAAGAACCGGTACTGATACGAAGCCCAATCACCTCGCCCAAAGTGGAAAGAATGGCAAACTTGATAAAACTCATTACCATACCATGAGAAGCGTTAAACTGCTTATAGGCATCATACACCACATCACTCAAGAAAAAAGGGAGGAAGCAGACAAGCACGCAAAGAAAAAAAAGAAAATCGTGTTTTTTCATTTCTATAGTTGTATTTCAGTATGGCTACAAATATAGATAAAAGAAATGAAATTCAAAGAATTATCAGTCAAAAGTGCTGGTATATTCCATAAATCAGCATACAAATGCTCTATACGATCCGCTATTAATAGATATTTGCCATGCTTACCAATGGTTCGTATAACTTTTCGATGTCTTGTGCATCCATCTCTATTTGTACCTGATCTCCCGGAATAAGCCGGGTACCGGCCGGTGTCAGGTCTTTCCGGTCACGGTGTACATTGATAATGATACAATGTTCGGGTAATCTTAACTCATTCACCTCTTTACCATCCAGATAAGACCCGGTCATGATCTCTACCGAGAGTGTATAACGCTTCTGCTGCTGAAAATCGGGGGTATTTATCATATCGTTGTATAAAGTAACATTGAAAGGCTTTATTTGCAATAACTCCGTGAAATAATACGTCAGTCCGCCCACCACCACAGAAGGATAGAAAACTTCAAAGTGTCCTGTTATCTCTGTTATCAGAACAATAGCCGTCAGTGGTGTCCGGATAACAGCAACAAGAAAAGCAGACATACTGATCAGCATAATATAACTCACATTCTCCTGAGCTATAAACCCTCTTTGTACCAATATCAGAGCTACAATCTGCCCGAATAACCCACCAGTCACCAACGTAGGGATAAAATTTCCTCCCGGCAATCCGGAAGAGATGGAAAGTGCCGTAAATACAAAATGAACCATCATCATTGCCAACACCCACATAACCTGCTTACTCCCATCAGTGACCTGTTCTAACAGGAATTGTTCGCCTCCTCCCGTCAGATTCACTTGCAACAGTGAAATAGCATAAGCAATCACTAACAGGTAGAGCATCTTCATATGCACAGGATGTTTCACCTGCGAATAGACTTGTTTGAAATACAACGTCAATTCAGAATAAAATTTTCCAAAGAGAGAGATAACCACTGCAAGTAACAGGAATAGTTTTACCTGAGATAAAAAGGGAAGCAATGGTTCGATGGCATCTATAAGACGATAAGGACTGATGGGAAATATCCAGCTTGCCACCCCCCCGGCTACCACACCGGCGAGTAACGTAGTAATAGCAGTTTTCGGTGCATCAAAGCGTTCGATTGATTCAATTACTAACAATGAGGAAGCGAGAGGGGCCGAAAATGCAGCTGCCAGGCCGGCACCTGCTCCGGCAGCCAGAAGTTGTTTACGCTCTCCGGCAAGTACCCGCGTCCATTTGGAAACAAGGCAACCAACGTAAGAGCCAATCTGTACAGAGGGACCTTCACGCCCTAAAGACAACCCCGCAGTCAATGCAAGAACTCCTCCCACAAACTTAGATACCATTTCTATAAAAGGATGCTTATAGGAGATGCGGCCATTGATAACCCCTCTCGTTTGCGGAATACCACCACCGGTGATGAGCGGCATCTTACGAACTAACCAAGAAACAAAGATAAGTATTCCCCATAATGCCAGGAACAACATAATATGCCAATACCAACGGGGATGAGCGTCAAAGAATGTGCGCCGGATATCGAAAAAAAATTGTAACAGATAATGATAAGGCACGGCAATAAGCCCTGTCAGCAATCCCACAAAGATGCTGACAAAGTACAATCTGGCATCAATCAACTTTAATTTCCAGACATGCCATCCCCTCACTCCTTTCAAGCTTTTCCAGTGTTCGAACATACCCCAATAAGATATTTGCCGGGTATAACAATGAAACAACAAGAGATGTTTGTGGACGAAAGGTTATTTATCTGTATCCTGTGTTTAGCTAATATCTGTATAATTATTATCCGGAGACGTTTTACTTCATTTCTTTCAGGTTTTATTGCCCAAAATGCAACTTTATCATAATAGTAATCGTTATATATACATTTACTATTATTCAAAAAATCAGAAACATTTATGGAATACAGACAATTAAACGGCTCAGGACTTTTTGTTCCGGCATTGAGCTTAGGAACAGCAACCTTTGGAGGTACTCACGGGTTTGAAGGTTGGGGAAATACAGGTGTTGCCGAAGCTACCCGCATGGTAGATATGTGCCTGGAAGCCGGACTAAATCTCTTTGACACAGCCGATATTTATTCTCGTGGCTTGTCGGAAGAGATACTTGGCAAAGCTATTTCCGGAAAGCGAAACCGTCTTCTCATCTCCACCAAAGCCACTTTCCCAATGGGAGAAGACCGGAACGAAATGGGAGCTTCCCGCTTTCACATTATCAATGCCTGTGAAGCCAGTCTGCGACGTTTGGGAACAGACCATATCGACATCTATTATATGCACGGCTTTGATGGCGCTACTCCGTTGGAAGAGACCCTTAGCGCACTGGACAATCTTGTTCAAAGCGGAAAGGTACGCTACATCGGATGCTCCAACTTCTCCGGCTGGCAGTTAATGAAGTCACTGGCTGTTTCCGACAAATACGGTTGGTCACGTTATGTAGCCCACCAGGTGTATTACTCCTTGCTCAACCGTGAGTTTGAATGGGAGCTGATGCCACTTGGCATCGATCAGCAAGTTGGTACATTTGTCTGGAGTCCGTTAGCAGCAGGACGTTTGGGAGGACGTTATCGTCGTAACAATCCGATTCCGGAAGATGGAAGAGTAGCCCGTGGCGGTGCTCCGGTAGGTGATGAGATCATGTCATACGATCTTCTTTACAATATTATTGATATTCTGGAAGATATTGCGGGAGAGACAGGAAAAACAGTAGCACAGGTAGCACTAAACTGGCTATTGCAACGTCCCACTATCTGCAGTCTTGTGATTGGCGCACGAACAGAAGAACATTTGAAATTAAACCTCGGAGCCATTGGCTGGAGTCTGACAGCAGAACAAATAAAGCGATTGGATGAGGCAAGTAAAACGCCCAAAATATATCCGTATTGGCATCAGAATCAGTTCCCTGAATTAAAATCGCAACTGATATTTTAATATGCCCTACCACACATACTGTAAGTAGACAAATAAAGATCAATGAATTGTTTCACCGATTATTAAGTAGTTAATTCTAAAATGATTGGTGAAACAATTTAGATTTAAACAGCTCCGTTATAACAACAGATTACCAGAACTTATTATGTTCCGGGCTATATTCAAAGCCTGCATTTTTGAGCTGATCAATAATGTCCTCTTTCTCTACATGCAGATCATCACACAATTCATCCAACGAAGAATAGTTATCACGAAGCTTCATATTGATGACACTAAACAGCATCATCGGGTCTTTTGGTAATTCCATATTAAAACACGATTTTGTAACCGGGGCACAAAGATATAGTTTTTCAGGATTAACAGATGCAGATACAGCAAAGTTTTATGCATACATTTGCTCCACTCCTGCATACCGTCTTTTTATTCACCCGTTTATTTCCAACAGTTTTATCAGGCTTGTCCGCTGGATAGAGAATGTATTCCCTTCTTCCTGAACATACTTGAGCAACCAGAGACCGTCCTGTCGGAGTTTGGATTTTTGCAGGACATGATCTGAAGACATATCTTCTGACAATTTCAGCATACTCATAGCAGCAAGTTCTATTTTTCCCATTTCGTCAGGATCGCCTTTATACCGTTCGATCAACTCCCGCATATCCATATCAATCAACTGCTCGGCAGGAAAGCCTAAAATTTGTCTGGTCAGGCAATCATACTCTACCCACTCTTGCTTACGAAGTTTCTTCTTATTCAGAATAGCATTTGCAATCAAAGAGATAATTTCCTGAATCATCCGTACCAGATAGTCTTGTTTAATCATATCTTTTCGTATTCATTGAATATATTTCATTCGGACTGCAAAATAACAAATATCCTGCTTATCTTCACTCTTCTTGATGAACTGTTTTTTCTATCTTTAACGTTACCTTCTCTATTATCTTACTCAACTCTTCCTCTAACGGGATCGTATTAAACTCTTCCCAGAAACTTTCATCATATTTAAAATCAATATCTGCAAGTACTGTATGTATTGGTACCCTTTCAGTACGGGAAAAACGGGCCACATTATCCCTATCTACCTTGCATGTTACCATTTCGAACCATGTATGCAAAGTGGGATTACTGAACAGTGCCCGTTTTTTCTTCATCCTAAAAAACAAATCGCCGCGGATATGGTGAATATAGTAAGTGCCTCTCCACGGTTTATACGAAATAGTATATACCACCTTTTGTGCTGTCAGGTTTACACTGGGAGCTTGCCGGACAACAAAAATCCTTGTAGCTTTTTTTATATACCGGGGTTGCATTTCAATCCGTGCCTGTAGTAAAGCCCCATTTTCCGAATCAATATATAACTCCCCGCAATAAAGCGGTTCTTTAACCCCTTGCTTCTGTTCAAAAGAAACCACATTTACACAACGGTCATCTATAGAGGTGATGCCACCGGAAGTATATGTATACGGATTATCTTCTGCATCAACAGATAGAAAATCCGGCAGATCTTTCATGATATCCAGTTGCAGACAAGCCTGAATACCCGCCCTAATCTTAGCTATCAGGCTATCTGTACTTTCACGGTTATCCATCCGGCTCATCTTTAGTAACTTCACCTGATCCAACACCCCGGATTCATCCAGAGGAGATTTATAAACTTTGAATACGGCTTCCGTCAGGTTCTGGAACTTGTTCTTTAACTGAACTCCTTCCCGGTAAAATGTTGTCAGATGAACAGGGATCAATGAATAATTTTCCTCTCGCCGCTTTAGCATTTCCCTCAACAACTTTTTGGGTTCTACCAACCGGATCAGAACCTCCTGCAAGGGAACGATTTTAGGCTCCAGACTCAGTATATTGTCGCGACCCGTAAGCATAGCCGCTTCAACATTCTGCGCTACATAACCCAAATGAGAAAAAGAGAGAAACCCATCTCTCAGAGAGTCGGGTAAATGAAGTCTGAACTCTCCGTCTTTGTTTGTAATATTACCTATCGAAGTACCTTGAATTGTCACTGATGCATTGGCCACTGGCTCCCCGGTTTCTTTATCCAACAAAGTACCGGTAATTGTGGAAAAGGCTGGCAAGGGCAATTGGCTCTCTTTTTTTATATTCTTATTCTTTTCTACAGGAGGCAGGATTAATATATGTCCTCCAATCACCTTTAAAACCAATCTCCTGTTACCGGTTATTTCATAAATAGCCTGCCGAATTGTACAGTCTTTCTCTCTCGTCTTTGTCACAATATCATTGTTCACAACCTTACTATCATAAACAAAAAGATATCCGGAACGTTCTGAGACTTTACCCAACAAGGAATACACCGTACCTTTCATCTTAGGCAAACTGATAACACGATCCAGAACATCATCTCCACCTGCTCTTATTGTACCAGCGGCAATAAGAAGCAGTCCGAAGAAAAGCAGACAGAGAGGATGTAATTTCATATTTTTAAACTTTAAGAATCATCGTTCGGACAAAATCAGTTTATCTCCTTCACGAGTACATTTCAAATTTAACGCCCAACAGATCAGTTCGGCAACCGTATCGGGTGAGTTGTCCAAAAACTCAATAGTCAGCTTGCGTTTACCCAAATCCAATGAACCTGCTTGTATCTGCAACGCAGAATTTTCAGCATTCACTACCCGCAGGATATCTTCCAGGCTTTCATCCTTAAAACGTATATTCTTTGTATAGACACCAGACTCATCACCTTGTGAAGTCTCACTTAACTGTAACTGTTGTGATTGTAATGTAACCGTTTCGCCCGCATTCACAAGAACACTGTGACCTCCCCGTTTCAGTGATACCTTCACCTTACCACGCCGCACAGACAAACTAAAAGGAACTTCTTCATTACTACGGACATTAAAAGCTGTACCCAATACTTCTATCTGTACCTTCTCTGTTTCAATCAGGAAAGTTTGTTCATGTTTCTTTGCCACATCAAAAAAGGCTTCTCCATGCAAGTTAACCTCTCTCTTATCCGTGGCAAAATGTTCAGGATACTGCAAGACACTCTCCTGCCCCAGATAGACAATAGAGCCATCTTCAAGAGTAGTGACCAGCGTTGACTTCTCTCTGTTTTCCTGAGTTACCAGATTAAGATTTTTAGTATCATTTCCCGGCATTAACCACCAAACAGACATCAGACAAACCACTCCTGCCAACATAGCAGCAGCTACAGTTCCCCATTTTAAGAAAAGCCTGCGATGGATCACCTCCTCTCCCGCCTCTACAAGCAGGCTGTCTTTATCCAAACGAGTATACAAGTGCTTCCATGCCTCATCTGTCCTCACTTTATTTTTATTTACTTCAGTCATTTCGTAAGAATATAATTATCTATTTCATTTCGTAAAGTCCGGAGCGCTTTTGTCATCTCTGCTTCCACTGTTTTGACAGACAATGAAAGAGACGAAGCAATCTCTACATATTTCTTTCCTTCCATACGATGCATTTCAAATATCCTGAGCCTGCGCCCCGGCAGTTTATCAAGTGTATGCCGGATAACCTCCTGCAACTCCTCATACTCCAATTGCCGGTGAGGATCAGACACCTGTTCTGAAACATTATCTGCCAGCACATACTCCCGATACCGTTCTCTGACTTCTCTATGCTGGCAGTATTGAAGCGCTTCATTGCGTGCAGCCCTGTACAGATAACTTTTAATGGATTGAAATATCTGCAAATGTTCCCGGTCTTTCCAAAATACGTAGAAGAGTTCTTCTACTATCTCTTCGGCAGCTTCCACTTCGCCTGTTATACCTGCAGCATACCAGCAAAGGGGTGAATAATAGCGACGGAAAATTTCCTCGAATGCTTTTATATCACCCTCTTTTATTTTAGCAAGTATGAACAGTTCATTTAGCATATCCGAATCATTATTGGTACCAAATATATAAAAAACTATCTGAACTCTAATGAGATTGCTTTTTCAATTTGTTCACAGCGTGCTCCAAAGACTCAGTAGGTTCAATGATATTGTATTCTTTCCAGAAATCTTCGTTCCAGTATTCATCTACTAAATCATAAAACACTTGCTTTTCTTTGAAAGCCGTCTTATTAGAAATAGCTGTAAAGTTATCCTCTTGCCTGTCTGTTACCACCATCTCAGAATAAACTGTATATCCCGAAGAGAAGAGGCGCTTCTTCCAATCACATTTGAAACGAATGGTATTCCATATATAGTTCAAATACGTCTTCCCATTCTGCTCTTTATAAGTCACCAGATAAGATACTTCCTGTGGCTTAAACTGTAAGCCCAAAGGTTTCTTATGTAAAATAGCTTCCACGGCTTTCGTTTTATTTTTCATATCCAGCGAGAACTCTGCCCGGGTGAATGCCAGTTTCTCAAAATCAATATACAGTTTCCCATAAAACAATGCATACATCAGGTTAACTTTAGGACGAAAACTGATTACATATTGCATACGGTTATCAAAATTCACTGGCTCTTCGATATGAAATTCATAATAATCCAAATCTCCCATATTCAATAATGCATCCTGATTCTTCACGACATCCAGATAAATAGCCAAACTGGGACCACCCACCACCTTTACAGCCAATGTGTCACTGGTTTTCTGACTCAGCAAACGACGCCCTTTCTGAAGTTGCACCTTATCCCTCACAGGTACACGGTCATTATAAGCTGTCTTATATACATCTATAACAGCCTCCGACACACTGATATAACGACGCCTCTTTTGTACTGTTTCTCTGTAAAATGTTGTTAGCATATTCTCATTAGAAGAATAGTTTACCGGGATTTTTCTAATTGCTTCTTCTACAATGCCACGGGCATTATTACCAAAAATCACAATCTCACTCAGTAAATTAGGTGCCGGCATCATCCACACAGTCAATGTGGATAAATCCTTATTTTCTTTCAAAGAGATCTGAGTATTGAGGTACCCGATATGAGATACTTCCAGTCCCCGGACTATTTCAGCATCTTTGATTTTAAGAGAGAATATACCATCTGAATTTGTTACCGTCCCAATATTTGTACCGGGCACAGAAACATTCACATTCTCCAGTTTTTTCCTATCATCCTTGTTTCTCACAACCCCTGTAACCGTGAAATAGCCATCCACTTCTTCCCGTGCCTGCAAAGGTGCAATATCCAATAGTAAGAAAAACATCAACCAGCCCATTATAACTCCAACTAACTTTTTCATCTTCGTATGATTTTAAAGGTGAATAATTCTTGCTTTCTACTTATAAGATCGCTTAGAAGTAGAAAACCCTATTAAAATTCGATGAATAATTTTTCTTCTTTTGTGTTATATCTGGAATTAGCCAATATTCCCATATTAAACCACTGATAATCAAGTAATATAAGAATGTACACTTTTATACCTCAATAATGTACACTCTTGCTATGGATCATTGTACACTTTTGCAATAGATGATTGTACACTTTTGCAAAGTTGAAAAATACTAATTAAAAATAGTAGCCAATAGAAGTACAACTTTTTATTAGTTAGTATACTTCCTCCTAAAAAAATCTCTAAAAAAAAGAGCCGTAAGTCAATGACCTACAGCTCTCTCTTTTAATATATTAATCGTTTACTGATCGATTTTACTTCACTTCCTCAAAGTCAACATGATATATTTATCAACGGCTTCCGTACATGTGTTGTAAATATAACGTAAACCCAAAAATAAGTATCCATAAGCAACAACAGCTCTTGCTTATAAAAGTACGATATTCTTAAACAACGGGATGTAAACGCATAAAAATCAAAAGAGAACGGTAATTTTAACTGATTTTTCGGTTTTATCCTTACCTTTGTAAATGATATTGAGGTGTTATACCCGAACAACAATAAGAAAACGATGCCGATACATAACTAATTCAAATTATAAAACTATTTATTATATTGAATATATGTCAATATGGAGCAAGCTCATAGGAATCAAGAAAACCGAGGATAGAAACAATATCATTGGTAATAAAACGACCTCTGTACCATGTAGTGCCACAAATTATGCCATAGTAGATGTTGAAGTCGGCTTGAAAGATCATAAAATTCATGATATAGGAGCACTCAAACATGATGACACGACATTCCATAAAACGTCAAAAGAAGAACTGTTTATTTTCTTAAACAACATAGATTACATCTGTGGCCACAATATCATTCATCATGATGCCAAATATCTGTTCACGAACAAAACATGCCGCTGGATTTTAGTTGATACACTTTATGTCTCGCCTTTATTATTCCCGGAACGCCCTTACCATAGGCTTGTGAAAGATGACAAACTGATTAGCGAACAGATGAATAATCCGGTGAACGATTGCAAAAAAGCAAAAGACTTATTACTGGACGAAATAGCACGCTGGAATTCATTACCGGAGGAAAAGCGTATACTATTCGCATCGTTACTGAAGGACAAGAAAGAATTTGAGGGATTTCTTAGCATGGTAAGCGCAAAATATATCCATGAAGGAATACCTGAATTTATAAAAGAACTTTATACTGGAAAGATTTGCCATCATGCCGACCTCGACATGCTCATCGAACAATATCCATGCGGATTGGCATACGCATTGGCTCTGATTGAGACCACCGACT
Source organism: Bacteroides sp. K03 (assembly GCF_019734355.1). Lineage (NCBI taxonomy): Bacteria > Pseudomonadati > Bacteroidota > Bacteroidia > Bacteroidales > Bacteroidaceae > Bacteroides > Bacteroides sp. K03. The sequence continues at coordinate 71,294 of NZ_JAASHC010000002.1, forward strand.
ATCGTTCTATCACTCCCGGATGGGTACTTTACAATTATCCGGAAGTAGAATTTATTGTAAAACTCCTGCGTCACACTAATTGCCAGGAAGGTTGCGGCTACTGCCATACGCAATTGGATGTACTCTATAATCTAAAAACATTTTTCGGATATGAACGTTTCCGAACATACGAAGGCGAGCCACTGCAAGAACGAGCAGCCCAAGCAGCGGTGAAAGGCAAATCGCTGCTGGCGATATTTCCTACCGGTGGCGGCAAATCACTCACCTTCCAATTGCCGGCACTCATGGCAGGACACTCCGTGCACGGGCTTACGGTTATCATCTCCCCTTTGCAGTCTCTCATGAAAGACCAGGTAGATAACCTTGCCGACAGAGGTATCACGGATGCCGTAACCATAAATGGAATGTTAGACCCCATAACAAGAGCACTATCCATACAAAGAGTACAAGACGGAGAAGCCTCACTGTTGTATATATCCCCGGAAATGCTTCGCTCAAAAACAATCGAGAAAATATTGGTGGCACGCCACGTTGTAAGATTTGTAATAGATGAAGCGCATTGCTTTTCTTCATGGGGGCAGGATTTTAGAGTTGACTATCTCTACATTGGTAAATTCATCCGAAAGTACCAGCAAAAGAAAAAATGCAAAAACCCGATCCCTGTATCCTGCTTTACGGCTACTGCAAAACAGAAAGTAATACAAGACATCTGCGACTATTTCAAGCAAACCTTGGACTTGAACTTAGAGTTATTCGCATCAACAGCCTCAAGAACAAATCTGCACTATTCCGTCATACATGTAGAAAGTGACAATGACAAATATTTAAAGCTGAGAGAACTTGTAGCGGAATCCGATTGCCCGACAATTGTTTACGTATCACGTACCAAACGAACAAAAGAATTAGCAGTTAAATTGACGCGTGACGGTTACAAGGCGCTACCTTTCAATGGTAAGATGGAAGCTGATGAAAAAATTGCCAACCAGGATGCCTTCATGAACGATCAGGTGCACATCATTGTGGCTACGTCTGCATTTGGCATGGGGGTCGATAAGAAAGATGTCGGTCTTGTGGTACATTATGATATTTCCGATTCGCTGGAGAACTACGTTCAAGAAGCAGGCAGAGCTGGTCGTGATCCCGGCCTCAGTGCACGTTGCTATGTGCTTTATAGTGACAATGACTTGGACAAACATTTTATATTACTAAACCAAACGAAACTAAGTATCAGTGAAATACAACAAGTATGGAAAGCTGTCAAAAACCTTACCAGACAGCGCATGAAAGTCAACTGTTCTGCATTGGAAATTGCCCGGCAAGCAGGATGGGACGATTCGGTATCTGACATTGAAACCCGTATACGAACAGCACTAGCGGCTTTGGAACAAAGCGGATACTTGGTAAGAGGAAACAATGTGCCTCATGTATATGCCACAGGAATCACGGTGAAAAACATGGACGAAGCAAGAGAACGTATTTCAGCGTCAGTACTCTTTGGGAGCGATGAAATAGAAAAGGCAATCCGCATCATCAAATCATTGATATCCCAAAAACACATCGCTAAGGCCCAGGATTCAGAGGCAGAATCACGGATCGACTATCTGGCAGATATCTTGGGACTAAGCAAAAGAGAAGTTATATCCGTAGTGGAACGCATGCGACAGGAAGGCATATTGGCAGACAACAAAGATATATCTGCCTATTTGCAGGATATAGGTGATTCGGAACGAAAGTCGCAAATACTCCTCGAACGCTTTGCAAAACTTGAACAATACATCCTTAACCATATTCCCGACGGCTCTTTGCGAATTTCATGTAAGCAACTGAATGAGAACGCCGTAAACGACGGAATCAATACATCCAAAGAAAAAGACATCCGGACTCTGCTCTATTTCCTTACCGTAAAAGGATATACACGTAAGAAAGAAGATGCGGTCCGTAATATGGAGATAAGCCGTCAAGCAGACTTGGAATCTACCATCAGACGCTTCGAAAAACGATTGGAAATAAGTCGTTTTACCGTGGAATGGTTATACAAGTTGGCCTCAGATGCAGAAAAGGAAAACACACCCGGCAAAGCTATCCAGTTCTCTGTAGTAGAACTTCTAAACCGAATAAAATCAAGTCCTCAATCCCTTTTCGGCGGACTTGACGACATTCAGTTAGAAGACGTGGAAGAAGCACTTCTATACTTGTCGAAAATCGGTGCGCTAAAACTTGAAGGCGGCTTCTTGGTACTTTATAATGCCATGAATATCCAAAGAATAAAGGATAACAAGTCGAGATACAAGCAAGACGACTACCGGATGCTAAATGAATTCTACAAACTGAAAATCCAACAAGTGCATATTGTGGGCGAATATGCCAATTTGATGGTGAAAGATTATCATGCAGCACTGCAATATGTTCAAGACTATTTCCAAATGGATTACAGGAAGTTTGTCACAAAATATTTCAAAGGCGACAGAATTAGCGAGATACAACGTAACTTGACGCCACAGAAATACAAGCAGTTATTTGGGCAATTGTCCAAACGGCAAATGGAAATTATCTCCGATAAGGATTCACGTTGCATTGTGGTCGGAGCTGGTCCAGGTAGTGGAAAAACACGAGTATTGGTTCACAAACTGGCCTCACTTCTGCTACTTGAAGACGTAAAACACGAACAGCTCCTGATGCTGACGTTTTCAAGAGTAGCCGCAACAGAATTCAAACAAAGACTCATGGAATTGATAGGTAACGCTGCCCATTTTGTCGAAATAAAAACATTCCACTCCTATTGCTTCGACCTTCTGGGACGGATAGGAAATCTTGAGGATGCAAAAAATGTCGTTGCAAAGGCAGCTGAGATGATCAACCAAGGAGAAGTAGAACCAAATAAAATCGGCAAGACGGTGCTGGTCATAGACGAAGCTCAGGATATGGGAGCCGAAGAGCACGCACTTGTAAAGGCTCTAATGACCAACAACGAGGAAATGCGTGTAATAGCAGTGGGAGACGACGACCAGAACATCTATGAATTCCGCGGTTCCGATTCAAGTTATATGTACCGGCTGGCACAAGAAAGCGGAAGCACATTTGTTGAGATGACCGAGAATTACCGCAGTGCACACCATCCGGTGGATTTTGCCAACGCCTTCTTGAAAACCATCGATAAAAGGATAAAAAGTACGCCAATCATCTCCATGAGAAAAGAAGAGGGTTGGGTGGAAGTGACACGCCATCAATCAAAGTATATGTATCAGCCGCTCGTCGAGAACTTACTTCAACACAAGGACAAAGGTACTTCGTGTGTGCTCACCCAAACAAACGAAGAGGCCGTTATCTTGATGGCCCTCTTGCGAAAACATGGCATAAGCAGCAAACTGATACAGTCAATGGACGGCTTACGCTTTTGGAACATGGCAGAAATGAGATATTTCATGAGGTATATAGACAAACGGATAAAAACACCACTAATTACAGAAGAACTATGGGAGGAAGCCAAGTATGCGACCTTCTCCGCTTATGATAGGAGTCAAAGTTTAATATATATGAAGCGTTGTGTAAACCAGTTTGAACAAACCAACAAGACAAAATATTTCAGTGACTTCAAAGAATTTATATTTGAATCGTCAGTGGAAGACTTCTGTGATGTATCAGGAGCCGATGTTGTGGTATCAACCATTCACAAAGCCAAAGGCAGAGAGTTTGACGATGTGTATATGCTCATATCCGACAGTTATGTAAAAGATGCCTATCTGATGCGCCGATATTATGTAGGAATAACCCGTGCGAAAAACCGGTTGTTTGTACATACGAATGGCGATTGCTTCAATCGTTTAAGTGCAGACCGATATTTTGTCGATCAACGACAATATAACATGCCCGAAGAAATTGTGCTACAGCTCTCTCATAAAGATGTCTATTTAGGATTCTTCAAAGAACGTAAACATGAGGTCTTAGCATTGAGAGGGGGAGATTCTCTGACTTACAGTGATTTCTTTTTGTATAGCTCATTGACCAATAAACCTGTAGCAAAGTTATCATTAAAAATGCAGGACACACTATCCGAGTGGGAAGAAAGGGGATATAAGGTAAAATCCGCATCTGTACGTTTTGTTGTAGCATGGAAACCTAAAGATGCACAAAAAAATGAACCGGAAACGGCTGTTCTTTTAGCAGATTTGGTGCTTTCTATGTGAGTTAAAAACACTAAAATCGCTACAACCTTTGTGATAAAAATAAAATATTATGCTCAAATAATAAGAAAACGATGCAGATATATAACAATACATTGATAGCAGAATGCTCGACCTTCTGAGTTTGACGGTCACTTTAGTATTAGGTAATGCTTTCTTCATAACGACTTATATAATTTATCTATTTCTGATTTTGGGGCATAAACATAGTTGCCGATTTGACGTGTAGGGATTAAATGATGGCGTATATGCTTAAAAACGCTACTATCATTAATATGAAACTTCTTGGCTATCTCTCCAATGGTGTAGCAATCTTTGGGTTCAAAGGATAATGTTTCCCTCTTTTTCTTTTTAACAGCAGACTTTATTTTGAAGTGTTCATCTATGTACTGACCGACTAAGCTGAATCTGCCGTTGCCCAAGATTGTGTGAAGGAATCAACCCTTTACGAATCATTCTATAAAGTACATCCCTACTAATCCCATAAAGCAATACCGCTTCTGGAATTGTCAAGTAACCTTTACTTGCAGGCAAGTCGGACAACAATACTTCGACACTAAGGTAGGAGGAGTGAAGATTTTACCACCCTCCTCGCAATTTCTTTGAATGGTGTAATTACCTCTTAGCATATTCTTCTCGTTATAAATGGTTTATATCAATCTAAGTTGTACCTTATCGCCAAATAAGACGCGTCGCAAATATGTCACAAATAAGAGATAAAAAAGCCCATAGAAAACACATAGCAACCATGAACCCCATAAACGCAAAAAGCGTGCAACTAGTTGAGCTGCACGCTTTTGCTTATTGTTTATTATCTGTTTCCTTATCGGAATCATTTGACTTCCTCGAAGTCTGCATCCTGAATATGTTCATCCTGTCCACCATTAGACTGTCCACCAGCTTGTTGTCCACCGTTCATATCGGGACCAGCCTGAGCACCACCTTGTGCACCACTCTGTGCATACATCTCAGCACTTGCAGCCTGGAATGCAGTATTCAGTTCAGCCATAGCACTGTCAATAGTAGCCAGATCCTGTGCTTTGTGAGCATCTTTCAGTTTCTGCAAAGCAGCTTCAATCGGAGCTTTCTTGTCAGCAGGCAACTTATCACCCAGTTCTTTCAATTGATTTTCAGTAGAGAAAATCATACTGTCAGCCTGATTCAGTTTATCAATCTTCTCACGTTCTTTCTTATCTGCCTCAGCATTAGCTTCTGCTTCTGCCTTCATCTTATCAATTTCTTCTTTACTCAAACCGCTGGAAGCTTCAATACGGATAGCTTGTTCCTTGCCGGTAGCTTTATCTTTAGCAGATACCTTTAAGATACCGTTAGCATCGATATCGAATGTTACTTCAATCTGGGGTACACCACGACGAGCCGGAGCGATACCTGTCAGATTGAACTGGCCGATTGATTTATTCTGTGCAGCCATCGGACGTTCACCTTGCAACACATGAATAGTTACTTCTGTCTGATTATCAGCAGCAGTAGAGAATGTTTCACTCTTACGTGCAGGAATAGTTGTGTTAGCATCGATCAACTTAGTCATCACACCACCCAGTGTTTCGATACCCATTGACAACGGAGTAACATCCAACAATACCACACCTTTGATCTCGTCTGTTAACACAGCCCCCTGTACAGCAGCACCTACAGCTACTACTTCATCGGGGTTAACACCTTTAGAAGGAGTTTTACCAAAGAAATCTTCAACCAGTTTCTGTACAGCAGGGATACGTGAAGAACCACCTACAAGGATTACTTCATCAATATCAGAGTTACCCAAACCTGCATCCTGCATTGCTTTTTTACATGGTTCAAGACAAGCCTGAATCAAGTTATGAGCCAGAGATTCAAATTTAGCACGAGTCAATGTCTTAACCAAGTGCTTAGGTACACCACCTACCGGCATGATATACGGTAAGTTGATTTCTGTACTTGTAGAAGAAGATAATTCAATCTTAGCTTTTTCAGCAGCTTCTTTCAAACGTTGCAAAGCCATCGGGTCCTGGGTAAGATCAGCACCTTCATCATTCTTGAATTCTTCAACTAACCAATTGATAATTACCTGGTCAAAGTCATCACCACCAAGATGAGTATCACCATTAGTAGAAAGTACCTCAAATACACCACCACCGAACTCAAGGATAGAGATATCAAATGTACCACCACCAAGATCGAATACGGCAATCTTCATATCTTTGTGTGCCTTATCAAGACCGTAAGCAAGTGCAGCAGCAGTCGGTTCATTTACGATACGTTTTACTTCCAGTCCGGCAATCTGCCCAGCCTCTTTAGTGGCCTGACGTTGTGAATCAGAGAAGTATGCAGGTACAGTGATAACAGCTTCTGTTACTTCTTGTCCAAGATAGTCTTCAGCAGTTTTCTTCATTTTCTGCAAAATCATTGCAGAAATTTCCTGCGGAGTGTAAAGACGACCATCAATATCAACACGCGGAGTGTTATTATCACCTTTTACTACTTTATATGGAACGCGGGTTACTTCTTTTTGCACCTGATCCCAATTTTCACCCATGAAGCGTTTAATAGAGAAAATTGTCCTTGTCGGATTTGTGATAGCCTGACGTTTTGCAGGATCACCTACTTTACGTTCGCCACCATCAACAAATGCAACAATAGAAGGAGTTGTACGTTTACCTTCGCTGTTTGCAATTACTACCGGTTCGTTTCCTTCGAATACAGAAACACATGAATTTGTTGTTCCTAAGTCAATACCAATAATTTTTCCCATGATCTTTATACTTTTATATTATTTATTATTCTAATTTCCTTTTGTCCGATTGTCATTCAGCGCCTTTCTTCAAGGATATCTTTCAAGCGGACGACAACTAAAAAACAAACCGTGTGCCAAAAGGAAATTACATTAGTTAGTGACATATTTTCTGCCAAAACGACAGTTTTTAACGATAGAAACTGCCGCAGCAGGCACAAGGCTGCAAGCATGATTGCTTCATACAACAAATGTAACCGGCTCTGGTTCGATGGAAAAAATAAATTCTTATCTTTGTAGTTGGAAGTTAGAAGATAGTAGTTGGTAGTTAGAATCCTTTTCGGCGTAATAGTACTAACATGCCGAAAGGATTCTAACTACCAATTACTAACTACCAACTACTAGTTTCTAATTTATACAAACCTGATATGACAAACCGCATTTTATACATCTGCCTTTTTGTTTTGCTGACAGCCTGTGGTGGAAAAACAAAAAAGGAAACAGTATTACAAGATAGTACTCCCGTTTCTCTGTCACAAGCCCAAGGTTTCGGTATAGCACATACCGATAATTATACCATTGTCACTGTATATAATCCCTGGAAACCAGGAGAAATATATGATAAATATTATCTCGTTAAAGATGAGACAATTGTAGTGCCCCAAGACGGACATAAAATTACTATTCCGTTAAAAAGCCTGATGACAAACTCAGCCACCCATCTCGGCTTCCTAGAGTTGTTGGGAGAACTTGACAAAGTGACGGGCGTATGTAATTCTGAGTATATTTATAACCCCACTATTCTAAAGGGAGTAGAAAAAGGACAAATTAAGGATTTGGGAGACGCTTTCAATCTTGATATAGAGAATCTGCTCCTACTCCATCCACAAGCTGTCATGACTACCGCTTATAATACCGAAGATGAGAATAGCAAACGAATGCGACAGACAGGCCTTAACCTTATATATAATATAGAGTGGCAAGAGCCGACTTTGCTGGGACGCGCCGAATGGATTAAATTTATCGGGGCTTTCTTTGATAAAGAAGCACTGGCTGACAGTATATATACGGGAATAGAACAACGCTATAACGATTCAAAAATGAAAGCACTGGTACTCTCATATGCTCCATCTATTTTCTCCGGACAGGATTATCGCGGTACCTGGTCATTACCTGGTGGTAAAAGCTATACAGCCCAATTGTTTCGTGATGCCGGAGCCTCGTACAAATACTCACAGGATTCAACCAGCACCAGTATTCCCAGTAATATAGAAGAGGTATTGGTGAATTTTAACCAAGCGGATATATGGATAGGTGCACAGGCTTCTTCACTCGAAGAGTTGGGAAAAACAGATAACAAATACAAACTTTTCAAAGCCTACAAAGAAGGTAATGTGTACAATACAAACAAACGAACAAATGCTACCGGAGGAAATGACTACTGGGAAAGCGGAGTCGCACGTCCTGACTTGCTACTGAATGACATGATTAAAATCTGCCATCCCAACCTTTTCTCTGAATATGAACTGACCTATTACGAACGACTGAAATAATGAAAAGTTATCCTCTGTTTTTTTTGTTAAGCGGACTGCTGATTTGTGCTTTTCTGGCTGATATCGCTATTGGCAGTGTCAACCTGTCATTATCTGATGTGTGGGTAACCTTAACAGGAAACAGTGACAATCTTATTTATCATGAGATCATATTAAATCACCGGTTACCTAAAGCTATTACTGCCATACTGGCGGGAGGAGCTCTCTCTGTAGCCGGCGTACTGATGCAAACCCTGTTTCATAATCCATTGGCAGGCCCTGACGTATTGGGGGTTACCTCCGGTGCCAGCTTGGGAGTTGCCTTACTCACATTAGGTACTTCCACCCTTCCCCTTTGGCTCATTACCGGATGGGGGCAGGTAATGGCTGCTATTATTGGAGCAGTATGTGTACTATTGTTGGTTATAATCGTATCCATTCGCATACCACAGACCGTTTCTTTGTTAATAATAGGTATGATGTTCGGTTATTTTGCCGGAGCAATAGTGAGTATTCTGCAAAGCATGAGTAATCCGGATACACTGAAACTATTTATTACCTGGACATTCGGTAGCCTTTCTTCTGTAGGTTGGGGACAAATGGCAGTAATGGCTCCTGTCATTATCTGTGGAATATTTCTAGCGCTACTTTTACAGAAACAGCTGAATGTATTACTACTGGGCAGAAACTACGCCAGTGGACTGGGTATTTCTGTCACTCAACTGCGTTTATGGATTATTCTGGCTACAGCACTGTTGGCAGGTACTTCAACGGCTTTCACCGGACCGATTGCTTTTATTGGGATCACAATGCCTCATATTGCCCGTGGGCTATTCCAGACTCCCAATCACCGGATTATTCTTCCGGCTTCTATGTTATGTGGAGCCATCATCCTATTGATATGTGACCTCATTTCACAAATGCCTGGTTTTCAAGGCACACTCCCCGTTAATGCCGTGACAGCCCTCTTTGGTGCTCCAGTCATTATCTGGATCATACTAAAAAATAAAGGATGAAGCAATACTTCAGTAAGACCTTCATAGCGTATGATAGGACTCAACCTGTACAAGGTTGGTAAGGAACGATGTACGACATGCACATGTCGTACTGTACCAGATGCACATGTCGTACTGCACGAGATGCACATGTCGCGCTGTACGAGATGCACATGTCGTACATTGCTCCTCACCGAAGAAAAGAGTACTTCTCTAAGGCAAAAGCCATCTACCTTCCTTATATTCAGACATAAACACATAGCCCCGGATGTACAACATTTGTCCATCCGGGGCTACACTATACTTATTTAATATATACTTCTCTTATTTCTTGGTAAGCACCAATACTAAAGTATTATTCGCATCATACAAGCCAATGCCACCACCGGCAAGTTTACCAAACGATTTCACTTCATTCAGGGCACTCATAATTTTACCTTCGGTTTCCATATCAGGACATGCCATCATGGTAGATGCTACAGCAGGGAAAGAGATTGAAAGAGCATTACCCTCCTCCATTTTGAAACCACCATTGATCAGGTTGCATCCGGCATTGCCATGAATTCTCTGTTCTTTCACATCAAAAGCAATGAAAGGTTGTTTTTCCATACCAGCAGGAACCGCTTCTCCATTCACTTCCGTAATGTTCCATTCACCCTTTAAATCAGCCACTTTCACATCGGAAGCTTTCTTTTGAAGTATAACAACAGGACGGTCGGAAGCATTGCAAAGAGCCATTGTTGCTTTCCCCATTTTTTTATATCCCTTGACCTGTCCCAAAGTGCTCAATACATTCTGTTCAAGGGTCATGTCCGGGCAAGCCATACGAGTGCTGCCTAATGCTCCCAAATCAATTGTACCAGCTTTCGCATTCACATCAATTGATCCTATTAAACGATTACATCCGGTGTAACCATATACTTTTCCTGTAGTAGTATCGAAGCCGATAAAAGGGATTTGCTGACCTTGACCCGGCACAACAGCTGTACCGTTTATCTCAATAATGTTCCATTCACCATTCATGGAAGACAAAGAAGTCGCCTCTTTGGAAGAGCGGCAAGATGACATTGCAAGTGCTGCACCTGCAATGAAAATAGAAACTAATACTTTTTTCATTATTCAATAACGTTTAAGTTAAATATGGGCGCAAATATATCAAAAATAACATAAAGTTCATACATTTGTCTGAGTTAATATTAACAGAACAGACAATTCAATGGTTCATGAAATACAAACGAAGATGAAAAGAATTACATTTATCCTCCTCTGCCTTATTCTGAGAATTGTAGCCATTACAGCTCAGAATGATTATCTTGTAACGACGCCTCAGCAAAAAAGTAATAGTATGAGCGAAGAAGAACAATTTATTGAGAGTAACTTTCCGTTGCAACTCTTATGTAAATGGACACCCGGATTAAAATTCATGTTTATTCCTGATGGTAATGAGCTTTTTATTCCAATCTTCAACTCTTACGAAACAGAAAAAGAAGTAGACAGCAATAAACTTAAACACAAAATCTTCGAGTTTCAGGGTACAGAAGAGAAAGAAAAAGAGACCTACGTGGGTACTAATTACTCCACCCGTTTCATCTTTAGCTGCGAAGGAAATAAGTATTATTCCGAATTCAAAAACCTACGCCTTAATGATATTTGTGAACAAAACCCACGTGCCAACATTAGTGGCCTGGTATATTTACCCGATGTAGACAAGGCACGAGAGTTACTTATCGGCAAAGTTGTTTACACCCACATCGCCAGTGCACGGATAGACGACAGTAATAGCTATTCAGGTTATAAGACAGTACAAATTGCCGAAAATGAAAAAGTTACAATCACAAATATAGGAGTAGGCAGTAAAGCCTATCCGGTAAAGATTGTTTTTGAAGACACAAAAGGTAATTCATACTATGTTGAAGTAGCTTTATCCAGAACAAATTCCGGCATGGATAAGTCAGACTTTCAGGCAGATAAGAAAACTAAATATTTTCCAAACGCATTCTCATTCAATAATCAAAATGCATTAACACTTGAAAACTTAAAAAGCAAATACGTCGGCATGTCCGTCTATCCCAAGCAAACGATGAGTACAAAATGCAACATGAAAGTAGAAGGAAGTACCACAGCATTAGAAGTACGCCTGCTACGCTACACTCCGTTACAAATAAAAGATATTTCCATTGAGTCTCCTAAAACAATAGCTATGCTGACTCTGGAAGATGCAAACGGAAGCACTTATGAGACTGAAGTAGATTTGAAATATGATATAATTACCAAAAACGAGAATTACATAGAAGATATTTTTGTGTTTGGAAATATCCGGAAGCAGTACCCTTACATCACAGAAGAAAATTGGAAACTAATTGCTCAAGGAAAAATAAAGGAGGGAATGACCACAGATGAATGTCGTCTGGCACTGGGCAATCCTATCCAAATAGAATATAAACAGGACACGCGTTTTGAAAGCTGGTTGTACGCTCGTAAAATACTTGAATTTGAAAGCGGCACGTTGCTTCGTTATAAATAAATAAGGAAAGAGGGAATGATTTTATAAAAATAATACCGTATATTTGTTCCTTAAACAAGTCTTAAATTCTTAATTTTTAATTCTCATATTAAAGAAATGGGTAGAGTTCTTATTATCGGTGCGGGCGGTGTAGGTACCGTTGTTGCGCACAAAGTGGTACAAAATGCCGATGTATTTACTGACATTATGATTGCCAGCCGCACTAAATCCAAATGCGATGACATCGTAAAAGCCATTGGTAATCCTAATATAAAAACAGCCAAAGTAGATGCTGATAATGTAGACGAGCTGGTAGCTTTATTCAATGACTTCAAACCGGAAATGGTAATCAATGTTGCCCTCCCCTATCAAGACCTTACTATTATGGAAGCTTGTCTGAAAGCTGGAGTGAACTATCTGGATACTGCGAACTATGAGCCCAAAGATGAAGCTCATTTTGAATATAGTTGGCAATGGGCTTACCACGATCGCTTCAAAGAAGCCGGGCTGACAGCTATCTTGGGTTGTGGTTTCGATCCGGGGGTAAGTGGAATCTATACAGCATATGCCGCTAAACACTATTTCGACGAAATTCAGTATCTGGACATCGTAGACTGTAATGCAGGTAATCATCATAAAGCGTTTGCCACTAATTTCAATCCGGAAATTAATATCCGTGAAATCACCCAAAACGGACGTTATTATCAAGATGGTAAATGGGTAACCACCGGTCCGCTTGAAATTCACAAAGATATTACCTATCCTAATATCGGTCCGCGCGATTCATACCTGCTCTATCATGAAGAGTTGGAGTCATTGGTAAAACATTTCCCTACGATCAAGCGTGCACGCTTCTGGATGACTTTCGGTCAGGAATATCTGACTCACCTGCGCGTAATTCAAAATATTGGTATGGCCCGTATTGATCCAATCAATTACAATGGCGTAGAAATCATCCCGTTACAATTCCTCAAAGCCGTATTACCTAATCCACAGGAACTGGGCGAAAACTATGAAGGCGAAACTTCTATTGGCTGTCGCATCCGGGGATTGAAAGATGGTAAAGAACGCACATACTACGTATACAACAACTGTAGCCATCAGGAAGCTTACAAGGAAACTGGTATGCAGGGAGTCAGCTACACTACCGGTGTGCCGGCTATGATCGGCGCCATGATGTTCTTCAAAGGAGAATGGAAACGTCCGGGTGTGAATAATGTAGAAGAGTTTAATCCGGATCCGTTCATGGATCAACTGAATAAACAGGGATTACCCTGGCACGAAGTATTTAATGGTGATTTAGAGTTATAAAAATGGATTTTTATCAGTTATTAAAGTTATTCGGAAAGCTTAAAAGTCCCAGAATCAGACTACTTGGGTTATATGTTATGCATATAACCCAAAGGAGATATTTAGGGATATACCTGGATCCGGTACTGAGCTGTAACTTCCGCTGTAAGATGTGTTATTTCAGTGATGATGAGAAAAGAAAAGAGATGCATGGCAATCTTACCAAACAAGATATGGAAAACATAGCTGAAGCTCTCTTTCATCGTGCATTGAAATTACAGATTGGCTGCGGAGCTGAACCAAGCCTTTACAAAAATCTGGTAGAAATTGTCCGTTTAGGAAAAAGATACAATGTTCCATACATATCGCTCACCACAAATGGCAATTTGCTAATCAAAAAGCAACTATATGAACTTGTAGAAGCTGGATTAAACGAGATAACCTTATCTACACATGGTATCCATAAAGCAACATATGAATATTTAATGACTAATGGTAAACATGAACTCTTTCTTCAATTACTGAAAAATCTGAAAGAAGTTAAAGAGAAATATCCGGAATTCAGAATTCGTATCAACTATACAATGAATGAAGACAACACAGAAGAGCTGAAAGATTTCTGGAAAGTATTCGGAGACATTCCTTTAGATATTCTCCAACTGCGCCCTGTACAAGAGATAGGTAATAGTGAATATCAAAACTTCAGTCTTCAGAAAATTTCGGAATTGCTTGATGACGTAATCGTCCCACTTGTAAAAGATTGCAAAAAAAGAGATATTATCTGTATGGCTCCCGAACAAAAAAATCTGGAAACATTGGAACAGGAAGCTCCAGATATGGATAAAACATTTGAAGAATTGACATATTGCTATGTTTCTGCACATTCCTGTTGGACTGAAGATTTTGATTATCATACAGAAACATTTGAATCATACTGCCGCCGAAAAAAAATGGGAGCTTATATTCTTCGGAAATTATTCTCTAAAACAGGAGGCAAGATAGATAAAATGAAACAAGTAACAAGAAAGATGAATTATTCGGTAAAATAAACTTTATATATAATGTGAATATGGGATTAAACGTTGGAGATAAAGCTCCCGAAATACTAGGAGCAAACGAAAAAGGAGAGGAAATACGTCTCAGCAATTATAGAGGAAAGAAAATCGTAATCTACTTTTATCCAAAAGATAATACTTCCGGATGTACAGCGCAGGCTTGTAGCTTGCGTGACAATTACTCTGAACTGCGTAAAGCCGGTTACGAAGTGATTGGTGTAAGTGTGGATGATGAGAAATCACATCAGAAGTTCATAGCTAAAAACGAATTACCCTTCACTCTCATAGCCGATACAGACAAGAAATTGGTAGAAGAATTCGGTGTATGGGGAGAAAAAAAACTGTATGGGCGTGCATACATGGGAACATTCCGTACTACTTTCCTTATTAACGAAGAAGGAATTATAGAACGAATCATTGGCCCTAAAGAGGTGAAAACCAAAGAACACGCCGCTCAAATTTTAGTAAACAAAGACTAATCAGTCAGTATACTGACTACTAAATTCTAACTATTAACTACTAAAATAGTATGGCAAAGAAAGACGAACTTAATTTTGAAACAGGAAATAATATGGCATCAAGCGAAAAACTAAAAGCCTTACAGGCTGCCATGGACAAGATAGAAAAGAGCTTCGGCAAAGGTTCTATCATGAAAATGGGTGACGAAGTTGTAGAAGAAATGGAGGTTATCCCTACCGGATCAATCGCATTAAACGCAGCTCTTGGCGTAGGCGGTTATCCACGTGGTAGAATAATCGAAATCTATGGTCCGGAGTCTTCCGGTAAAACAACTCTGGCCATCCATGCCATTGCTGAGGCACAAAAGGCAGGAGGTATTGCAGCATTCATTGATGCTGAACATGCATTCGACCGCTTCTACGCAGAAAAGCTGGGAGTAGATGTAGACAATCTCTTTATCTCTCAACCGGATAACGGAGAACAGGCATTGGAAATAGCCGAGCAGCTGATCCGTTCTTCTGCTATTGATATTATTGTCGTGGACTCTGTGGCTGCGTTAACACCGAAAGCCGAAATTGAAGGCGATATGGGTGATAACAAAGTTGGCTTACAGGCACGTTTGATGTCTCAAGCACTACGTAAATTAACTTCTGCAGTAAGCAAAACCCGCACTACTTGTATTTTTATCAATCAGTTGCGTGAGAAAATCGGTGTAATGTTTGGTAATCCGGAAACGACTACTGGTGGTAATGCATTGAAATTCTATGCCTCTGTACGTTTGGACATCCGTGGTTCTCAACAAATAAAAGATGGCGAAGAAGTTATCGGTAAACAGACTAAAGTGAAAGTAGTGAAGAACAAAGTGGCACCTCCTTTCCGTAAAGCAGAGTTCGACATCATGTTCGGCGAAGGTATTTCCCGTTCCGGAGAAGTAATTGATTTAGGAGCTGACATGGGAATTATCAAGAAAAGCGGTTCATGGTATAGCTACAATGATACCAAACTGGGACAAGGACGTGACGCTGCCAAACAGTGTATCGCCGACAATCCGGAATTGGCAGAAGAACTTGAAGCATTAATATTTGAAAAGCTGAAAGAGCATAAGTAAATTAAAGATTGAAAATTAAAAATTAAAGGCTGCGCAGTTGGATTAATAATCCCTGCACAGCCTTTAATTTTTATCCTTTTGTCTTTCAAACCTCAATAGCTGATCAACCTTCTTAAAACCAATAAATATATGCCAATGTGCTACAACTGATGACAACCCACAGTAATATACCTTGAATCAACGGCTTTAACCCTACCGACCTTACTACATCCATAGAAAGAGAAGCACCTATGAAAAACATAGTTATAGTCAAAGTTTTACGAGCCAATCCGTTAATAGCAGATCCTAACTCCGGAACACTACCTAAGAGATAAGTATTTACTATCATAGCCAGTACAAAGAAGAAAATAAACCAGGGAATACTTATTTTTTGTCCCTTACTTTTGAATATAAACGAAGTTGCAAATGCCATCGGAATAATCCAAAGAGCACGAGTCAATTTTATAGTAGTAGCTACCTTCAAAGCCTCTTCACCGTACGCTGCCCCTGCCCCAACAACAGAACTCGTATCATGAATAGCAATGGCAGCCCATGTTCCGAATTCATGCTGGCTCATACCCAAAGCGTGACCAATAACGGGAAAGATAAACAATGCAATTGCATTTAGAATGAAAATGGTAGCTAATGCCACAGACATTTCACTATCATTTGCTTTCACCACCGGTCCAACAGCAGCAATAGCACTCCCCCCACAAATAGCAGTACCGGAACTGATCAAATAAGAGGTATTACGGTCCACCTTCAATACCTTGCGACCAATAAACCACCCGATCACTAAGGTACCAATAACAGAAATAATTGTAAACTCCATACCTTCTTTACCGGAAGCTAAAGCAGAATCAAGATTCATACCAAACCCCAAGCCGACAACGGAATATTGCAATAAATATTTTGAGGTTTTCTTATTAAACTTGGGATGTGCCTGCCCACAGATTAATGCAAAGGCTAACCCCAGAAAGAGTGCTAAAGGAGGTGTCACCCATGCAGAAAGGGCATGCATGCCTGGAATGTAGTCTAACAACAAGAAGAAAGTTAAAATTGAAAGTAAAGCTACATAGACAGTTTTGTTATTTGCCTTTAATGTTCTTGTAATTGCTAAAGCCATATCTTTATTATTTAATTATTTTTTTCGGCTGCAAAGATACGCTTAGTTTATGGGTTACGCCAATCGTTTCTACTTATGTACTATAACTTTTAGTTATCACCTCCAAATAGAAATAACTTATAGTACAAAGTTTTCTACTACTATCTTGAGACTAATTTACTGCAAATAAATTCAGCTATCTCTTATAAACACCTAATTATTTTAACAAATGCTTATTTATAAAATTCCATGCACCTTCTTTGTAATAACGATGTCCTCCATTACCAATATAAAGCTCACAATTATCAGGTACACCGGCAGCCGTATATATTTTCTTCAGATTTACAAAAGCTTTCTGAGCTTCTTTTAGAGGAAACATAGTATCGTCTTTTCCATTCAAAGTACAAAAAAAGCGAGGGGCTGTCAGCCCTGCAATATCACACATTTCACCATATTCCAATATTCCCGGAATGTAATTACAGTCACAATGATACATTGCTCCAA
Source organism: Bacteroides sp. K03 (assembly GCF_019734355.1). Lineage (NCBI taxonomy): Bacteria > Pseudomonadati > Bacteroidota > Bacteroidia > Bacteroidales > Bacteroidaceae > Bacteroides > Bacteroides sp. K03. Next base: position 88,736 of record NZ_JAASHC010000002.1, read on the forward strand.
TACTTCCTGCAAAAGTACAAAAATATGAAGATGGAATCGACATCGAAATACGAGTATCGCATGCTCCGGCAAAAAGAGTCGTCGTTCCACCTCCCGAATTACCAGAAACAATAATATTAGACTTATCAACGGGCAACTCTGCCAATGCCCAATCTATCAACTTAGAAATATCCCATACTCTATCACCTATAGGAGTTCGTCCAACCAATAAATCTTGCATCAATAGCGTACGACAAGAATATGGTACATCCTTTGCCTTATCTTCCGAAGTACGGGTCTTTCCGAATCCTCTTGAAGTGGGAGCAATAGCAATAAAGCCATTTTGTACAGCCTGTACAGCAACATTTCTTTCACCAACTTCACCTTCTATACGCTCTTGCTCAGAGAGATATATTCCGGCGTAGGTTTCTGTATTTTTCCCATGTCCATGTGGTGTTATCATTAAAGGCAAATTTCCTTCTTTATTTTTAGGTAATAAAAGTACAAACGGCAGGGGAACAGTCGGCTCAGTCCATATTTCCCATCTCTCTCTAATAGCGTATCCGATATCTTCAGAATTGATTTTCCTGGCTTCAATTTTAAATGAAGACAACTGCCTTTCTAACTGACTGATTCCTAATCTTTCTTTTAACTTATCTCTAAATTCTGTCTGCCAAACGTCGACCTCTTCAGGTGTTGTGCCCTTGAATGCATATTTCATTTCAGCACTGTTATAGAGATCCTCATAATAAGCAGATGCGGAAAAACTATCTTTATAAGCAAGGCTTCGTTCTCTCGGAATATCATTTTTTTGAATTGTTTTTTTATAGTTTACACATTGGGTCATAATCAATATACTTGATAATAATGCAGACCAGTAAATTATCGACTTCATAAGCATATAACGTTTTTTTTAAGTTTTATCTTAATGTGAATTATAGTAATGATTATAACTTTACACTTATCACTACTTGATACAAGAAAGTGGTCTTAATACAACTTTACCCGAAATACCTGACGGCTTGGGGTGCCAGTTTCCTGCGTCAAATTTCCCATCCTTTCCAACATTCATTCGTCCTTTTGATTCGACGTTCGCATTATAAAAAATCTTCCATTCTAATCCTTTTTTATCCATATAAGAAATACGATTTACCATAAGGTTGGAAACTTTAATTTTCAGTTCATCATTTCCTTTCAATACAGAAGCTGGTATCTCTATTACATACGGAGCATTAAAAAGAGTTCCCTGATATTTGTTATTCACGTATATCGCAGCACTCTCGTACAGATTCTCTATATGAAGTAACCAAGCATCCGCTTTTCCCGATAATGCAGGGATACGAGTAGTATATTCAGCAGTCCCAGAAAAAGCTGCGTAATCTTCTCCATATTCTGTCCATGACTCCAACTCTGTAACATTTCTTGTTTCCGGTAGTACAGGCCCACCTTTCACAAAAGAAATCGTCCAATTATTATCTAAAAGAACCTCTTCGCCTATCGGTGTATAATAAGGATACAAATCACCCACATACTTTTGACAGAATGTTTCAACTACCATCGATTCATTGGGTTTTAAACTAAGCCATAGTTCTGTCTTTCCACTCTTCTCACGTGTCCGCGCATAACCGTCTTTTCCAGTCATTGGATTATATAATGCACACGATTTATAATCCGCATTCAAAGTTATCCAATCTGAAAATTCTTTATCTTCAGGATTCAAAATAAAATAATAGAAATTCCCGTCTTCTTTTAGCCGCCTGACACACTGTAATCCCTGTTTACAAATACTTTCGGAAATAATACCCGATTCACTCATCAAATCCGAGATGGTCCCAGAGGTTATAAATTTGCCTTTCCCATATTGAGCAATACACACTTTCCCCTTTTCTACAAATCTAAGTTCATCTTTCAAAGAGAACAATTTGTTTCTGTTGTGTTCTAAATTAATCAACCCCGGAACATCGGAAGGAAGCGTACCATAAAAAGCAACGGTAGCACCAGCTTTTACCAATTCCATCAATCGTTCAAATGTCTTTAAAGGCATATGTTTTATTTTAGGAATCACAATCACCTTATATATATTCCCTCCGGCAGAAACACCTTCTTTCCCGACTTGCACCTCTTGTAATAGTTGGTCAGACACAGCATCCCATGAATATCCGTTTAGCCAGAGATAACGCCCGCATTCATCCATTGTTACCGTTTTAAAAGAATGGAAGTAATGAAATATTTCTTTACCGGGAGTAGACCAAAGATCAGAAATTCCGTAATAAAGCAATAAATCGTTAGATGGCTTTCCTGCCTGCAAAAAGCTTTGTGAACAGGCTACATATTTATTGAGTGCTCCGAAATCATCCCAAAAACTATTGGATGGAGTAAAATGTACCGCTGCATAATACAGCCATCCCGGCCAAGAAGCATTTTGAGGAGAATAAGCTGTACCATGATAAAATATATGATTTACACCCCCCAATAAGAATTTATCATTGGCAATCTTAACATCAGACAATTTAGTTTGAAAATGTTCACTTAACAAAGTTGCTGACTCTGCTGACGTTAGCTTCTTTCCCCTCAGATGAGCAGCCGAAGAAGCACTTTTTATATCCGTAATCGTACTCCCTTCTGTTTCCGGAATATCGCTGGCTGCATACAAATCCAGAGCATTAGCCGGAGAACCGTGTGCCTGATTCCGAATTCCTTTTCCTTGATGTTCAGCCCACAACTGCCATTTTCGGGTAAATCGTTCTAATAATAAATCAGAGATAACCATACGATAATCGTATAAAACCCTACCATTAGTATCATCATCTGCCAAGCCTAAAAGAGCCGGAAGATATTGTTTTAAATCATATCCACAAACCCGTTTAAACTCCTTAAAAAAATCCGGAGTCCAATTTGCACATCCAACTGCATCATCCACTTCATAAGAGTCATTAAAATAACATCTCAAGTAACTCAAATCGTATCCGGAGAATGCATCGTCAAATTTCTTTAGATATTCACTGACTGCATACTCCGAAAAATGATCTATTACATTCCCTTCCCCCCCGGGGCCCGCACGTTCCACCATTTTACCATGATTACCTTGAAATAAAGCACAAACCAACCAGTCTCCCTGAGGAGCAGTCCAGTCTAAAACCCCGTTTCTCACCCTATCCGTAAGATCTATGGTTTCTGTAAATCCGACTTGCCCCACTCGTTTCTTATTCGCCGTGACAGCAACCAAAGGCAAGTTTTTTCTATACCAAACCTGCGCATAACAATTCTCTTGCAAATTCCGGTTAGCAGTGACAGGTTCCTTCACATCGTCAATGTCCACTTTCAAACCACTTTGAGTATAAACCAACGGTTGACGGATATATTCTATTCTCTCAGCCAGTCTCTGCCCCTCTTGCAACCTAAAAGTTTTTGACAACATACTTTTGCAGGCCATATCCTCATTGACCCAAGGCCCACCAAACGGCCATCCGGATGTATTCGCCATATCTACCCCCATGCCAAGGCGTTTAGCCTCAGCAAGGGTGTACACTAATTTATCCATCCATTTTGGAGATAGAAAATCAATAAATTTACTTTCTTCTCCCCTGACGCCATATATAGGAGTTATTTCGACCCCTCCTATTCCTGCTTTCCGATACGATTCCAAGGCAGTTGTAATATCCTTTTCAGTCAAGACATTCCCAAACCACCACCAACGAGTCCATGGTCTCATCTCCTGCGTGATTCCCGGCCATTTTACCACTCCGGTTTCTTGCATTTTTGAACTATCAGAAAGAGAACAAGAAGTCAAAAATATCACAACAGCATATAAGGGAAAATATTTTCTTAATATAATATCCATCTCCATCACTTAGTTAATTATTTAGCTAAAGAAACCGATTTTATTTTGACACGTCCTCCCTCATCATTAGATACAACAAAACCGATTGTCACAGGTCCGCTTGCCAATACTTCAAATTCCATACCCTGTTTTGTTATCTCTATTGTCTCATCCCAATGAAGATAAGCAAGAACATCAGAATTACTTTCAACATCATCAATATCAGGAAGTTCCACTCCCTTAGTTACTACAAAATAACAATTATTTTTTCCAACAAAACTAAACGGAACAAAAGCAGCATAATAAGCCCCTTCCGGTAAATCCGTGGTTTGATAAATTTTAGCATTTTCCAATGCACCCGTCGTTGCTTTATTTGCATAAAAATCCATCACTCCACCATTATCTCCCTGATAACCGCCTACATATATTTTCTTAGACGAATTATAAGTCGACAATACATTTTCAGTGCAGGTCCAATCTTTCAGGCAGTCAACACGTCCGGAAACCAATCCTGCTTTCTGGAAAGGATTTCCACCATTTTTAATGTAGATATCCGTAATATCCTCCCAAATATGAACCACTTTTTCTTTCGTAACCAGATTTCCACGCGTACCCTTCGAAGTCAGTTTTACATTATAAACTCCAACTCCGGGAAACACATGTTTCTGAGGCTCTTTCTCGTTAACCGTTGACGACCCGTCATCAAAATCCCATTCATAATCCAGACAGAAAACAGATTTATTGGAGAAAGAGACCTCAAATGGTTTCTTTTCGTCCATTTCGAAAGTGAAGTCCGGTTGAGGCTCTATAAACCCCGCTGTAATGTCGACAACAATAAGACTCATTTTTTCATTGATCTCTGCGTTCGAATTTAGTATCCTTATGCCTAATACATATCTTTTATCCAGATTATCCAATAAAAAAGGAATATCCACAGTTAAATTCAATTGTCCTAAATCTTCTCCCTTTGCAATATGTATTTCCGTATCCAACCGATATTTATCTGCAGGCAGAATTTCGGGAATAGTACCATCTTCACCCACTAATTCCTCCGAATCGATAAGAGCAGGTATCGTATCATTATCAATACCCAATTCAACGCTCACATCATTATTGCTCCATATCGATGACCGGTATATGCCCAAAGGTATCAAAACCTTATTATTCTCTACATCGATTTTATAACGAAACGGAGCATTTTCTGTTTCTACAATCTGATCAACCTTATAAATAATACTTTCATAAGTACCCGCTATGTATACTTTATCAACCGGATATTCGGATCCTGCATCATAAATATCTTTATATTCACATGCATGCAACAGGATAACCAGCAACAATGACAATGCTTTATATATCATCTTTTTCATATACTTCATATTTTTATTCGTTAAGAAAATTACCATAATGGATTTTGCGGCCAACCAGCAGCCATTACTTGCTCATTCAAAATGACCGATCCCGGTATAGGATAGAAATACATTTTAGGTGAAAAGACTCTCTTTTCCACATTGATTTTTTTATAAGTAAATGTTTCATCTTCATTCTTTCGTATCTCAACACCTGTCAAATCAGCATTAAGTACATCCGTCGCAATCATCCATCTCCGGGCGTCCCACAAACGATGATCCTCAAAAGCCAGTTCAATCCGTCTCTCATTCCTTATTCTTTTACGTAATACATCTTGATCTGTGCCTCCAATCGGAATCATCTTAACATCAGAACGCCCCCTTGTTTTATTCACATAGGTCAGAATATCCGGATGTCCGGGATTACTCTCATTCAAAGCTTCAGCATAGTTCAAGTAAATCTCGGAAATACGAAATATCACCCAAGGATGATTACTAGTACCATTCACCACCAAATTGATATTAGAATCTACAAACTTCCTCAAATAATATCCGGTCATTGTCCCGTTCTTAATTCTTTTATGTGCCCCTCCCTCAAATGTTTCTATAGTCGTATTTTTGAATGAAGAACCATTGGTATATATCGACAAAGCCAAACGGGGATCGCGATTACTATAAGGAGAGAGTGCGTGTTCCGGATTATTCCAATCAAACTTACTGCCATCAATCATTTCATAATCATCCACCAAATTCTGTGAAGGAGTAACTCGCCCTTCTCCATTAGGAAATCCGGCCGGAAAATTCAATTTTTCAAACGTATTGGTATTTCCGCTTATACGTCGCACCAATATCAATTCCGGGCTCTGAGTTACTTTTCCTAAATCCGAATAACGTTCCATCAGTCCATAACCGGCTTCGGCAGATAAATCAATTACCGCTTTAGCTGCTGCCGCAGCCTCCGCCCATCTGTCCCTACGATCTTTCTTCTCTAATGTCACCAGTTCGGGATGTGAATATCCTTGTGTCCATGAATCCGTATTCCACAAATCACTGGCTGCATATAGCAATAACCGACTTTTTAAAGCCAAAGCAGCCCCTCTCGTTACTCTTCCTAAATTATCATTATTATAAACTATCGGTAAAGCATCTTCATCACCATTTACTCCTTCTCCGCCCAAAACAGAGCATTCATTCACTATAAAGTCAACACATTCTTGTAATGTGTTCCGATGAATATTCTTAAAATCGGCATCCAATGGTAAAGCTGTTTTCATAATCGGAATGCCACCATAACGTTTCACCAGTTCAAAATGATAATATGCTCTCAAGAAACGAGCTTCTTTTTTCCAATTGGCAATATCACTCAACCTCGCTTTATAAGTTTCCTGTGCATTCTCACTCGGATCATACTTATATGCATCCAAATTAACCTCAAACTTTTCCGAAGATTCCAGATAAGTATTTATACGGCGTATATAAGAATAATAATGCGCCCACAAATCATCCGGGTTAACATACTGATTCCAAGAACCAGAATTAAAGACTTGTGCATTCCCCTGTAGCGTATATTCGGCCTCATCGCTCAACGAGGCCATCATCGCATTATCGATCAGATAATGTCCGTCACGCATACCGGCATATAAGTGGGTAACCTGTTTTTGCAAATTACCATACTCTTGAGCAATCGACTCTTCATTCATCGTTGTTGAATATTCCCTGTCCAGTTCAGAACATGCACCGAACAATAACAACATAAAAACAAGATTATATTTTTTTATCGTATTTCTCATTTTTCCTTTAATTTATCAAAACTGAATATTTGCTCCTAAACTCACTGTCCTGACTGCAGGATAACCACCAATCCGTTCCGAATCATACCCATCGACATTGTCCACTGCAAAAAGATTGGTTCCATTCACAAAGATTCTTAAATTGGCTTTTGTATCCGGAATAATATTTTTAAATGTATATCCAATCTCTACATCTCTCAATTTCAAAAAATTACCATTGCGCATCCAGAAAGTTGATGTTCTGTAATTGTTTTGCTCATTGGTGAGAGAAAGTCGAGGATAAGTCGCAGTATGAGCCGTTTCTTCCGAAGTCCATCGGTTCAAAGCAAATTCCGAAACAGAACCGTTGTTTTGAAAAGCCTTATAATAGCTCGCATCCAAATACACACTCCGGTTCAGTGCCGCATGCAGAAATGCTGAAACATCCAGATTCTTATATGAAAATCCTAAGTTCAGACCAATCGTCATCTCCGGAACATTTGTATAACCCAAAGGAGCACTATCGTTATTATCGATAATTCCATCCCCATTCCAGTCTTTATACTTCAAATCTCCGGGTACAACATCCTTCCATGTCGGTTTTGCAACATCCGGATTATTGATATCCTCTTGCGTGTAGTATCCTAATGACTCCAGATAAAAAGGCTGGTTAATACGATGTCCCGTTTTATACAAGTGCCCGTTATTATCAGCCCGAATATCCTCGGACATATACAATATCTTATTCTTAGCCGCCCACATATTCGCCTTTACGTAATATTCAAAGTCCTTACCAATACGATCATGATAAGCAACGGACACTTCAAAGCCGGTATTTTTGTTTTTTCCAATATTCAAATAAGGCAGTTCCGCTCCCATATAAGAAGGAATGCTCCGGTTCGGCAGGCATAAAATGCCCGACCGGCAATTATGAAAATAGTCGAACGAAAGGTCTATTTTCCCTCCTAAATTCATCTCAAAGCCTATATTCAACTTCTTCTCTTTTTCCCATGAGATATCTGGATTAGCCAGTCTAAGTTGCCGGAAACCGGAAAAGTTACTATTACTAACGCCGAAATTATACCCATCCGTACCTCCGTAATCCTGATCATACATAAAACGTCGATCACCATTTATTTTATCATTACCGGTTAAACCGTACGAAGCTCTGAGTTTTAAAAGTTGTACCAACTTATTCCCTTTCAGAAAATCTTCCTCCGAAATAACCCAGGCAATGGACCCAGCCGGAAAGAAACCGGCCCGATTTCCTTTTTTAAACGCTTCACTGGCCTGCAATCCCATAGAAAACTCACCTATGTATTTTCGGGCATACGCATAAGTCAGGCGTGCTCCCATACCAACATGTATAAAAGGCTGTTGTTGTCCATATGTCTCGTTTTCATATGAATATAAAAGCAGGGCATCCAAATCATGGCTGCCAAAAGAACCTTTATAGTTCAACGATCCTTCTACTGTCGTATTTCTCCATTGGTCGGACATAGAATCATCGATTGTTAACTGTTCTTTCTTCCCGAAAGGTTCAGAATACAAATATTTTCCTTCGGCATCCTTACCTGTTAATGCATAATACTCATAATTAGCATATCTGTTGGAATATCCTAAATAATAACTATTGAAAGATATCGCCCCGGAAACACTAAGTCCGGGAAGTAACATATCCAGTTTCTCCGTCAACTTTAAAGCGGAATTAATATTTCTCGAATTCTGTTTCCAATAGCCACGTTCCGTAATATTGGCTAACGGATTAGACCAGTTACTACTTCCTCCCCAAGTATTGTTAGGATTCACTACAGGAAATGAATTGGGAGGAAGTTGCTGTATACGATTGAAAAGATCATTTGTATTTTTACCGGCCTCTGCCCCTCCGGGAGTTATCTTATCTTCAATAGCAATTCCCAACGTAATATGAGCAGATAAGTTCTTAGTGATGTTCACATCCATATTAGAACGGACATTGTATCGATTATAACGCTGATTCTTAGTTTTATCAGACATATCGGCTGTACGTCTGATCAGTCCGGAATTTCCCAAATAATTCAATAACACAAAATACTTCACGACCTCATTTCCTCCTTGAAAATTCAAGCCAACTTTATACATCTCGGCTACTTTCCGTAAAGTCTCGTCGTACCAGTCCACATTAGGATACAAATATTTATCCGTACCGTTTTTATAAGCATTCAAAACCTCTTCACTATAAAATTGGACACCATTGTTCACATTACCGTAGGCCTCATTATAAAGACGTGCATAATCATAGGAATTCAAAAAATTCGGTATCCGTGTTGGCTGCTGAAATCCGATTTGTGCGGTAAAATTAATTCTCAATGGAGAATTAATTCCCCTCTTAGTATTGATCAACAGAACCCCATTAGCTCCTCTCAATCCGTAAATTGCTGTTGCAGATGCATCTTTCAATAAAGTGATCGATTCAATTTCCTCCGGCATCAGTTGAGACAAAAGCGTTCTCAAATAACCATCTCCATCAATATATTGGGCAACAAAACCATCAATAACGATCAGAGGTTCAGTCAGCCCTTGAAAAGTACCAAGTCCTCGTATAAAGAGTTTGTTATCAATAACACCAGCCTCGTCCGAACCTTGGCTCACTGTTAATCCCGGCAAGCGGCCGGTCAGCGAATTAAGCAAGTTAGGAGTAAAAGATTTTAAAAGCTCATCTCCACAAACAGATGAAATAGCACTACTTGTTTTATACCTTTCCTGCACATCATATCCGATAGGTGTTTCGACACATATACTGTCATTTACAGCAAATATGGAAACGGGTATGGAAAGAAAAGCAAAACACATTAAATATTTAAACATCGAATTCATAATATCTATTTAAAAGTTCAAGAAATATAACTACTATATGATATCAATATCCCGGATTTTGAATCAGATAACCTTTATCCATTTCACCGGTAGAGAACGGATGCCTGTACATCTTACGATTAAAAGTTCTCACCTCGAAGACGTAAGGTTCGTACCGGCATTCTTTCGTGCCTTCTATCTTATAAATTTTTATTCCGTACATATTGCCCTTCATGACTCCTTCCTGTTCGCATATTTCCCAACGCCTGACATCATACAGACGATGCCCTTCCATGCACAATTCTACTGCTCTTTCATTTCGTACTTTATCTCTGAATTCTCCCTGAGTTAAATCCCTGGATAAGACAGGCATCCCTGCCCGTTTACGAACTTCATCTACTGCGTCATAAGCTTCTGTGGGCGGAACATCATAATATTCATTCAAAGCCTCTGCATAACTCAAGTAAAATTCGGCTAACCTAAAAATACATCCTTTAGGTTCAACCAACACATTATCTCTCCGGCTGAGCGAAAGCGGTACCGGTTTATGCATATACTGCCCTGTAATGCATTTATCATTTCCCGTCTGAGACAGATCCATAGAAAGGTTGTCCGTTGAATTCCAAGGTTGTCCGTGATAAGTCGCAGTCTGTCTGAAACGAGGATCCAGTTCTTCATATTTTTCCATCAGATCATCCCCTCCATTCATATTCCATGTCTGTCGAGTTCCGTTTTTCTTCTCATATTTCATAACAAAATTAAATGTCATACAGAGTCCTCCGCCCGAACCGCCGACAACGCTGGGTATGTGACCATTCCATGGAAAATGTCCGGTACCCACTCTTCCCCTGCATTGATCGGCAAGTATCACTTCCTCATTGTCCGGATGATCCCAAACATATAAATAAGATATATCCTTACCGCTCTCGTCTTTCTTTCCTTTCACAAGAGTCACCCCTGTCCTGTCTGCCTCATCGAGCACCTCTTTAGCAGCATCGGCAGCTTTTTTCCAACGTTCTCTGTCATAAGTTCCTAAAATGATCAGATCATTATTTGCGCCATAATTTATATAAGGTTTATCTGTATTGAAAGTTGGGCTCGCAGCATACAACAAGGTTCTGGCTTTCAAGCACATTGCCGCCAAATTGGTTAGTCTTCCTCTTTGCGAAGTAGTCAGTTCGTTCGGCTTCGGCAAAAGTTTTATCGCCTCTTCACAGTCATCCAGAATAAATTGAACTACCTCCTGAACTGTATTTCTTGGAATTTTAAGATCTCCTCCCAAAGCAACACGTTCACGAAGAATCGGAACACCACCGTATTTACGGAATAATTCAAAATAATTAAGTGCCCGGATACAATACCCCTCTCCTTTGACACGGCGTTTAAAAGCATCGTCCTGAAAAGGAGCATCATCAATACGTTCCAATATCGTATTAGCTCTTCGTATAGCTTTCCAATGGGTTGTAAACCTTAAGTCACCAGTATTGCTGGGATTCATCCCTCCGGCGTTCCAAGGAGCCTGACACCAATACCACCCCTGTGTTATTTCAGCTTCGTCCGTTGCCGCTCCCGAACCGATGTCACTCATATCCTGTTCGTTCCAGTACGGAAAGTCGCTTTTTACTCCCATATAATAGGTTCCGGCAACAAAATAATCGACTTGTACTGGTGATGAAAAAATCGTATCCTCCGTTACATCTACTCCGGGAGGTTTCTCCAAGTATTGATCACACGACAAACATATTGTATTCAAGAATATACTCAAAAACAAAATAGCGGTTTTATATAATAATTTTTCCATTTTTATTACGTATTAGAAATTAATGTTAAGTCCCATATTTACTGTTCTCACCAAAGGATACGGTTCATAATTATTATCATTATAGGAAGGTACCTCCGGATCTTCACCTTTCCACAGCCCGCTCCAAGTCAACAAATTGGTTCCATTCACATATATACGTGCCGATTCGATATGTAACTTCTTCAAGACCTCATTGGTAAATGTATATCCCAATTCCACATTTTTCAAACGCAAGTATTTTGAATCACGTATCCACAAGGTTGAATTCTGGTAATTGTGAGCTTGCGATTTGTCGGCTGAGACATGTGGAAATGTTATATTCTCTCCTCTTTCATATCTCTCTTGAGTCCAACTCCAATCTTTCAAGAAATCTAAAGCCGACCCGTCTTGCTGCCAACCCTGATAAAATTTCTTTGAAGCTTTCTTTGAAGACTTCGCAGCTCCTTGAAATAAGATAGAAAAGTCGAAATTTTTATAACTGCCGCCCAACGAAAATCCGTATGAAATCTCGGGAAAAGGAGCATAACCGATAGGAATCATATCATTATTGTTAATGACACCATCGCCATTTACATCTTTATATTTGACGTCACCCGGCTGCAACTTATTATTATTCCAGATAGACACCGGACGATTCGGATCATTCACTTCCTCCCAAGTATTGTAGAAACCTTCAGCAACAAGTCCAAAATATTGTTCAAACGGTTTTCCTGTTCGCTGCATATACGGATATGCTCTGTCGACCTCATCCATTTCCAATATCTTATTACGGGCAAACGTAAACAATCCTTTGATCCAATAATTAAAATCACCGATATGATCATTATATGATATTTCACCATCAAAACCATAATTTTTCATTTTACCTAAGTTATAAGCAGGTAAATCGGCTCCAACTATAACAGGCACACTGCCTCTATTTGCCAAAATATTATCTCTCACCTCTTTGAAAAAATCGCCAGTGAATTTTATCCGACCTTCCCAAAAATAAATATCTACTCCGACATTCATTTTCTTCGCACGTTCCCATGTCAAATCCGGATTTCCTAATTTTCCTTCCGATGCCGTCATATCCCATTTTTTATAATCGACCCCAACCGTTCCAAAATGATAAGTATTATTGCTTCCTGTAGAGTTCGAGTTATTCTCCGAAGTATTGTAAGTGTAAGTGGTCGGTAAATAAAGGAAACGTTGTCCTCCGATTTTATCATTTCCAACTTCACCATAAGAACCTCTGATTTTAACAAAACTCACAATCTTGTTTTCTGGAAAAAAACTCTCTTCGCTCAATACCCATCCCAAAGAGTATGCAGGAAAGAAGCCAAACCGATGCCCTTTGGCAAAGTTTTCAGTGCCGTTATATCCGGCATTAAATTCAGCAAGATACCTGTTTTTGTAAGAATAGGTAACACGACCTACCAAACCGGTATAGGCACTCGGAATCTTATACAGTAAATTGGGATTATTATCTTTCGTCTGATTATACAATACCAAGGCGCCGACCTTATGATCACCAAACTCTCCCGAGTAATTAACTCCGGCTTCTAAATAAGTTCTTCCTCTTTGGCTCAGAGATTCGGTTAGGGCATAAGGTGATGGTGTGCCCTGAGGTAGATAACTCGGTGAGCCATCGGGCTTTTTCACAGCTTTATACGTTTGTACCTCCTTATAATACCGAGTACTGTGCCAATTCCATTGTTGATATGAAATCATGGCATGAGCACTCAAGCCTTTTAACAAAAAGCCCAAATCATAAGTCGGCTTTACCGAAACATTCAACTGATTGGAATAATTCTTCAACGCACCGCTATTGATCATTAATCGCGTTACAGGATTTCTTGAATAATTATACCGGCCATCCAGATTTTCTATCACCTTACCGTCTGCTACTCCCGGGCCCGACGTAGGCGGATGTGAAAAAGCATATGAAAGAATAACGCCGGTGTCCTCGTTAGGCCGATTAACAAATTCTAACTGGTCAGACACATTCAACATTACATTGAGCCGTTTCGTCACTTTAAAATCAAAGTTCGTACGAAAATTATATCTTTTATAACGTACCTGTGCATCATAATCAGATACCAAATTTGTATTATTATACATACCTCCCTGAGTAAAGACCCCTAATGAGGCAAAGTATTTCACTCGCTCTGTTCCCCCTCTTAAATTGATGTTATGTTGGGTCTGAAGACTTGTTTCCTTAAATAACATATCCACCCAATTCGTATTCGGATAAAATACAGGATCCGAATTATCTCTGAACTTCTGAATTTCTTCATCTGTAAATACCGGATCATAATTTCCAGTCAGATACCCATCATATTTCCGTGTTTCATTTAACTGCACTGCCCAATTATATGCATCCATCGGTTCACGCAAATTCGTAAATGAATTTATAGCATAGCTGGTCGATACACTTAACTTTGGTTTTTCTACCATTCCCCGTTTGGTGGTTATCAGTATCACCCCATTAGCACCACGTACCCCATATACAGCCGTTGCTGAAGCGTCTTTTAAAATAGCGACATTTTCAATTTCATTCGGGTCTATATTATTATAGTTCGCAACTTCAACTCCATCCACCATCACTAAAGGATTCTGTAAATCACTATCATAAGAACCTGCAAAAGAACCAATGCCACGGATTCGGATAATAGATTGGTCATTCCCCGGTTCACCTGATTTTTGAACAGCTGTAAGCCCAGGCAAACGCCCGACAAGAGCATTACTGATATTAGCCTGAGACGACTGTACCAATGCCTTCGTATTCACGGAAGATATTGCTCCCGTAACAGTCTCTTTTTTCTGTACTCCATAACCTACTACTACGACCTCCTCTACCATATGGACATCTTCAGTCATAGTAATAAAAATATCACCCAAGGTTTTTATTTTATAAATAATCGTACTATAACCTAAATATGAAAATTCAAGAGTAGCACCTACCGGAGCCTGAATAGAGAATTTCCCTTCCACATCCGTAATCGTCCCCAATGCTGTACCTTGAACCAATACAGTAGCTCCGATAAGAGGCTCTCCCTTTGAATCTACCACTGTACCTTTCAATGGCTTTACGTTTGCAAAAGTAGACTCGATCGTATTCCCAGCCCATATAGATACCATTGAGACGAGCAGGAATACCAAACATAGATATAGGAATCTTTGTTGAAAGAATCCTAAATTCCAACATTTAATACCATTTTCCGTGTGTTTTTCCATTTTATTATAATATAGAATTTGTTTAGTAAATTGTTCCTTCTTTTACTGTTTCCCCACATTCCGCCTTTTTCCGGACTCTATCAAAATTGACGGATCTGACATCGATATGCCTGCTCTTTTCACCATCGATCTTTAAGAATAAAGGAACCTCTTCCGATGTACGAAATCCGGAAAACACAACATCCGAAGACTCATTCAGATATACTATAGGAGTCTCTCCCTGAGGTAGATCGACCTGAAAATTATTCAGACTTACATTATGCACATCATCAAAAATAAATGCGGGTCTATAATCCGGCTTCCGTAAACGACATTGTATATTTTCCATCGTCAGATTCTTTACATGCCGAACATACAGACCGTAAGCCGGCAGCACCGGACCGAACATTCTATTTTCGGGATACTCATTAATCTTCTCCGGAACAACAATAAAAGTATCGTTTTCATCTGCTCCTCCTGTATAGCTGAACACAATATCCCTGAGAGTAACATTTTCAACATAGCTACCGGGGATTCCCGTTATCGATGAAGTTATCAAACTTTGATTCTCAGCCACGATATTCGAAACTATAATATTCTTTAATACTCCTTTTCCCCTACGATTTCCCAAACGGATAAACAAAGGAGTCTGTACATCCTGCATCGAAATATTATTGATAACCACCCGATCCATCGTCCCACCGTCAACAACCTCAAGTGCTATACCCGAAATAACTGTTGTATCTGCTGAAATACCCCTTAACATCTTTGGCCAGTTACGAATATTATTTTCAGAGGCTTTCCGTATAACACAGTTACTGATACTTATATTCCGAAAAGTACCAAAAGACCCGGTACCGAACTTAATGCCATTGCAATTGGAAGCTATAACACAATTAGACACGGTCACATGTTCCACATCAAATCCGGGAATATCCGTTTTAAAACAAATGCCATCATCATCACAGTCTATGATACAATCAGATATTACGACATTCCTGCTATTAATATCAATTCCGTCACAATTATGATTACCATGAGAATAGATCCTTATATTGTTCACAATTACCCCATCATTATTGGCACAACGTAATGTCCATGATGCCGAATTATAAAGAAATACATCCTTTACCTTGACATTGGAACAATTCTCGAACAATACAACATGAGGGCGACGACCTTTATCATCACCAAACTGAAAGTTTTTATGATTACCTTGTCCATCAATACATCCTTCTCCCTGAATAGAAGTATTTTTGATATTCTCTCCGACAACAATAGCACGTCCTTTGTAGGCTTTAGGATCAGTTACCCCCTGTAGTACAGCTCCATTGTGCAGGAATAAATGAACATTACTCTTAAGGAATATCGTTGTAGTTAGATAAGTTCCCGCAGGAACATACACCGTTCCTCCTCCACTCAATGCGCATTTATCTATGGCAGCCTGTATAGCTGCCGAATTATCCCGGGATTTCTGTTTTGCGCCAAAGTCCAAAATGGACATATCAGCAGCATTTACTTGTATTCCCACCATTAAACATAGCAGACTTAATATAACCTTTTTCATTGATATTTTTTTTAAGATTACTATTTATTTCTTGTACATTCTTCCCATGAATCAGTGCGAAAAGGTACTGTCAACAATCCTTCTTTGTTATATAAATTGGCTCCCGGATTATTGGACCAAGCATAACGGACAGCTACAGGATCTTTTACCCTATCCGAAAACACTACTACCTTATCCCCTTGGATATAAGCTTTCGCCCACTCAAACTTCCGGTCTTTACCGGCAATAGAGAAACCTGTGACATATCCGTATTTATTATTTTTAGTACACAAGCCTTTTTCTGCATTATCAAAAGATACAATGATTGTATCTTTTTCTTTTCGGAACGATTTATATACAGGTCCCTCACATACCGTATCTGTTTGACCGTATGTTTTATTCATTGCCACCAACGCAAGCCGTCTGCCCACTTCCTGTTTATTCGCCGGATGTATATTATATGCTTCACCGATATCATAAATAACAGCCTGTCCTGTTTGCGGTAAAGTTAGCGTCATTGTTTGTGCTTCGCGTAATTCGGCCCATGGGCTATCCTTAGGTAGGATATCCTCCGAATTTATATTCGCTAACGATACCCAATAAAACGGAAACTCATATCCCCATTGCCGACGCCAGTCATTTATCAGATTCGGAAACATGGTTCTGTATGCATAAGCCCGAACCGTATCGTGTTCGCCCTGATACCAGATCACCCCCTTTATACGAAACTTTATCAACGGATGAATCATCGCATTATACAGTAGTGAAGGTGCAATATTCGGCCCTATTTCCACATAACCATAATCCATGCTGACAGCAGACTTTTTATATTTCCACTTTTCCGATAAAGGAAAATGAAATTTATTCTTCCCCTTTGTTTCAAGATAATAGTTCTCCGGTTCGGAGATAAATCCTCCGGTATGAGAGGAGTTACTAACCCGAACCGTTACCGTATTCTCCCCTGCTTTCAAAAGCCCTTCGGGTATATCATAAATACGCCGTTTATCGTAACCGTATCCTTCTCCTACTTTCACACCGTTTATCCAGACAATATCCCCATCGTCAATAACTCCCAACGATATGGTTCCCGACTCTCCAACCACCTTTTCCGAAAGGTTTATTTTCTTACAATACCACACATTTCCTAACGAAGTTCCCAGCTCTGTTCCCATCCACGCTCTGGGAAGATTTATCTCTTTCCACAAGGATATGTCCGTCTCCGGATCATACCATTTCCCGGTCATGCCGATATCATTAGCCAGTGCTTTCTCAAATCGTTTCTTATTATCGGAATTTTCTTTTTGGAATTTCCCGAAATCATTTAATGCCAATTGATTATAATCGGCCGACATTGCCAGTGGAAGCATATCAAATGCTTTTCTGCTTGTCCATGTCCTTACTCCGGTAGCTCCCCAAGACGAATGTATAATTCCAATCGGAATATTCAATTGTCTGTAAAGCTCACGCGCATAATAGTATCCTACAGCCGTAAAATTGCCAACAGTAGAAGGAGAACAGATTTCCCACTCACCTGTCATATCTTCTTGAGGTAATGCATTCACCGTACGCGAAACGTTCAGAGAACGAATCATCGGATAATCGGCCGCTTCAATCTCTTTCGGAGCATTTGCGGACAACTTTACCTGGAATTCCATATTCGACTGTCCACTACAAACCCATACGTCTCCTATCAGAATATTTTTGATTTTAATCTCATTGCTTTTACCTGAAACAGTCATCTCATAAGGTCCGCCAAAAGACATTTCTTTCAGTTGAAGTTCCCAATAACCGTCATTATTTGTACGGGTTCTCTGGTTTTGCCCATTAAATATCACAGTTACCGTTTCTCCTTTGTCTCCCCATCCCCATACTTTGACAGGAGCATCCCTCTGAATAACCATATTATCGGCAAAAACACCGGATACCTTAATCATCGCGGATAAATCAGTAATGCCCAGCAATCCAAGAATAATCACTATAAATTTTCTTATCATAATTCAATTCTTTAACATTATCAATTAACTTCTGTAAGCATAAAAACGAAACTATCAAACATGGCACTATCATTTACATTTATCCCCATCTTCATCAATTCTTCACCTGTAAAGATCTTTTCATTTCCCCAAAAGGAACTTTTTTTGCCTATCCTGTTCAGTTCTGTCAGTTTATACTTCTTCTTTTCGTCCAAACCATCCAATTTAAATTCCAGGAAACGATCTCTGCCGTGAAATTCGAAACTATAAGCAAACACAACTGCATTTTTTTTATCTTTATCAACATACATGGATGCTGCCCATCCCCCCTCATCATAGGGCGAAATAAGCCGGTATAAGTCACCGAACTGTACGATTGGCCGAATCTGTTTATAGGTTTCTACCGCATTTTTAGCAAAAATACGTTCATCGCCCTGCAAATCTTCAGGTTGCAATTCCATACCTAAACGTCCGGCCATAGCTACATCGAACCGATACTTTAACGATGCATGCATTTTTGTTTGATGATTAGGACTGATCGAAACATGGGCTCCTGTAGCGATAGCCGGAAAAAACATATTAGTACCATATTGAATAAATATCCTACTAAGTGGATTCGTATTATCACTGGCCCAGACTTCATCATGATACTTTAAGGCACCAAAATCCAAACGTCCTCCGCCCGATGAACAGAGTTGGATAGTAATATGCGGATATTTCTTACGTACCCGGTCGTAAACAGAATATAAACCATTGATGTAATCCACCCAGAAATGAGACTGCCTGTCAGCCGGAAGATATTGCGAACCTGCACGATTAATAAAACGGTTCGAATCCCATTTAATGTACGAAATATTAGGCGAACTACTCACTATATCATCAAATGTTCCGACGATAAAATCTTGTACTTCCGGATTAGTCAAATCCAATACACACTGACTTCTAACTAATAAAAGCTCCCGATTACCGCTTCTAACGATCCAGTCCGGATGTTTTTCGGCTAATTCACTTTTAGGATTCACCATTTCCAACTCTACCCAAATCCCGAACTTTACACCTTTCTTATGTGCATAATCGGCTAAATGACCTATCCCTCCGGGAAGTTTTTTCTTATTCACCTGCCAATCTCCCAATCCGCACCGATCGTCATCACGAGGATATTTATTACCGAACCAACCATCATCAAGAACAAACATTTCAATACCGAAATCAGCAGCGGCATCAATCATCCTTTTCACCTTTTTCTCATCAAACTTAAAATAAGTGCCTTCCCAACTGTTCAAGACAACTGGACGTATCTCATTCCCATGCGCCAATGCGTACTTACGACACCAGTCATGATAATTTCTTGAAATCTGCCCACGCCCACAAGAGCTATAAGTCCAGATCATTTCCGGCATTTTAATTTTCTTTCCCGGTTCTATCAGGAGCATCGAAGCATATGGATTAATCCCTCCTACCATATGCAATATACCATATTTATCAAGTTCGAAAGTCATTTTATAATTCCCCGACCAGGCTAAAGATCCGGCATATATCTCACCAGCTCTTTCTTGTGCCGGAGCATCTGCCGAAAGCATAAAAGAAGAATTCACCGACTCCGTTGTCAAAATTCCGGTCCGTGCTTCTATGCTCTTTGTTCCCGGTGTCAACTGCTCTTCTTTCATTTTCATTTCAGTTCCCCATCCTCCATAAAAATGAGTGAGATAATAAGACTTACGATGTAAAGGAAGATAAGCCGAAGCTATTTTTTCAATCTTGATGGCATCTTGTTCTTCATTTTCCAATTCTATGTATTGAGCGATAATATTCTCCTTTTTATATGCCTTAAATACAATATTGACAAAAAGAGGATATAATTTATCTTTAAGTCGAATGGTCGTCTCAGATACATTATCATCCATATTTATCGTATTATGCTCTACATAATATAGATCGGTAGTAAATACTCCATCAGCGTGTGTCAACTGCAAAGCGGGATCCAGACAGTCTCCGGAAGTAGGAAAAATCTCCGGTATAAGCGGACGCCCGTCGCGTCTGAGCTTGTATTCCTTATTTAAAACAGTAGTCCGACTGTCAGAAACTAATCTATCTCCAAAATATAGAAAAGAGACCTTCTTATTTTCCGAAACAGTAAAAAACATATTCAATCCGGCCGTTTCTATAGTTATAAAATCTATTGATTTCGCACAAACTCTCACTCCGCACAGAACAAACGATAAAAAAGTAATCAATACACACTTTCTCATATCATATCATAATATTAGTTTTCCATTCTATTTATTTCTCAGATATTCTCACCGGTAAGGTAAAAGGAAATGCCGGTAAGCCATTTTTATTATATAGATTTGCGTTCACGTTATTTTCTACAGCATAACTTACTTTTACCGGATTCTGAATATTTTCACAACCTATTATCAATTTATTTCTTTTAACAACAGCTTTCACTTTTTGCTTCTTTCCGGTAGTATCAGTCACCCAAATATCATTTATCTCTTTCCCTTTTATGCACAATTCTTTCACAAGATTAAAACTCACTACTATTTTATCTCCTTTAGCTACCGCTCTCTCCGCTACCGGATAATCTGCAAAGTTTTTTCTCCCATATATCTTATTCAACGCCATATCAGCAAACCGCTGTCCGAAAGGTAATTTGTTATTCGGATGTACATCATCAGGATTTCCAATATCAATCGTACAAATAACATAAGTATTTTTCTTCTCACGCGCCTTCAGTTGAGCATCTCTTAAAATCGCTGCTCGCTCAGCAGACGGATAATTAAAATTAGTCAGCTGCCCGATAAGAACAGGAAAATCCGAATGGAAACCATCTCTCCAACCATCAATCATACTCTGTAACTGATATTCATATTCATCTGCCCATTCCACACTATTCTCTCCTTGATACCAGATCAGTCCGGATATGGTATAGGGCATACAAGGATGAACCATTCCGTTATAAAGGGAGCCGGGCTTACAATGTGGCCGTTGTAACATATGAACACTTTTCGGTTTTTTGACAATCTCCTGGGCAGTACCTTTTGCCAAATTTTCTTCCTGCAAAGCCAGCTTCTCTGCGTATGCAATGCTATCATGCCGAAAATCCTTCTTCCATTTCCACCATCTGTCTGTCGCTTTTCTCAAATTATCGTCAGAGGCCTGCAAATCATAAGAAAGCCATGATTCAATACCTGTTCCGGCCCAAGAAGCAGAAATAATCCCAATCGGTACATTCAGCTCTTTTTGTAAAAAAACGGCAAAATAATAACTCATAGCCGAGAAATTCCTAACCGTCTCAGCATTACATTCTTTCCAAACAGTATTCTTACCAAAAACAGATTCCTTCCGGTCTGAAACATGACGGGGAACATGAAATAGACGGATATTGGCATGATCTGCATTTTTCAATATGTTTTCAGCCTCCTTTTCTTCTATGACTGACCATCCCATATTAGATTGTCCACTGGTAAACCAAACTTCACCTATTAAGACATTATTCAGTTCTATCCGATCCGTTCCATTAATCAAAATATGATAGGGTCCCCCGGCTTCAGGAGTAGAAATATACATATTCCATTTACCATCCAATCCGGCTTTTGCCACATACTTCCTATCGTTCCAACTTGTCTCTACGGATATATCCGTCCCTGGCTTGTCCCAACCCCAAAATGCAACTTTTGATTTCTGTTTCAAGACCATATCATTACCTATAAGTCCAGGCAAAATAGTCTTTGCATACAGAGTACCGAATGAAGTGATAGAAAGAAGAAAAATCACCAGAAGATTTGCAAAAAACTTTTTCATAATATTAAATATTTTCAGAACACTGGAATTACTGTATAAAAGTATCCTCTGTAATATCAGAAGACAGAGTACTTTTTAGAAAAACTCTCATCATTATAAATAAGATTAATAATATAAATTCCCTGTTTAAGCCGATGTAAAGTAACCGAAGAATATCCCCAAAAAGAATCTTCAAGAATTAATTGCCCGTAAGCATCAAAAACTCTCATTTTCACCTGTTTTTCCTGGTATCCATTTAAGCTTACATATCCATTATTGTCTACACAGATCAATTTCTCCCCATCGTGCTTTATTTGACTCAATCCTGTCCCCATAGGATCTTCATCCGTAACAATATTTTTCACATACTTCGTAACATATTCCATATCATTCCGAATCAAAAAATTCTGTCCATGATCTCGTACCCAGGTTGCAGGCTCAATCGTATTCTTGTAAAAATATCCACCATCTATCGCATTCAGAAACACACACGGTTTCGGACAATTCTTTATCGTATTACGATGAATAATGATATTCCTAAAACCACCGGCAGGTGCCAAATCACCATTCGATGCTTCCAATACTACTGAAATAGCAGCAGCCTGAGAACGTTTCAAATTTTGGCGAAACATACACGTTTCGATATGATTACCACTTATTTCCAGATTTCTCGACAGTCCTGCCTCCATCCAATTAAATTCAGGAGCAATAATTATTGCACCGGCACCAGTATATGTTATTTCATTATTTTGTATTTTTCCATCAGATGACTTTACCAATATTCCTCTTCCCGGAACATGGCCAATTTTATTATTGATAACCCGGAACCCCGCCCCGATTCTGTCAGTTGAATAAATCACATCACCAGGGGAGACATTACTAACTTTATCCCAATCTTCCGCTGAAAAACGAACCATAACAGTTCTTATATACCGGGTATCTTTAATATCTTTAAAATAAGATAAACATTTCTTTATATCCTCTGCGGTAGGATCGGCTGACAACGTCACTCGTGTGGGCTTAGCCTCTCCACGATAGACCCCATCATTCGAAACAACAACAACATTTTCATCTTTCTTGATAGTTACATCTGCAAGATTATAATCCCTTGCCAAAATATACAATTGTTTATATTCTTTATCTACCCTATATACCGGATAAAAATTCCCGTTAATTGCTATCGGGTCGTCATTTGTATACTGAATAACACATTCCTCTATAGTAGGTCCTATTGTCGCATGCTTACTATGAATTCCATCGGCAATACCAGGTCGTAACCTATCTTGAGGATATTTGGGATCGTCTACTTTCCGATCGATAATACAACGATAATAATGTGTATTTTCACAATAATGTTCGGCAAAATGAAAAGCAGGAGAATCATAAATGGTTATACCGGACATTGTCAGATTCTTACAATGATTCATAATGATACAATGACCAACATAAGTAGTAGGAATATTATTGAATACAACAAAATCACCGACTTCATAAGTTCCGACCTTAGGCATTGTCAAATTTACCTGTACTTTACGATCCTCTAAATAAACAATCGGATCTTTTATTTCATTGGTATAAAGATTCCAAATCAACTCCCGGGTATCTTTATCAAAGAAATGTACTCTATTCTGTACTGTTTCCGGATTCAGCATCGGATACCCTTCATGTATCTCCACTTGAAGTGTCTTTGCATCGGCCGACATTTGAGTAATCGTACCTTGTGTAGAGCAAGGCGGATCATACTCTATTGTCAAATCAGAAAAGACCATATCTTCACAATACTCAAAACTAAAAGCCTGTTTCTGATAATTACAAATAATTGTCGAACCATTTCCCTTTACCTGAATATTTTTTTTATAACTGAATAAGTAAGGTTGTTTTCCATCTTTCAAATCAAGGATATAAGTCCCTTTAGGAATATCAATCACAGAATTATTGATTTGAGCATCAAGAACAGTCCGTAGATCCCCACTTACTTCTCCCGCATTGCTCGTACAGGAGATCATTCCCCAAAAGAATAGTAAACCGAAAGACTTCATTTTATGTTTCATAAGTATTTTATTGATTCTTTATTTATTCGATTTTTACTTCTTAAAATTCATCAACCAATGGTCTTTTCTCCAGCCATGCCAACATATTCATAACCAGATAATTCCAATTCTGAAACCCAGGATTTAGTATAGGTTCCCCATTTTCAGGCTGATAATACTCGTGTAAAGCCCCGAAACGTTTAAAATCGCTTCCAAACAACTTTATAGTTTTCTCGGCCAGTTCGCATGCTTCTTCTTCATACCCATATTTCACCAACCCTTTCCAAACCATATAATTCGAAATCCCCCACACAGGTCCCAACCAAGACGACGGATTACCGGTAGCTTTCAAATTATACATCTTCTCCATTTTAGAAAGAGTTCTGATGCCATACGGAGCATTAAAGGTTTTTGTATTTTTAAAATGTTCCCGAACGATTCTTTCCGATTGTTCCGGCGTTGCAATATCTGCCCACATGGCCAAAAAGCCTGACCAAACACCAATTCTCATAATCAGACAATCCCAATCACGAGGCATGCCACTATGTCTCTCAAATGCCTCCGGACTTTTTACAGGCAATAAATTCAAATCTACACTATAAAAGAAGCCGTCTCTGTTATCCCAACAATGTTTTTGAATAGCTTCTTGCAAATCCGATGCATTCTTTTGGTATTGAGGTGCGGTCTCAGACAGACCCAACCTTTCGCACAAATAAGCTACAGCTTTCAATTCCTTATACATCAAACAATTTAAAAAAATAGATCCGGAGCCTCTTGCCGGACGATAATAGGTACACGGATCATTATCTACTCCGATAGCTACATCATTTTGCCAATAATATAATCCGGTAGCCCGATCTCGGTGATGGTTAATATAATTATTCACAAAAGTCTGAAGATAATAAAATTTAGCTCTAAGCCATTCGGCATCACCACCATTGAGTTTTGTTAAAAATGCAGCATGTTGAGCCAAACACGGCTTATGCATATTCGTTTTATAAATTTCTTTAGGTTGTATTTCGGCTCTCACAGATTCCCGCTTTATATTTATAGGTATCCAACCATCCATTCCTCCAAATTCCAAAAAATTCAAAATACAACCTTGTTCATATTTTATGGCTTCTTTCGAAGCTTTGTCATTACCTATATCCAACAAAATCTGACGTAATGCTATATTAGTCAGCCAAGAATCCCAATCCCATAAAACATCGGAGTATTGACTGCTTCCCGGAGTAATGAAAGGATATTTCAAAGCTTTACCTTCTTCTCTGAACATACCTTTATAATCATTATAAATACATTTTTTTATGATAGAGCTATAATCTCTCCATGTTCCTTCTTGCTGAGAAAAAACAGAAAATATTGCTATCGAAAATACAATAAATAAAGAAAAGGCCCTTCTCTTTTCCAAGAATTTATCCATAGTTACAGGATTTAATCTCCAATAATTATTTTTATAATTCACAGAAAGGTGCATAAACCTTTTCAAAGCACCTTTCTGCGTTTTATTTTTTATTTCAATATCTTTTCAGAATATACCTTTCCATTTTTGTCTACTATCCGCACGATGTAAATACCCTTTGCCAGATTCCGTATATTAACAGATGTAACGTTCACAGCAACAGGGATGCACGGCATACCAAAAGATGTATATATTTGAACCGATGCAACTTCTTCAGAAAAATACAAAGTTCCCGTAGGATGATTCAAATAAACATGTACCTGAGAATCTACTTTAAATTCATTGACGGAAGAAGCAACTCCATTATACTCGAAAGCACCTAAGTCTCTGGAATTACCAGTTTTAGCAACACCTCTTATATCAGTTTGCGGAATCAACTCCTCTCCTTTATATATCAACGAAGAAACTCCATTATCAATAGCATATCCTTCAGGGTCATTGATCTCGATATAAGGAATACCTTCTGTCGGTTCGGTTAACTTACGATCAATTCCCACTTGTTTCAGTTTCTGGTCAGTAGACTTGCCGCGAACACTTTTATTGTTATTTGCCGTAGCAATATCTTCATTATTAAAATGATATAAAAATCCGGCACCCCAAGTTGCATCATACGCTCCACCTACACCATCAATTAAATTATTCTTAATAATATATTCACCTGTCGATCTGGCATCTTTTTCCCGGATTGACCATCCCCAACCTAACTGGTCAACCATTGTTCCGTCACCTTTATCGATAGGTTCTATCATACAATCCAACATAATATTATTAACAAAAACCAAATCGAAATCACCACCAAAATCACTGAAATTTATGGCATTCTGGTCTGTCTGAACTAATCCGTCAACACCTGTATTGTTCATCATGGACGTATTGTTTACAAAAACAAAACTTCCCGACATTCCTAAAGTAGGCGCTGATTTCTGAGAAGTAATAAGATTCGCTTGCGGGCCTTCCGTACGATTTTTGTAAAATACATTATTAACAAACTTCAAGTTTACATTTCCTTGTTCACATCTTGCCCAGTGCATGAATCCACTGGCACCTACAGACTTATTGTTTGATACCGTACAATTCATAAATGTTACATTTGCATTACATTCCTCATTAAGAAATAAACGTACGCCACCTGCTGTAGCATTTCTGGCTGTATTAGTAGCTACGTTAGAATCAAAAAAACACTTGTCAAAAGCAATATCCATCTCCATACCTTCTATGTATAAAGCCCCTCCGGAAGCTCCACTACCATTTTCAACCGTACCGTCTCCCGTTTCATTATTTCTGAATATACAATCTTCAAATCGGGCATAAATAGGATTCTCAGATTCTCTCAGACAAACGGCACCTCCTTGATAAGCTTTACATCCTTCAAAAATTGTATTTTTTACAATCAGTTTACCTTCACTGCAAATAGCGCCTCCACGACAGTTTACTCCAGTAGTAACCACTCCGTTTCTTACAACAACATTATTAAGGTTCAACTCCGAATACGGATCTACGTATATCATACCACCAGATCCGGTTCCCCCGTCCCGATGCAAATTCTTCAGCGTAATATCCTCCAAATTCAATTTCACTCTTTTCAAATCAAAGAAACTTGAAACATTCATTTCTCCATCATTAAACTCATCATCATTCACCCCCATTATTGCAGCTTCAGGAGTACCTCCTTTTATTGTAACTTCTTTGATAGTAGCCTCCTTACTTACGTCAATTACCGGGTCCAAATAGATTTCATCCAATACGACAATTGTACATCCATCTGTCCAATTATCAGCATTTAGTGAATACCAAGGTTGTTCTTTAGTTCCAGGATTGTCATCACTTCCACTCGAACTTACATAAAAAGTTTCTTGGGCTGATAAATTTGACTGCCAGCACAATGCCAATACCAGAGAGTAAAATAAGTTTTTCATAAATTTCAAATTTTAATGTTTAACATAAGCTCTATTACTACATTTATATCAAAGTACTTTAATGTTCAGATTATAACCTATCAGTGCTCGTTGCTCATTACAAACTCTAACGTTCCACCCCGCATAATATCATCATATGAGATTTTATGATCTCTGATTTGCCTTCCATTCAACTTAACCGATTCCACATATTTATTCTCCTTAGACAAATCATGCGCTATCATTGTGAATACTTTTCCATTCTTCAATTTTATTTGTGCCCGAGGAATCTGAGGGGCACCAATTACATATTCAAGACTGACCGGATTCACAGGATAAAATCCTAATGCACTGAATATATACCAGGCTGACATCTGACCACAATCATCATTCCCACATAGCCCATCAGGTTTTGGTAAATAGAAACGATCAAATACTTCACGGACTAATTCAGCTGTACGATCATTCTTCCCAAGTAAAGTATACATATATATTACATGATGACTCGGTTCGTTTCCATGAGCATATTGACCTATCAGGCCTGTTACATCTCCAACAAATCCAGTCTGATCAGCAGATTGTTCAATAACAAAAAGTGAATCCAGCTTCATTATCATCTTATCTGTTCCCCCCATTAACTCGGTCAATCCTGCTATATCTTGTTGTACATGCCATGTATATTGCCAAGCATTCCCTTCAGTATAATCACCACCGGCAGTCCCGGCATGAGATAAATGAAAAACATTGAATGGTGTACGCCATTTGCCGTTGGAATCTTTTCCACGCATCAACCTCGTTTCATTATCAAATAGATTTTTATAACTCGCCGAACGTTTCATAAAAAAATCATAATCATCACTTTTACCCAGTTTCTTGGCCAACTGTGCTGCACAATAATCATCATAAGCTCCCTCCAATGTACGAGAAACAGATTCTTCTTCTACAATGTCAAAAGGAAAATATCCATATCGGTCATAGGCCTCTACATCATATTTAAAATGAGAAACTGTCAAAGATTTCTTGATCAAATGATAAGCCTGTTCCACATCAATTCCTGGAAAGTTTTTCAAACAGGCTTCTACAATAACCGGGACTGCATGATTACCAATCATACAATGTGTCTCTTTTCCCCATAATGTCCAAATCGGTAGATACCCTTGGCATTCGGCATGCAGTAACATAGAATTTACCATATCGGGAAGTAACTCTGGAGTAAGAATGGTATATAGAGGATGAGCAGCCCGATAAGTATCCCATAAGGAAAAAGTAGAATAATATATTCCAAAAGGAGAAAGAGAAACTGAATCTTTCGCATTTTTATATTGTCCGTTTACATCAGCTACATTATTAGGTTGTATCAGTAAATGATACAAAGCCGTATAAAAATTTATTTTCTGTTCATCAGTACCTTCAATTTCAATTCGTGACAAGTAATTCTCCCATTTATTTTCAGCCTCTTTTCGAACCGTATCAAAATCCCAATGTTCCAATTCCAAATTCAGATTTTTTTTAGCTCCCTCAATACTAACCATTGAAAAAGCAACTTTTATCTGTACCTCTCTTTCATCAGCTAAACGAATTATCTTACGAGGAGCCTTATCTTCACGTCCATCTTCCGCATCTTCAAATGTTGCAATCGGTTTATCTAACTTTATTACATAAAAGAGATCGCGTTCAACCCAAGCCTTCACTCGCTGATAACCAGTTATAGTATACATATCCTCTTTCTGTATGTTGGCATCAAGTACTCTGTTATTGTAACTATTTTCACTTCCAACCATTCCATTCTGAAAGTTAATGTATATTGCAGGATTCTCTTTTTCAAACTGATACCGATGCATAGCAACATGCGAAGTAGCTGTTAGCTCTACTTTTACCGAATTATCAATCAGTTCTACAGAATAGTAACCAGGATTAGCCACTTCTGAATCCTTCCGATAAGTACTTTGAAAATCCTTTGTATCCTTCCCTGAAAATGGCATAATCAGTATATCACCCATATCCGGTACTCCTGTCCCATTCAACCGATTTTGAGAGAATCCTGATATCAAGGTATCTTCATAACGATATCCGGCACAGTAATCCCAACCAATACATCCGGTCTGAGGACCAGGTTGTACCATCCCCAAAGGATAAGTCGCCCCCGGAAAGGTATGCCCTGTATAAGTAGTACCTATAAAAGGGTCTACATATCGATTTAACTCAGAAGATATTTGTTTGTTACCAGAACATGAAACAAATAATAATGTAACATATAGAAAAGGAATACGGCTTTTCATGGGTTCAATACTTAAGATAATTCTTTGATTAATAATTTGCTTTCCTTTGTTTTCTACAGAGTACCAAAATCTATAGAACACAGATCAAGTACCAAAAACTTAAGCAAATGTATGTGTATGAACCTAATAAAAGATTAACCAGACCTTAATTGGAGTAATTTATTAAAAACAAAAACATAACCCACTGGAAACATGATTATTAAACCCGCAAAAAAATAAGATTCAATCAAGTTTACACACCTTAATTGAATCTTAATTTATCATTAATGGACTAAAACGCTTTAAAATACAGTCTTTAAAACAGAAGTACAATGGGAATATCTACTATGATATAACTTCGTCATAACTAATTTCAGGATAAGTATTAAGTAAACGCAAATACTCTTGTGCGAATTTATCAAAACACTGTTTGGAAGCACCTTTCTGTCCAAGCAAAAACAAAGCACGGCATTTTATTCTCACAGCTTCCTCATCTATATTATCATGAAGCAATATCACATTAGCAATTTTCACCTGTAAATTCAAATCTGATTCTACCTCCGGCAACAATACTGATTTTAAAAGAACTTCTATCAAAAGAGTCGAATACTCCGATTTGTATCCATCTGCCCATTCTGCATTCAAATTAGGAAGAAGAGTCCCATTCTGAGCAATATCTAAAATGGCATTTAATATATTCGCACTAACCCTCTGTTCTTCTTTAGTCTTTTTTAATAAAAGCATTATATTTTTATAATCACAGACCACTTCATTCCCCATCTCTACAAACCAATAAGACGTCTTATTGACAATACTAATATCACCAACTTTCTCTAATAATAATCTAAGCTTTCGCACATTGACGCTTCTGTTATTCGATGCACTGGCTTTATCCATTTCAAACCAGAATGTTTCATCCAATTTCTCCGAAGTAACCTTCTTTCCGTCTTTTACAGTACTTAATAAAAGATATAAGAGAATCTGTTTAACGATAGGAGTGAAATTATCAGTAATATCTACTCCTTCTTTATCAAAAACCTGAAATCCTCCCAAAAGCTTTACAGTAGAAACCGGAGTTTTTAATTCAACAGTAGGCGATTTTGTTACACTCCCGGAAAATGAAGAGATACTTTTTGCAGGAGGAGTTTCCCTTCGTTTTCTTCTTACGCAAAAGAAAACAACAAAAGATAAACAAATAAGGAATAAAAGGCATATTACAAAAATCAATTGATTACTTTTTTTCTCTGCCAATCCACTCTTCTGAATAACATCCGATACCTTTAATGGAGGATATGACAAAGAATAAATATCCACATTAAAATTATCCGATTGATTTTTCTGCATTAAGACTGCATATAAGATAGATTTCTCCTTGTCCAATATAAGATCACAGAACGATTCCATATCTAAAAAATTATATGGAATAGAATCGGCAATAATAGAAACAGAACCATCTGTAAGGCTCACTTCACATAGACTTAATAAAGTATGAAAACGATTATTATCATAAGCCAGTGCATATGCTTTATCTTTATCAATTATCATTGAGTTTGAAAAAGTTACCGGTACTCTCGGAACGGTCAAATCAAACAACTTTTTGCAAGTTTGATTTCGAGAATCCATTTCATACAAATCATAAAAATTCTTGGGAGATTCTTCCTGTTTTCCGGATATACTGCCATATCCTCCCAAAAGTAAAAATTTGCCCTTCCCCAAATAACCTAAAGCACTCAAATAACGCGGAGAGATATCCTTTGACATATTCTTTATATCCCAAACACCACTGTCTAATGGATGTGTAGACAACCACGCTTTATAAGACTGATAGCCATATCCTCCAAACGTAACCAACTGCCTTTTTTCCATATCAATAAAACGATTATGGTGGTGTGCCGGTGCAAACCTCTGATCTAACTTATCTCCTGACCACTCATTCTTTGCAAAATCATAAAGAATAAAGTCAGGATATAGCAAACTGTAAGAAACCAACCGATCGTTTATACAATCATAGATCATCTGGCTACTCCCCCCTGCACCAAAAGGAGAACCTTTTTGAGTTTTAATTCTTTTGATACGAAAATCATCCATATTAAAGAAAATCATAGAATCAGAAGTAGCAATAAAAAGTCGATTCTGAATAGAATCAAAAGCTATCTGAGCATATCTCTCCGACACAGGAATAGATGTTTCTTTTTGCCATTTTATATATTTATCAATATCCCAACTTCCATTCTCTACTATCGCTTCTTTACTACAGATATCATCATACACCTTTGTACCTGCATATTTATCTAATTTCCAGAAATAGAGTAAATCCCCTTTATCATTCCGAACGGCAACATCTTTTATTGAAATCGGAGGTACATCTGAACTGTAAAACACTTTAGTCCAATTTCTACCAAAATTAATTCTGATATCATCTAATTTATTAAAAGAATAAGGTATCGTCTGGATATTATCATTAATAGAACAAATAATTTTGTCTTGCTTGAAATTAATCTTCATTTTACTCCAGTCTTCCCTATTTTTAGGTAACGATATTTTAAAATCAACATTAGCTAAAGCTTTATCATCATTAATCAATACAAAATTAAGTTTAGAAGCATTTATATTCGATATTATATCAAAACTATTAGTACCAGAAGTAACCCTACATATATAACCATAAGTCTGTACCCCCGGATTAAATTTAATATCAAGCTCTAATGAAAAACCATCCTGAAACGAAAAAGGATCATCCGGAGTTAAATTCAAAGACGTTCTCACATCTTGATTTACAGTATGAGAATAAAAGGTCAAGCCATAATGAATGTTACTTCCATTCACTTTAAAAAACGAGAAACAAAAAAACAGTAATAGATATATTCTTCGCATAACAACAAGCCCTCATCAACGGAATAAAAATGTTAAAATAGTATTTTACAAAAGGTTTAATTATCAATTTTATCATAAAAGGTAAATTACTCATATGGTAATATCCTCTGCAAATATTCACTAAAATTCCAAGAATAAGCAAACAAATAGCCGTAAATCTTATATATAAAAACCAGGAACTATCAATCTTTTCAAGTTTTTATAGCATAAAAAGCGTGGAACTATATCCTGCATTTGTTGGAATGAGACATAACGCCTCTCTTTAATAAGACAGTGAGTTTATCGCTATAATCTCATTGCAAAAATATAAAAACTTGCCAATAAAATTAGGTTATATTGCCAGTTTTTACAGAATAAACCTTTTCTCAGATAGGATATTCAAAACAAACATTCAATATATGATTCGGATGATTTACTCTCATTACGACCAATCCTCTACTCACATTTTTTTACCATAATGCATCGCAAACTGCATAAACACCTGTGACAGCCCTCCCTCTTGTCCCTGCTGATGTACAAAACAGAATTCCCTCAACATCTGCATTCCTTTTATTTCAATTACCCGGAAAGCACCAAAAACTAATTCTTTGGTTATAGAACGAATAGACACAATACCCATGCAATCGGTATTCTCGAGAAAGAGCTTGATGCTTTCTGTACTACCGAGATACATCAGAACATTAAGTGCAGACAATTTTATATTATGTTGTAACAAAGCACGTTCAAAAACATCAAGCGTACCAGAACCGCGTTCACGAAGCACAAGAGGAATGCCTGGCAAGTCTTCGGGAGTTATTTCATCCGGTAGCGAAAGTTTACTTTGAGTATGTACCACAGCTACCAGCTCATCATCTAAAAAAGTCGTATATTTCAGATTTGGTAAACGAAAGATACCCTCAACTAAGCCTAAGTCAATCCGATGTTCTTGTAACGCAGCTTCTATTCCACGAGAATTCCCATTCAGCAAAGACAGATTTACCTGTGGAAATTTACGAATAAAATTTCCAAGTAGAGGTGGAAGTACATATTGGGCAATGGTAGTACTGGCTCCAAGTTTTAATTCACCTCTATAATCACCATGTAGAAGATGCATTTCATATTCCAACCGCTTATAGGCATCAAG
The DNA here is from genome assembly GCF_019734355.1 of Bacteroides sp. K03. Lineage (NCBI taxonomy): Bacteria > Pseudomonadati > Bacteroidota > Bacteroidia > Bacteroidales > Bacteroidaceae > Bacteroides > Bacteroides sp. K03. Next base: position 122,431 of record NZ_JAASHC010000002.1, read on the forward strand.
AATGCGTTCGCTATGCTCCAGAAGCAATTTCCCAGCTTCTGTGAGAGAAATTTTATTCCCTTGCCGATCGAAAAGCCGTACCTGATAACAGGTTTCCAATTCCTGGATATGTTTTGTTATGGCAGGTTGACTTACAAAAAGCTCCTGAGAGGCTTTAGTAAAACTGAGATTCTTCGCTACACTCTGAAATACTTTCAAACGAAAATCGGACATATAAGTAGTGATTAACGATTAGTAACAGGTGAAAAAAAGACTCCTATAATTCGTCTCCTTTAATTCCCAATGCTTGCATCAATGGGTATGCCAGCATCTCCCACTGATACTCTATAGTCTCTTCCGATTCATTCACCCGGAACTGAATAATCTCTTTTTCTTTTACTTTATTCAAAACAGCAGTCACTTTATTACCATACTCTTCATTGAAAGAAAGCACAATCAGCTTTTTCACATCTGCCGAGTCAAGGACTATCTGCAATAAATCAAGAAACAGCTCTTCACGAGTCACCATCCCTTCGCAGGGTACTCCTGCGAAAGAAAACTCTCCAAACTGATCTGAAAAGGCAACCCCATCAAGCTCTTTTTTCAAATCTGACGGATTACAGAAAGCCAGATTAGAAGAGTCCTGATCGTACACAAATAACAGTTGTACTTTATTATCTCCTTCTTCAATACCGGCATCCAATGCCAGATAGGTAGTTAGCAAGGATAAATCAATTTCCTGTAGCGGACGATTTAACACATTCTCGAAATATCTCTTCAAATCTGACACTATGAAATTCAGAAATGCGGCATCAACGAGTATCACTATCTCAGGAAGTTTTATCTTTTCATCCATAAAAATCTTATTCTTATCTATTTATTTGCGGATAAAGATACAATAAAGCTTTTATACAGATAGCATTAATCTTCTAAAAGTTTTGGTACAAACAGGAATGGTGTAAGGAAAGAGTAGAAATTCAAAGTTGTTTCAAAGCTTTGAGAAAAAATTCTCAAAGCATATGAAACAACACTCTCAACGTATTGAGAAAAGACTCTCAATAGGTTGAAACACTTTTCTCAATACGTTGAAACAAAATGAAACATTAAAGAGGCTGAGAACTTCTCCGTAAACAACATTGCACATAAATATAAGAGCAGGACATTTTGTCAACCTATTATCTAAAATTACTGAAAAAATGGCATAATATGTGCATTGGCAAATCTTTTGCGCCCTTTCAGTGTTATTAGAAACGTGAAAATAAGAAAGGAGACATAAGATATGAACTTTAACAACTTTACCATTAAGTCACAAGAAGCGGTGCAGGAGGCCGTCAATTTGGTCAAAGCCCGAGGGCAACAGGCCATCGAGCCGGTCCATCTACTAACGGGAGTAATGAAGGTAGGTGAGAACGTTACCAACTTCATTTTTCAGAAATTGGGAGTAAACGGACAACAGATTGCACTGGTTGTTGATAAACAAATTGACTCATTGCCAAAAGTTTCCGGTGGAGAACCTTATCTGAGCAGAGAGTCAAATGAAGTACTTCAGAAAGCAACCCAGTATTCCAAAGAAATGGGTGACGAGTTTGTTTCACTGGAACATCTGTTATTGGCTTTATTGACTGTAAAAAGTACCGCCTCTACCATTCTCAAGGATGCAGGTATGGCGGAAAAAGAATTACGAAGCGCTATCAGCGAACTGCGCAAAGGAGAGAAAGTTACTTCACAATCAAGCGAAGATACTTATCAGTCACTCGAAAAATATGCTATCAACCTAAACGAAGCAGCACGTAGCGGTAAACTCGATCCGGTAATCGGACGGGATGAAGAGATACGGCGTGTACTACAGATATTGAGTCGCCGTACAAAAAACAATCCTATCCTGATCGGTGAGCCAGGTACCGGTAAAACGGCTATTGTAGAAGGTTTGGCACATCGTATATTAAGAGGTGACGTACCTGAAAACCTGAGAGACAAACAAGTATACTCTTTGGATATGGGTGCATTGGTAGCAGGAGCCAAATATAAAGGTGAATTTGAGGAACGATTGAAATCAGTGGTCAATGAAGTAATGAAATCCGAAGGAAACATCATTCTATTCATTGATGAAATACACACACTGGTAGGTGCCGGAAAAGGTGAAGGTGCCATGGACGCTGCCAACATTCTAAAACCGGCATTGGCTCGTGGAGAACTGCGTGCTATCGGTGCTACCACTCTTGATGAGTATCAAAAATACTTTGAAAAGGATAAAGCATTGGAACGCCGTTTCCAGATTGTACAAGTGGATGAACCAGATACTCTGAGTACTATTTCTATCCTCCGTGGATTGAAAGAGCGCTACGAAAATCACCATCACGTACGTATTAAAGATGATGCTATCATCGCTGCAGTAGAATTGAGTAGCCGTTATATCACCGATCGTTTTTTACCGGATAAGGCTATCGACCTCATGGATGAGGCAGCAGCCAAGTTACGTATGGAAGTAGATTCTGTTCCGGAAGACTTGGATGAGATTTCACGTAAAATCAAACAATTGGAGATTGAACGTGAAGCCATCAAGCGTGAAAAGGATCAACCCAAATTGGATACAATAGGCAAAGAGATAGCCGAATTGAAGGAACAGGAAAAATCATTCAAAGCGAAATGGCAAAGTGAGAAATCACTGATGGATAAGATTCAGCAAAACAAAGTGGAAATTGAAAATCTGAAGTTTGAAGCTGAAAAAGCTGAACGTGAGGGTGATTACGGAAAAGTAGCCGAGATACGTTATGGAAAGTTACAGGCTTTAGACCAGGAAATAAAAGAGACACAAGAAGAGCTGAAACAAATGCAGGGAGGTTCTGCAATGATTAAAGAGGAAGTAGATGCTGAGGACATTGCTGATGTGGTATCCCGCTGGACAGGAATCCCCGTCAGCAAAATGCTTCAAAGTGAGAAAGACAAACTACTCCATCTTGAGGATGAACTTCACGAGCGGGTTATCGGCCAAGACGAAGCAATTGCTGCCGTAGCCGATGCAGTACGCCGTAGCCGTGCCGGACTGCAAGACCCGAAACGGCCGATTGGCTCATTTATCTTCCTGGGAACTACTGGTGTAGGTAAAACTGAATTGGCTAAAGCACTTGCTGAATTTCTGTTCGATGACGAAACAATGATGACACGTATTGACATGAGTGAATACCAGGAGAAACACAGTGTTTCTCGTTTGGTTGGAGCTCCTCCGGGATACGTAGGATATGATGAAGGCGGACAATTGACAGAAGCCATCCGGCGTAAACCATATTCAGTAGTATTGTTTGATGAAATAGAAAAGGCGCATCCGGATGTATTCAATATCCTGCTGCAGGTATTGGATGACGGACGCTTGACGGACAATAAAGGACGTGTAGTCAATTTCAAAAACACAATCATCATCATGACTTCAAACATGGGAAGCTCCTATATACAGAGTCAAATGGAAAAACTCAATAGCTCCAACAAAGAAGAAGTAGTTGAAGAGACCAAAAAGGAAGTGATAAACATGCTGAAGAAAACAATTCGTCCGGAATTCCTGAACCGTATTGATGAAACAATCATGTTCTTACCATTAACGGAGAAAGAGATCAGGGAAATTGTTTTGCTACAGATTAAAGGTGTTCAAAAGATGCTTGCTGGCAATGGTGTAGAACTGAAACTGACAGATACTGCCATAAACTTTATAGCGCAAGCCGGTTATGATCCGGAGTTTGGTGCACGACCTGTAAAAAGAGCGATCCAACGTTATTTGCTCAATGACCTGTCGAAAAAGTTACTTGCACAAGAAGTAGATCGCAGTAAAGCAATCATCGTTGATGTTGCGGGGGATGGATTATCATTCCGCAACTAAAATAAAAACAGATCCTTATATACAATGCCAGTATGTTACACAATATACTGGCATTTTTTATAGCAAAAAACTTAATAAATAATTCTACGTACTACCACCTCACTGGCAGGATGCAGTATAACAAGTACGTAGGCTCCACGCTTCGGAAGTTCTAATGTCAATGAGGAGGAAATACATAATTCTTTTACCTGCAAATATCCGTTATCATTATACAAATAAACCATTGTATTTATAAGCAGATCACTCAGACACAATACTCCCTTTTCTGTGTCTAACTGAAACTCGAATGCTTTGTTTGACCTTTTATCCATACCCCATTTACATCTATCTTCCAGTCCCCCAAGAAGATATTTATATATAAAAGCGTGGGAACTGTTGCCATTATCGCACTTGAGGCTCTGGACTGCCACTATTCAAATAATGTACAACAACCCACGCCCAATACCATATATTTGCATATACAGCAGAGCATGAGCGCTTGTTTCCATTATTCCTGAATAGTGAAATTGTCCAGATTTCAAGTACAGAATAATATAATAAACGCCTTTGTTCTAAGTAATTACTAAACAGTCCTCCCTCCTGACTTTCCAGGAATCGGTGGATTGCAACAAAGATAAGTAAAAAAGCTCTGAATCTTATAAAGGAAAGCTCAAAAATATTCCTGTAAATATATAGTATAAGCAGAACAGAACGAGTTCCTTTTTGTTTAAAGCATTCCAATAAAAAAAGAAAAAGCGTGATAAACATCCTCAAAAGATATTTATCACGCTTCTTTTATAACTGAAAAAGATATCAGATCATCTTATTCCGCTGTTTCTACAGCCTCCTCTTGTTCTTCTGTGGCATCTTTAAACTCAGTAATTCCATTTGTAACAAGAATGTTATACCATGAAATTAATTTTTTAATATCGGTCACATATACCCTCTCACGATCAAAATCAGGCAACACTTCTGCCAGATAAGCTCGCAATTCCTCCACAGTAGCCTTCTTAGGATCAATAGAAGCAGTTCCCACATTTTCTTTTTCCTTGATTGACTCAAGAACATCACGCAAAGGAACTTCAGCATCATTTGTATACATTGCTATATCTGCCAGAGAAATAATTTTTTCATTTCCGTAAGCCGGGAAACGCTTTTTTTCTGCGCTAACAGATTCAACAATCAGCATATTCTTTCCCTGCGAAATAAGTTTATACAATCCCGGTTTTCCGGAGATAGACAAAATAGTCTTCAACATAGTATATTCTTTTTATTTATTAGTTATTTTTTCGGTGGGCAAAGATAGTGTAAGCCAAAGACAATACAAAATAAGCAAGCCTATTTTTATTGTTAAGACAATACCTATTTTCCCGAAAGAGAAGCAATATTTTCAAATAGCAAAGAAATTAGTTCCAGAACCTGTGGAATTAATGGCACTTCGCCGTCATTAACAATTACAAACTCGGCTTGTTTACGCTTTTCTTCATCACTCATCTGGCTTTGTATACGCTTCATTATAAGTTCACGCGAGGAACAATCACGTTTGATAGCACGCCGTACACGTAGTTCCAATGGGGCATACACCATCACCACCACATCTACTTCAGCAGCAAAACCCGATTCTATTAATATGGCAGATTCCATACCTACTATAGGAGAAAGCGATTGCCTCTCTACCCAGCAACGAAAATCGTCCTTTACCTGCGGATGAATAATTTCATTGATTCGCCTTGTATGATCCGGATGCCCAAAAAGATAAGAAGCCAGAAATGCTTTATTCAGCTCACCGCCTTCAAAAACTTTGTCGCCCAGCAAAGCACAGAGTTCCTTCCGAATGAAGGGATCTGTATTTGTCAATCTTTTAGATTCAATATCGGCTATGTACACAGGAATACCCATCACTTCCAGCAATCGTGAAACAACACTTTTGCCACTACCTATACCACCGGTTATGCCTACTTTAATCGCCATTAGAAGATACTTGTTCTATAAGAAAATCAACCTTTTTAGGTGTTATACGAATATGACTCACCCCATTAGGAATAGATTTGAGTTTTACCGTATACTTATCTGAACCCAACTTTAGTAGCTCTTCATAAGATATATTTATAATAAAGGAGTTTGCTTCAATCTTATAAAAGTTGTGATACCCTACCTGAAAAGTTATCTGTACCTTTGAAGGAAAAGTACGCAAAACCTTATCAGCAGGAAAATTAACTCCATGCAAAGGTACTTCAACTGTCTTTTCCGTATACATATCTACCGGAAAAGTTAAATCTACAGCATTGGGAATAAACTTAGCCCCTTTTACCTCTGCCAGAGCAACATGATGTGTCAATGTATCCGCAATATTGCTCAGGTCAACCTTACGCGTATAGGCAGTAGTTATTGTATCCAGAATAGCAACAGGAGCATAAACCAAAACAGAATCCGGTGAATAGATCGTATCGGATAGATAGTATTGCCGGGCGGCAGTCACTTTACCCTGCATTTTCACCGGAACACGTTTTGATCTACCGGTAGAGTATATGTATTCCAGTGTATCGGGCTTTACAGAAACCAACCGGGTAGATACATTCAGTTGACTCATAATTTTTTTCTCAAACTCTGACGAATAAATCCGCACATGATTATTTCGGGCACTATAGTCATTGAAATTGAGATTCACCGGAAAAAAGCTTTTCCCTAACATATAGTTTAACAAAACGGTTCCCCTGTCTTTTACCTTAATACGCAGTTCAGAAGGAGGCTCCGAGGTAATTACTACATCATTGGGAACTTCTTTCAAACGGACAGGAATAGAAAATTCCGCTTCATAATCATTGTTTAAAGTTTGAAGAAGCCAGAAGCCACTGGCTATAAGGAAAAAAAATAAAAAGATCAGGAATTCCCTACTCTTTTCACTGAGTAAAAAGTTCCTAATCTTTTTAGAAAATCTCAAATAAATATACTTTATATCCCTACGTTCAAACATAGGCTTTATTTATGTTTATAGCTTATTTAGCTGGCTGCTGACTAGCAGCAGAAGCATCAGCAAAAATAGAATTCTTATCTATCTTAATTTTTACATTTGTTGCAATTTCAAGTACAATGTGGTCATCATTAATCTCTTTAATAATGCCATGTATACCTCCGGCAGTGATAACCTTTTGATTCACCTGAAGAGATTTACGGAAATTAGCAATCTCTTTTTGTTTTTTGTTCTGAGGGCGAATCATAAAGAAATACATGATAACAAACATTGCTATCAGCATAATCCACATCAGACTTCCGTCGGGACCAGCAGCAGGAGCTTGCAGTAATACAGTCAATAAATTCATAAATAATCTGTTTTAGTTTTTTAATCTATAATAGCAAAGGTATCAGTTTTTCGCCAACTTACCTTCTTTTTTTAATTGATTAACAATTCCATCCAAAGTTCCATTGATAAAGCTACCACTCTTAGCAGTGCTATAAAGCTTGGCAATCTCTACATACTCATTTAACGAAACACTGACCGGAATGTTCGGAAAACTCAGAATTTCTGCCAAAGCAGTCTGCATAATAATTACATCCATAAATGCAACACGATCCAAATCCCAGTTCTTGGTATTTTCGCTAATGAGATGGCGGTAGTAATCTGCATTCAGAATAGTACGGCGGAAAAGACGACGTGCGAATTCCTGATCTTCATCATCTTTAAATTCCGGAAGTAAAGTCTGATTTGCACCGTTCTTTTCTTCAAAACGTTTAATGGTTTTCAAAACAAATGTATCTACAATCTCTTTGTCATCATTCCAATACAAACTCTGGTCTTCTAACACCTGATCCAAAGAGTCGTTATTAAAAACAAATGCTTTGTAGAGCTTTCTCCATAGTTCACGGTCGACTTCATAAGAACTATCAGCAGAAGCCATATATTCTTTATATATATCTGACTCCACTATTTTATCATAAAGTTCTTTGATAAAATCCTGATCGTTAGCCCATGTTCTTTTTTGATTGGCTATAAACTCTGTCAATTGTTTATTTACTTCAAGTTGCGCTACGAATTTGTTTTCAACAAATTTCATGTTAGGATACAACTCTTCTTTGGTAGGTTTCAGTTTGGCTTTTGCTGTGTCAATACGTTTTTGTGCGTAGTCCGTCAATGCAATCATAAGCATCAACAAATAGTTGTAGAGGTCATAAGCCTTCGAGAGGCTAAAAAACAACTCTTTCTCCGCTGAGTCTAAATTTTTGCTGCCGTTCTGATAGTAAGCATACACTATCTGTATGATTTTTAGACGAATAAGAACTCTGTTAATCATAATCTTTAATAATACTGTTATTAACGAATTGCAAAAGTAGATATTTTTAATGAGTTTCCACAAATAAATCACATTTTTTAATGTTGTATTTCATTCTCTGCCCTTTTTCTTTTGACAGTTGAAAAAAAAGTTCCAATTTTGAAGCCGATTATAAACAGACCTAATGATATGGAAGATTTAAAAAAGAAAATGAGTATAGATATGAATGATAAAGAGATTGTATTCTCAAAGTCCATTAAGGCTGGTAAGCGTATTTATTATCTTGACGTAAAGAAAAACCGTAAAGACGAAATGTTCCTTGCCATCACTGAGAGTAAGAAAGTGATTATGGGCGAAGGTGATGACTCGCAGGTAAGTTTTGAGAAACATAAGATTTTCTTATACAAAGAAGATTTCGATAAGTTCATGACCGGACTGACTCAAGCTATAGAGTACATCAACGACCAGCAGGGACACACTGTGAAAGAGGAAGAGCTTATAGAAGATGTACAGCCAACTGATGAAATAAAAATAGATATTGATTTTGAATAACAATTTCTTTGATATTTCAAAAAGAAAGCGTACTTTTGCACCGCTTTTTTGCAACATTGTGTGGGTATCACACCGTGTGATGGTGAATTAAGCACTCAAATCACTTAATTTAGAGTAACACAAAAAAATTAAAAAATGAAATCAATTGAAGTAAAAGGAACTGCAAGAACTATTGCAGAACGCTCTTCTGATCAAGCCAGAGCATTGAAAGCTATTCGTAAAGACAACGGTGTACCTTGTGTACTTTACGGAGGTGGTGAAAATATCCACTTTACTGTACCTGTAGAAGGTCTGCGTAATTTGGTTTATACTCCGCACATTCATGTAGTAGACCTGATTATTGATGGCAAAAAAGTAAATGCTATCCTGAAAGATATTCAGTTTCACCCAGTAAAAGACAACATTCTGCATGTTGACTTCTATCAGATTGATGAGGCTAAACCTATTGTAATGGAAGTTCCGGTACAGTTGGAAGGTCTTGCAGAAGGTGTTAAGGCCGGTGGTAAGCTGGTTTTGCAGATGCGTAAGCTGAGAGTAAAAGCTCTTTATAACATCATCCCGGAAAAATTGACAGTAAATGTTTCTCACTTAGGTCTTGGTAAGACTGTTAAAGTGGGTGAGCTGAACTATGAAGGTCTCGAATTGTTGAATGCTAAAGAAGCTGTTGTATGTGCAGTTAAATTGACTCGTGCAGCAAGAGGTGCAGCTGCTACTGCAGGAAAATAATCACAGAAATACTTCTATCAGAATATTTCGGAACGCAGATTATCACAGATTTTGGTCTGTGTTAGTCTGCGTTTCTTTTTCATTTCAATACATATTTATTTATGAAATATCTCATTGTAGGATTGGGTAATATTGGTCCCGAATATCATGAAACACGCCATAATATAGGTTTTATGGTAGTAGATGCTCTGGCAAAATTAAATAATACTCCATTCGTCAGTGGACGTTATGGTTCTACTGCTTCTTTCTCGATAAAAGGCCGGCAATTGTTGTTACTTAAACCTTCTACATTTATGAATTTAAGTGGGCTGGCTGTTCGTTACTGGATGCAGGAAGAGAAAATTCCACTGGAAAATGTACTGATTGTAGTAGATGATCTGGCATTACCATTCGGTACCCTTCGCCTGAAAGGAAAGGGAAGTGATGCCGGACACAACGGTCTGAAACATATCGCAGCTACTTTAGGAACACAAGACTATGCACGTCTGCGCTTTGGAATAGGAAATGAATTTCCGCGTGGAGGACAAGTTGATTTTGTACTCGGACATTTTACAAACGAAGATTGGAAGACAATGGATGAGCGTCTGGAAACCGCCGGAGAGATAATTAAAAGTTTTTGCCTGGCAGGAATCAACTTGACAATGAATCAGTTCAACAAAAAATAAGAACAAGTACAATTTACCATTTACAATGTACAAATTTGTAGTATGGTAAAAGGATAAGTTTAAAAATTGTAAATCGTAAAATTGTAAATATCTCTATGCCTGAAGCAAGAATAGATAAATGGATGTGGGCTGTACGTATTTTCAAGACACGTACGATTGCCGCAGAAGCCTGTAAAAAGGGACGAATCAGCATGAATGGTTCATTTGTAAAAGCAGCCCGAATGATTAAGCCTGGAGATGTTATTCAGGTGAAGAAACCTCCTATCACATATTCATTCAAGGTACTGCAAGCCATCGAAAAACGTATTGGTGCCAAATTGGTTCCCGAAGTGATGGAAAATGTAACAACGCCCGACCAATATGAATTATTAGAAATGAGCAAAATCAGTGGATTCATAGATCGTGCCCGCGGCACAGGTCGTCCTACGAAAAAAGACCGCAGAAGTATAGAAGAATTTACTACTCCGGAATTTATGGACGATTTTGACTTTGATTTCGATTTCGAAGAAGAGGGAGTTGAGTGATAAGTGGAATAGTGATAAGTGATTAGTACCATGCGGAATATGGCGCAGTAACTAATCACTTATCACTACTCACTCGCCACTATTACAAGTTTTCTTTCACCGCATCTATCAGTTCCTGATATTCGGCATCTGTCAGATAGACTTTCCCCGGATTCATCTGAAATGTAGCACCATAATCCGGTCCGTCTACATATTTAGGGGCTAAATGAAAATGCAGATGAGAGAGTTTATCAGAATAAGCACCATAATTTATTTTTTCCGGATGGAAAGCTTTATCCATCGCACGGGTCACACGAACCACATCTGCCATAAATGCATTGCGGTCTTCATCACTCAATTCATTCAAATCATTCACATGATCTTTGTATGCCACAAGGCAACGTCCACGATAGGTTTGCTCTTTAAAAAGAAACACGCGTGATACACTTAGCTGTGCAATCTCAATCATCAGATTGTGCAGCGTTTCATTGTTCTGACAGTACAGACATTCTTTAGGATCGCTTTTCATGATATAAAATTCTGTTTTAAATTTATACGAAAGCAAAGATAATGCAAACCGAGCTCAGAATAAAATGAGCTTGTTCGTTTTTTATGCCGAGACGCAGCTTATCTTCGCTTTTTGGCAAAGATAAACATATGATGTTTATCTAATGTCGATTTTTTAATTCTTTTGCCCGACTAATTGGTAAACATCCTCTTTTTCGCCAACTACCCACAACACATCCCCTTCCTCAAACGGAGCATTAACGTCCGGAGTCATCAGCATTTCTTCGCCACGTTCCACTCCAGCTATCAGACAATGATACTTATCACGAATACCCGATTCACGCAAAGTCTTGCCCAGAAAAGCACAATCAGAATCAATCATAAACTGCTTTAAAGTCATCTCACTCTTTTCAAAGACATCACTGTCTACATAAGAACCGCGCGACATATCTTCTCCAAATACATTCAATTGTTCATCCGTACCAATCACCTGAATCTTATCCATCGGAAACAACCGTACACTTCCTCCCGGAATATTAATACGCCGTTTCCCACGAAGAATTGAAACAACATGAACTCCGTATTTCTTCCCCAAATTTAGTTCAAGCAATGTTTTTCCCGACCAAAGAGATTCACCCGGAATTTCAAAATCGGCCAGATGCAAATCACGGGAAAGTAATCGTCCTGCATACTCAGGTTTTTTCTCTCCCATATATTCGGCCCGTACATCCCGGGAACGAAGATTTTGAAAAAACTTCCGCTCAATCAATATAGACCTTTTCTTTAGTTGGCGTGAGAGCACCATCAATACAACAAGCAATATAGCTACACCAATTATCAGCCCTATTGACGATTTAAAGAGCTGGGCAATGATAAACATAACGAATAATACCGCAATCACCATACGTAATACAATCGTTGAAACCAACGGAGCACGATTGGCACGATGAGCCTCCCAAAGAGTAGTAAACTCAGTCGAATGATTCTTCTTCACCATTATAGCACGCAGGAAAGGTGATATACATAAAATAGTAAAAGCAGCTCCCAGTAATGAGCCCCAAAATCCAGGCAGGTTTTCACGGAAGAACGGAACAACAAAACGAAACGACAGAGCTATCACAGAAATACTGACAATGGAATATACCACTACGATTCGAGCCATCGCAAAAAGAAGTTTACGCCATAGGTTTTCATGATTCAACGTTTGTGAACCAGAGGAATAACGAGTCAGGAAATTTCTCCAGGATTCGGGCAAATGCCTATCAACAAAACTGGATGCCGGTTCTGCCAAACGAATCATATAAGGAGTAAGAAAAGTAGTAATCACCGAAACTGCAACCACAATCGGATAAAGAAAATCACTCGTCACATGGAGTGCCACCCCTAATGAGGCAATAATAAAGGCAAACTCTCCAATCTGTGTCAGACTGAACCCACATTGCATGGCCGTCTTCAAAGGCTGACCTGCCAAAACAACTCCAAATGTGCCAAAGAGTGCTTGTCCTACTATGACAGCAAGAGTTATCACCAGGATAGGCAACGCATATTCCCCAATCATTGCAGGATCTACCATCATACCGACAGAAACAAAAAAGATTGCACCAAAAAGGTCTTTAACGGGTTTCACTAACCGATCTATGGACTCTGCTTCTATTGTTTCGGCAAGAATAGAGCCCATAATAAAAGCACCAAAAGCGGCAGAGAATCCGGTATTAGCAGCAATTACCACCATACCAAAACAAAGAGCCAAAGAAACAATCAGCAAAGTCTCTTCACTCATCAGCTTACGGCAACGCTTTAGAAACTCAGGAATAAGGTAAATACCGACTACGAACCAAAGAATCAGGAAGAAAAGAAGCTTACCGATACTTTCAAGCATTTCGGTACCCTCAAAGTTATTGCTCACGGCCATTGTAGAAAGCATCACCATAAGAACAATAGCAAGAATATCTTCCAATATCAGAATACTCAGTACTAATCCGGTGAATTGCTTCTTGCGTAACCCAAGATCATCAAACGCCTTATAGATAATAGTCGTTGAAGACATTGCAATCATACCTCCCAAAAAGATACAATCCATCCGTTGCCACCCAAAGCTCATCCCGACACCGGCTCCCAGCAAAATCATACAAAATATAATGGTACAAGCCGCAATAACGGCAGTCCCTCCTACTTTCACTATCTTCTTAAAACTGAATTCGAGTCCCAATGCGAACAGAAGAAATATTACACCGATATCGGCCCATGTCTTAATATTAGCAGTATCCATCACCGAAGGAGTATAAGGCATGTGAGGACTGGCAAGAAAACCGGCGACAACATACCCCAACACCAATGGCTGTTTTAGTTTTTTAAACAACAGGGTCATAATACCTGCACAAAGCAGTATCAGTGCCAGGTCGGCTATTAATGTGGGTAAGTTTGACATTTTCGTTTACTTCATTTACTTTTATTGCATACAAAAGTAAAGGAAAATCAAACTCAAATTCCGCCTAAGACAAAAAAAAATTATGCCTTAACCTAAAATTTATTAAGTTAAGGCATAAATCAGAAAGAAAAGCTCTTATTTATTTCCGGAACGGTGGTCTTACAACCGAGGCTTTCAATTTACGTCCACGCATATCAATGTAAATTTCTGTTCCCAATTTACTATATTCCGGTTTAACATATCCCATACCAATTCCTATTTTACGAACAGGCGACATCGTCCCCGAAGTAACCACTCCTATCTTTTCACCTTCCGCATTCACTAACTCATAGCCATGACGGGGAATGCCACGATCTATCATCTCGAATCCTACCAGTTTACGTATTGTACCTTCTACTTTCTGTTTTTCAAGCATGAAACGATTGATAAAATCCTTCCCGTCTATAAACTTAGTAATCCAACCTAATCCTGCCTCAATGGGCGAAGTGGTATCATCCAGATCATTACCATAAAGACAAAAGCCCATTTCAAGGCGAAGCGTATCACGTGCTCCCAGTCCAATCGGTTTAATACCAAATTCGGCTCCGGCTTCAAAAACAGCGTTCCATATCTTATCGGCAGCATCCGGATAAAAGTAAAGCTCAAAACCTCCTGCACCGGTATAGCCGGTATTGGATATTATCACATTCTTTTCACCGGCAAATTCTCCTTCCTTAAATGTATAATAAGGTATCTCAGAAAGATTAATATCCGTGAGTTTCTGCAAAGCAAGAATAGCCTTCGGCCCTTGTATGGCAAGCTGCGCCGTACGGTCTGAAGAATTTTCAAGCTCCGCTCCTTCGGTATTATGCGCCACACACCAGTTCCAGTCTTTCTCAATATTAGAAGCATTGACTACCAACAGATACTTCTGGGGATCATACTGATACACCAACAAATCGTCTACAATACCTCCTTCTTCATTAGGGAAGCAAGTATATTGCACCTTACCGGGAGCAAGCGCAGCTACATTATTGGAAGTCACTTTCTGAAGAAAAGCCAGTGCATCAGGACCTTTCACCCAGAATTCACCCATATGAGACACGTCAAACACACCAACAGCATTGCACACCGTAAGATGCTCGTCGATGATACCTGTATATTCAATAGGCATATTATATCCGGCAAACTCATGCATCTTAGCACCCAATGCGATGTGCTTGTCGGTAAATGGAGTGGTTTTCATGATTTATGATTTATGATTTATAATTTATGCGGTTTACTTCCTGACAAGATCAGGCTTCTTTGGCTACGAGTTCTGCTATCTTTACAATAACTTTCATGGCCTTTTCCATGTTCTGGATAGGTACAAACTCAAAACGTCCGTGGAAATTCAGTCCACCTGCAAAGATATTAGGGCAAGGCAATCCTTTGAACGAGAGTTGTGCACCATCCGTACCTCCACGAATCGGCTTCACATTCGGTTTCACACCCACAGCTTCCATAGCCGCAAAAGCAGTATCAATAATATGCATCACAGGTTCTATCTTTTCGCGCATGTTATAATACTGATCGCGGAGTTCAAGTACAGCAGTATCTTCACCGAATTCAGCATTTATTTTTCTCACCAGATGAGCCATTTCACGTTTACGACTTTCAAACCTTGAACGGTCGTGGTCACGGATAATGTAAGAAAGCGTAGTCTGCTCCACATCTCCCTGAATACCGATAAGATGATAAAAACCTTCATATCCTTCTGTATGTTCCGGTGTTTCATGACGTGGTAACATACTGATAAACTGATTGGCAATACGAATCGAGTTGATCATTTTATGTTTAGCATAGCCAGGATGTACATTACGTCCTTTAAACACAATCTTGGCGGCGGCAGCATTGAAATTCTCATATTCCAACTCTCCTACTTCACCACCATCCATCGTGTAAGCCCACTCACAGCCGAATTTCTCTACATCAAACTTGTGTGCACCTTCACCTATCTCTTCATCGGGATTAAAACCAATACGGATTTTTCCATGTTTAATTTCGGGATGTTCTTTAAGATAAGCCACTGCAGAAATAATCTCGGCAATACCTGCTTTATCATCAGCTCCCAACAAGGTTTTTCCATTGGTTACAATTAAGTCTTCTCCTTTATGAGCAAGCAACTCCGGAAATTGTGCCGGACTAAGTATTACTCTGTCTTCTGCATTGAGTACAATATCTGAGCCGTTATAATTTTCTACAATACGAGGTGTTACATCCTTTCCACTCATATCGGGACTTGTATCCATATGGGCTATAAACCCAATAGTGGGTACTTCCTTTTCCGTATTTGCCGGAAGAGTGGCGAAAAGATAGCCATATTCATCCAGTGTAATTTCTTCCAAGCCTAAAGACTCCAGTTCTGATTTCAGATATTTGGCAAAAACCATCTGTCCCGGAGTACTGGGAGTAAGCCGTGTCTCTTCATTTGATTGAGTATCAAAGCTTACATACTTCAAAAAACGTTCTACTAAAGTCATGATATTTACTATTTTATGATTTACTATTTACGATTGATAATACATTTGCCGTAAAGGTAAAAAAAGAGCCGTGAATTGCCAAGCAAATCACAGCTCTTTTTTTTGAATATACTTATTATCAGTTACTAATAGTTATTTAAAAATGGCTACTACCATCAAAACAATGGGTACATACCTGACATTTTGGTAGCCCAATAGCTTCTATTAAAGTTTCCAACGTATTAAACTTCAACGAAGAAAGGCCGAAGCGCTTAGCTATAATATCTACCATCTTTTCGTATTCCGGCGAACCCGTTGTAGCATATTTCTCCAGGTTCTTATTTTCGTCTCCTTCCAGTTCCTTAATAATACGGCGGGTTATCAGTTCCAACGCATTCTTTGAAGCGGTGAAACCCACAAACGGACAAGCATAAATCAGCGGCGGACAGGCAATACGCATGTGAACCTCTTTTGCACCACATTCATAAAGCACTTTTACATTGTCACGCAACTGTGTTCCACGCACAATAGAATCATCGCAAAATAACAAACGTTTACCATCAAGCATAGCACGGTTGGGAATCAATTTCATCTTCGCTACCAGCGATCGCATCTCCTGGTTGCTCGGAGTAAAGCTACGCGGCCATGTCGGAGTATATTTTGAAATAGCACGATGATAGGGAACTCCTTTTCCTTCAGCATAACCCAAAGCCATACCTACCCCCGAATCCGGAATACCACACGCACAATCGACTTCCGAAGTATCCTTCTGTCCCATCTTCATCCCACTGGTGAAACGTACTTCCTCTACATTACGCCCTTCATAGCAAGATGTAGGGAAACCATAGTACACCCACAGAAACGAGCAAATCTGCATACCTTCATCGGGTTTGCGCAACTGTGTCATGCTATCAGCACGCAAGTGTACAATCTCACCAGGACCAAGATATTTTTCTATTTCGTAATCAAGATTAGGAAAACTACTCGACTCACTCGTGGCAGCATATGCCCCCTCTTTCTTACCAATCACAATCGGTGTACGCCCCCATCGGTCACGGGCGGCAATAATACCATCTTCTGTCAATAAAAGCATAGAGCAGGACCCTTTAATGTGTTTGTACACATTCTCGATACCTTCAACAAAAGTTTTTCCCTGAATGATGAGTAGTGCGATAAGTTCAGTTTGATTGGTATTGCTGGAACTAAGTTCCGCGAAGTGCATGTGTTGGGAGAGTAGTTCTTCCTCGAGTTCTTTTAGGTTTACGATTTTTGCGACAGTAACAATGGCGAAGCGTCCGAGATGAGAATTAATAACGATAGGTTGTGCGTCTGTGTCGCTGATAATGCCTATTCCGGCATTTCCTTTAAATTTATCCAGATCGGATTCAAATTTGGTGCGGAAATATGAACTTTCCAGGTTATGAATGGAACGGATAAAACCTTGCTCTTCACTATAGGTTGCAAGACCGCCCCGTTTTGTCCCCAAATGTGAATTATAATCTGTGCCGTAGAATAAATCGGTCACACAGCCCACTCGTGAGACTGTTCCGAAAAAACCTCCCATATAAGATTCTTTTAATTAGTGTTAGTTTAAAAAAAGACAGTGCAAAAGTACAAAAAAGAATCTGACCGGAAAAGAAATAATGTGCCAATTAAACAATGTGCCAATATGCCAATTGGCTGCGCAACGTTGACACGCTGACACGCCGTATGGCAATTGGCACATTGGCATATTAGCAGATTGGCTAATTATTTAAACTTCTTCATCTTTTTATCTGCCGGAGTAGCTTCAATGATACTCATTGCAAAACCACCACTACGGGCCAATTTGGTAGAAATCTTTGTTTTGTTAGTTACCAAACCTTTTTTAATCTGATAAGATGTCGGATTTGATTCGTAATCTGCATCCTTGCCGTCTGCATAAAGAGTAGCTACATATTGTTTTCCCGGTTCCAGAAAATCAAGAGTGAAAGTAGAGGTACGGGCATTTTCATCAGTAATACCACCTACAAACCAGTTATTTGTACCTTTTGCCTTACGGGCTACGGTAATATAATCTCCCGGTTCAGCTTCCAGATATTTGCTGTCGTCCCAATCTACAGCCACATCTTTAATAAATTGGAAAGCATCCATATAGCGCTCATAATTTTCGGGAAGATCAGCTGCCATCTGAAGCGGACTGTACATCGTTAGGTAAAGAGCCAACTGTTTTGCCAGAGTAGTATGTACAAAGCTGTGTTCTCCTGTCAGAAAAGACAATTGAGTATCAAAGATACCCGGTGTGTAATCCATCGGACCACCAATCTGACGAGTAAAAGGAAGCAATGTAGTGTGGAACGGTTTGCTACCGCCAAAAGCTTCGTATTCAGTACCACGGGCAGACTCATTTCCGATAAGATTGGGATAAGTACGACATAGCCCGGTAGGACGAACAGCTTCGTGAGCATTTACACAAATCTTATAGTCGGCGGCTTTCTTCACGGCATAGAGATAGTGATTATTCATCCACTGACCATAATGATGTTCGCCCCGAGGAATGATATTACCTACATAACCACTCTTCACCGCATTATATCCGTTATCAACCATAAACTGATAGGCCTTATCCATATGACGTTCGTAGTTGCGTACAGAAGCAGATGTTTCATGATGCATCATCAGTTTCACGCCTTTACTCTTAGCATAGTCATTCAGCATTTTCACGTCAAAGTCAGGATATGCAGTAACAAAATCGAATACATAATCTTTGGAGTGACCGAACCAGTCTTCCCATCCTTCATTCCATCCTTCAACCAATACTTGGTCAAATCCATGTTCGGCAGCAAAATCAATGTAACGTTTTACATTCTCATTGTTAGCACCATGCTTGCCGTTTGGCTTCGTTTTTGAATAATCGGTTTCACCAAGTTTCACAGACAAAACATCATCCGTATAAGCCCAGCTACTCTTTCCGGTAATCATTTCCCACCACACACCTACATATTTCACCGGTTTAATCCAGGAAACATCTTCATAAGCACAAGGATCATTCAGATTAAGCGTCAATTTAGAAGCAAGAATATCGCGGGCATCATCACTTACTATCACTGTACGCCACGGAGACTTACAAGGAGTTTGCATATATCCCTTATCTCCCACTGCGTCCGGAGTAAGCCATGACTCAAAAACAAGATTCTTGTCATCCAGATTCAGATTCATACAAGAGTAATCCACCAAAGCAGCTTCATGCAGGTTGATGTATAGTCCGTCAGCTGTCTTCATCTGCAAAGAAGTTTGTACTCCGGTTGGTGAAAAAGAGGCCTGCGATGCATTGTCTGTAATAGCTCCATTCATTAAGCCACGGATTTCAGAAAGTTTAGACTCCGTATAATCATATTCCTGTGTGTCATAATCACCCGGAATCCAGAAAGCAGTATGATCACCAGTCATGGCAAACTGTGAATGTTCTTCCTTAATAACAAAGTAATTCAGATTCTTTTGCAATGGAAATTCATAGCGAAAGCCCAAACCATCGTCATACAAGCGAAAACGGATAACGATGTTACGATCCTGCGCTTTCTGATCCAGTGTTACTGCCAATTCATTGTAATGATTGCGAATAGACTTTACTTCACCCCAAACCGGTTCCCAGGTTTCGTCAAAAGTACTTGTCTTGGCATCAGTCAATGTAAACCCATTCATTAGTCCCGGGTCGTTTTTAAGTTCCAACCCCAACTTCGAAGGTTTGATTACTTCCTTATCTTTATAAGAAAGTTCATACACCGGTTCGCCTTGTGCGTTCACCGAAAAATTGAGTTTCAAAAGTCCGTTAGGAGAAGTAATACTTTCGGCCATAGCTGCTGTGCTTATTAATAAAGCGAGCAAGAAAAAAGCCATCTTGATGGTTAGTGTTTTCATGTTAATCATGATATGAATTAATAAATAAAAATCGTATGGCAAAGATAAACAGGAAATATTCAGATACACTCCCCATATAAATGGAATATAAAAGAAATATCTGAAAACGTTTGCATAAGTTTCTTATTATTAATGAGATAATCAGAAGATTAAAAACAGAAAATATAAATGGGTATTCACTCTACCGCTCCTATTTTGAGGATTTCTTCTTCAAATTTGTCCCGGTTAATGGCTTTATTCTTGACTTTATTCCGATAGGTATAGATGGTATTGATTGAATAGTGCAGAAAATTAGCAATCTTGGAACTGTCATCAATCCCCAAACGAATAATGGCAAAAATGCGTAACTCGGTATTCAGCAATTCGCCGGTTTTAAGAACGAAACGTTCTTCGGGCTGTAACAGTTCATTGAACTCTGCCACAAAGTTGGGATACAGATGCAGAAAAGCATTGTCAAAATTAGCATAAAACTCTTTCTGCTCTACTCCTGCAAACTGTGAAGACTTGGTTAGCTTTAATAATTCCTCTGATTGTCCTGCTGTGATCTTCCTGTTCACAGTACTCCGAAAACGATCCAGCTTTTCGATATAAATAGAGCAAAGATTAAGAAAATGGCCGATATATTCCTCTTTGATGTGATTTGCCTGTTTCAGGTTTCGTTGAGTAACGGACAATTTTTTCATTTGTTTATATATTAAGATTACAGAAACAATCAGAAAGGCAGAAAGTATACTGACTACAATCAGAAAAAAGATCAATTGATGGCGCTGCCGTTCTATCTGTTGCTTATAAGCCCCCTCAATCACAGGAAGAACACCTGATATCTCAATGGTACGCAAACGGGCATTACAGAAAATAGCATCCTCAAGCGAACGCTTTATATAACGATATGCGCGGGATACATCTCCCCGTTCATAAAGAACAAAAGCCAGATTGGACAAAGCAGCATTCTCTTTGACTGATGCTTTTATATCCGAAATAGCAGATAACGCCAGATATCTCTCATATGCATCTGTATGTTTTTCATCTTTATACAAATGAGCCAGTGAAAAAGCAGCACGGGCATAGATATTAGAAGTTTCGGGTTGATCATGCAGTAATCCCAACAGCACTTTTTTGGCATGACTAAACTGTTGATTAGCTATAAAACGTTCGGCTTCGTAAAGACGATATTCCGGTAAAGCCGGTGAAAGCACGGCGAGTAAGGAATCCCGGTATACATTTTGTCGCCTGATATAGTCCGTTGCATAGGGGCTGTTATGAGAGTAATTAACAAGAAAAGAATATAGCTGACGCCCACAATTATAAAAAGCAGGAAGTAAACTATCCGGCAACGTAGCACGATTGATACCATACAGCGTTTCCCATGCTTCCTTGTACATCCCGGAAATAGACAATACAGATGTCTGACAAAGACGAACGTCATCAGCCAACGCGATACTGCGTAAAGAATCGGCTATCAACAAGCTATTATCAAAATATTTCATGGCAGAGTCTGAAACAAAGAGTTCATATTCAGTTCCCAGTTCCTTATTGAGGATAAACTGTTGCCGCAACGTAAGAGAAGGATAATGTAAAAGTCGCTTCAAACTATCTATACGTTCTTCTTTCTGTTTCATATATATTTCCTGTTGCCCCATTATCTTACCCAAGCGGACAAGAACGGAATCCACTCCTTTGCCAGCCAATGCTACAAGGGCACAATAGAAGAACGATATCATTACTAAAAAAAATCTTTTCATTATCCGACATTTTTACTTTAGTGTTCAAAAGTACATAAAATCCACTAAAATCTACCACCTTCACTTCTCTAAAACAAGCTGTACCTCAACATTACACAAATAAATTTGTTTCTGCTTCTGATTAATACTATTTTTGCCCCGGTTAGCACAAAAAGAATGAAAGAGATCGTTTATATATTTATCGGAGGTGGCGTAGGAAGTGTGCTTCGCTATCTGGTACAAATCAGCATTAACGAACGGATGTCCGGTATAGGTTTTCCTTTCTCGTGGGGAACTTTTATCGTAAATATTGCCGGTAGTTTTCTGATCGGTTTATTCTACTCAGTATCCGAGCGCTGGAATCTGTCTATGGAAATGAGATTATTTCTCACCACAGGACTGTGCGGAGGATTTACCACTTTTTCCACCTTTTCCAACGACGGATTAAGTCTGCTGAGAGGAGAGTTTTACAGCACATTTCTGCTTTATGCCTTATTGAGTATTGGATTGGGATTAGTAGCGGTAATGGCCGGAGGAGCGGCAGGAAAGCTACTGGGATAAAATCAACAAAAACACATTATAACTAAAGCCACTACAAATACCGTAATATATAATGAAACAACCCCGGAATAATAAACCTCAAATAGTTCGTATCGCTGCTCCCATGATCGAAGAGCAGGAAGAGAGCTTGAAAACTTTAAAAGACTTATTAGAGCAAGAGGAGACGGTATCCAGCCTCTCGTTTAATAAAAATAACGAAGAATTCATTCATACTCCTTATCGGACTATTAAAGAGTGCACATTCAGTGGTCTCACTTTCAGAGATTGTCAACTAAAATCAGCCCAACTCACCGATGTACGTTTTGAGAATTGCGACTTATCCAATATCTCTTTTGCCGAAAGTTCTCTTTACCGGGTAGAATTTATTTCTTGTAAACTGGTAGGGACTAATCTCTCTGAAACCACCCTCAATCATGTCTCATTCCGCGAATGTAACGCAGCTTATATTAATGTTGCCATGAGCAAAATGAACCAAGTTCGCTTTTCCGGTTGTCATTTTAGAAACGGTAGTCTCAACGATTGCCGGTTATCATCTGTAGCTTTTGATAATTGCGATTTGGTGGAGGCAGATTTCTCTCACACTTCGTTACGAAGTATCGATCTTCGTACTTCACGCATCAGTGGAATCGTACTAAACATCAGCGATCTGCGAGGTGTTATCGTTAATTCATTGCAAGCGATGGATTTGCTTCCCATGTTAGGAGTTGTTATTGAAGATTAGGCGTAAGAGATTTATCCTACATCGTATGGAAATGAAGCAGTTCACCACGGAGGACACGGAGAGCACAGAGATATTATTTTCTCTGATGAAACGCGGATGATCGCAGATAAACGCAGATTAAAAGACTATAGCTCTTTATCATACATTTGTTTCTCTTTGCGAAAATCTGCGATCATCTGCGTTTCAATAAAGATTTAAACTCTGTGTCCTCTGCTACCTCTGTGGTGAAATACTGTATGGCTTTGAGCTTAATAGTCTCTGCCGTTGCTCTCTATTTCCTTCTCCGGTATTGATAAAGTTCTATCTTATAGAGGAACGTAAGAAGCCTCGGTGTACAACGTTGTTTTAGATGTACATGTAAAGCAGTACGACATGTGCATGTGGAGCAGTACGACATGTGCATCTCGTACCGTTTTAGATGTACATGTAAAACAAGACTATACACCGGGAAAAGAAACGTTCCTTTCTAAGAAAGGCAAAATACAACACCGGACAACAGCATGCTTCCCGCACAAGGAGACGCATCAGGCAATGGTAGATGAATGGAAATGCAGATGAACACAGCCTTAAATGAACTTGCGCCATGCTTTTATGATACAAGGTCCTTTCGATCAGTATTGATCTACATAAAATTAAACTTTTATTCACCTATCCGGATGAAACAAAACCAATTACTTCTTTGTTAATTAATAAAAGTAAAGTTACTGGCTGATTATGGGGAGCAGCTTTACATTAGAATACCTATTTATAGGGATTCTCTGTTCTCCATGAAGTGAGTATATTTGCAAGTATCTAAAAAATATAGAGAAACAATGAAAATAGAAAAAATTACAGGACGCGAAATCCTCGATTCCAGAGGCAATCCCACAGTAGAAGTAGACGTAGTATTAGAATCAGGTATCATGGGACGTGCATCCGTTCCATCGGGTGCATCAACCGGTGAGCACGAAGCATTGGAACTGCGTGACGGTGACAAAAAACGCTACGGAGGAAAAGGTGTGCTGAAAGCTGTAGAAAACGTGAACAATATTATTGCTCCGCATCTTATTGGCATGTCAGCTCTCGACCAAATGGGTATTGACCACGCAATGCTGGCTCTTGACGGTACGAAAACCAAAGCAAACCTGGGTGCTAACGCCATTCTGGGTGTATCACTTGCCGTAGCCAAAGCAGCAGCTGCATATCTCGACATTCCTCTTTACAGATATATCGGCGGAACTAACACTTATGTACTGCCTGTCCCGATGATGAATATCATCAACGGTGGTTCTCATAGTGATGCCCCGATTGCTTTCCAGGAATTTATGATTCGTCCGGTAGGTGCCAAATCTTTCAAAGAAGGTTTGCGTATGGGTGCCGAAGTATTCCATGCCCTGAAAAAAGTATTGAAAGATCGTGGTCTTAGCACGGCGGTCGGTGATGAAGGTGGCTTTGCTCCTAACCTTGAAGGCACTGAAGATGCTCTGAACTCTATTCTCGCAGCTATTAAAGCTGCCGGATACGAACCGGGTAAGGATGTAATGATCGGTATGGACTGCGCTTCTTCCGAATTCTATCGTGACGGCATTTACGACTATACCAAGTTTGAAGGTGCCAAAGGTAAGAAACGTACCGCTGACGAACAGATAGACTATCTGGAAAAACTAATCAACGAATATCCGATTGACTCTATCGAAGACGGTATGAGTGAAAACGACTGGGAAGGCTGGAAGAAGCTGACCGAACGTATCGGCGACCGTTGTCAGTTGGTAGGTGACGACTTGTTTGTGACCAACGTTGACTTCCTTGCCATGGGTATTGAAAAGGGTTGTGCCAACTCTATCCTGATTAAAGTAAACCAGATTGGTTCGTTGACAGAAACGCTGAATGCTATCGAAATGGCACATCGTCATGGTTATACAACAGTAACCTCTCACCGTTCCGGTGAAACAGAAGATGCTACCATCGCTGATATTGCAGTAGCTACCAACAGCGGACAAATCAAAACCGGTTCACTGAGCCGTTCAGACCGTATGGCAAAATACAACCAGCTTCTTCGTATTGAAGAAGAACTTGGCGATCGTGCCGTATATGGATATAAACTATTGAAATAATTAAAGCTGTTTATAATAGTTAAGAGGGGGATAAGCCGTGATGGCCTGTCCCCCTCTCCTATTTTAACCCTCTGATTGAATAATCAATCGGCTACCTTAAATGAAACTTCATTTCCACTTTGGCTATCCGTTGCTACCCAAAGTCCGAAATCTCCGGGTTCAACCACTTTTTCCATATTTATATTATAGAAAGCCAACTCGCTCACCGGCAGTTCAAATGTCACCGTCTTCTTTTCACCCGGCTTTAAAGTGACGCGGGTAAAGCGCTTCAACTCCTTCACCGGACGGGTTACAGAACCCACCTTATCCCGTACATACAGCTGAGCTACCTCCGTACCTTCGTAATCACCCGTATTTTCCAGATCGAAGGTAACAGTCAGTACATCATTCTTTTTCAGTTCATCAGCAGAAAGTTTCACATCACCATACTTAAATGTAGTATAAGACAGTCCATATCCAAACGGATAGAGCGGATCAAAACCGGCATCCATATAGAAAGAGGTACACCCTAATGAAGTCTGTCCGGCTTCTACCGGAATATCTTTCAACAGGGTTTCGTTGCGCGTAGCCGGCCGGCCGGAATTGTTATGTGAATAATAGGCCGGAATCTGTCCCACCATCTTCGGGAAAGTAACGGGAGTTTTGCCACTCGGCACTTCTTTGCCGAACAAAAGATCAGCAATCGCAGGGCCTCCCATTGTACCCGGATGAAACGAATAAAGTACTGCTGCAGAGAGATCCGCCTCTTTGCCAATCGTCAACGGACGGCCTGCCATTACTACTGTCACTACCGGTTTCCCGGTTTTAGCTAAAGCAGCAATCAATTCGGACTGAGCACCTTGCAGATTCAAATCGGCCAGACAGTGCGCTTCACCGGAAAGGATAGACTCCTCTCCTACAAATGCCAGAACTACATCAGCACGGACAGCCGCTGCAACAGCCTTACTAATACCAGATGTCTTGTTATCCCGGCTGTAAGCCAGTCCCGGTTCAAAAATCACCTGTACTTTATCGCCATACATCTCTTTGATAGCAGCCAACGGCGTTTTCGTATGTGCCTTATCTCCGTCAAAAACCCAAGTTCCCATCTGCTCGTAAGGAGCATCAGCCAAAGGTCCCACAACAGCCACAGTACGTACTGTTTCTTTCAAAGGAAGTACCCGTTTGTCGTTCTTCAACAGAATGGCCGACTCCACAGCAGCACGTTTGGCAGCCGCCAAATGAGCATCGGCATACATCACAGAAGGCTGTTTTTCGTCTACATACGGATGGTCAAATAATCCAAGACGATACTTGATACGCAAAATATTACGGACGGCTTCATTTATGGTTTCTTCTTTCACCTTACCTTCTTTGACCAGTTCGGGCAATTTATTAACAAATGTGTAACTGACCATTTCCATATCCACACCTGCATTCACCGCTTTTAGGGCAGCTTCTTTGTCATCGGCAGCAAAACCGTGAGGGATCATCTCCTTAGCAGAAGCCCAGTCCGTCACTACAATACCGTCAAATCCCCATTCTTTACGAAGTACATCTTTCAGAATAAAGCCATTCCCGGTAGCCGGAATCCCGTCATTATCATTGAACGAAGTCATGAAAGTGGCAGCACCGGCATTGGCAGCAGCTTCAAACGGAGGCAGATATACATTACGTAAACGACGTTCGGGAATAAACGTAGAGTTATAATCAAGTCCGCCTTCGGCAGCACCGTATCCCACAAAATGTTTCGGACAAGCAGCAATGGAGGAAGGGCTGCTCAATGAATCACCCTGAAATCCCTTAACCATAGCAGCACCCATAACAGAAGTCAGATAAGTATCTTCTCCACAACCCTCGGCAATGCGTCCCCAGCGCGGATCACGGGCAATGTCAATCATCGGGGCAAACGTCCAGCGAATCCCCACAGAGGATGCCTCAACAGCTGCCACACGCGCACCTTCTTCTGCCACAGAAGGATCAAAAGTGGCAGCCTGCCCCAAAGGGATAGGAAAAATAGTCTTAAACCCATGAATAACATCACGGGCTATCAACAGCGGAATTCCCAGGCGGGATTCTTCCACCGCCACGCGCTGCAAAGCATTGACACGGACCGGATCTATCTCATTCAAAATAGAGCCTATCTCACCTTTTTTAATCAACACACTCATTTCTTCAATGTTGCCGAAAGAGCTGATCTGGTTCATCTGACCGATCTTCTCCTCCAACGTCATCTTAGAAAGCAGTTTTTCTACCTTGTTCTCAACAGCTTTGTCTTTGGTGTCGGATACCTGTGTACACGACATAAAAGGAAGTAATAAGAGACAGGCAGAGAGAAATTTAGTTGTTTTCATACTTATTTATATACTTGAAATGGAACATTCACTGTAGATACGAATCCCGTATTATCCAGCACATATACATACAATCTATATTCACCAGGAGTTTCAACAATCGTTTCATAAGTTGCGGTATCCGAAGTATTCACCTCTCCCACTCTTTCCGGACGCGGTTCAAAAGAACCACCGAAGCCAAGTTCGGTGGCTTCTTTCAATATTTCCCATACATAAGTCAACTGATCGTTTTCTTTATCTGCGACGGCTACATGAGCTTTGAACGCAGTTCCGGCTTTGACGCGAACACTGTTGATGGCATGCATTCCGTTTATAGTCATAGCCTCAACCACAGGAGCCGTTTCCGTCAGTTCTTTTCCGGTCCAGACCCTCTGCATAGCCTCTACCATAGGAGTCTTTTCGCCACGCAGCGGCAATCCCTCTACATTGTCTTCTACAAACATACTGAACCAGGTGGGAGTACGTTCTTCCTTCTGCCCCCATAGAAAAACAAAAGAACCCAGACAACGCTCATTTGCAAGAATATAGCGGGTATAACGTTCTTCGTACACCTGTCTTTTTTCTTCGCTTGTTTGCTCGATAGGTGCCTTCCAGTCTGTAGAAGCAGTTTCCCACCATCCGGTTGGCCCCCATTCCGTCACCATAAAAGGACCTTTATAAGCAGATTGGTCTACCATCTCCTTTATTTCACCAATCGGACCATACGTATTGATACCTACATAATCAAGCGTAGGGGCAAATTTAGCAATAGAGTCAAGAGCAGCCGGATTGTGTGCAATAACCGTAGATACCAGATGGCGTTTATCAACTGATTTAATGATCAGCGCTAACTCTTCCACAAAACTCCACGCAGCACCTACATTAGCATTACCCAGATCGATTTCATTTCCAATTCCCCAGGCCAACAGACAAGTGTCATTTTTGAAAGTCTCTGCCAGGAGGCGCACTTCCTGACGCAGTTTATCTTTGTACGCATCATCATAATAGAGTGCCGAATCTTTCGTCATTGCTATCCCCTGCATTACATACATCTTATTTTCCGCAGCTAAAGCCAGATCTTTTCTAACTGTTTCTACATCTCCACCCCAGGTTCTGAAAGCATTGGCTCCATTCTGGTTAGCAACGTCCAGTCGATAGGTTCCGCCTACACCTTTAATAGATGTATCCACTCCGTTAATATAGAGTTTAAACCCTTCTCCGGATTTCTTTATCTCAATTCCGGACGGAGCAGAACAAGCACCCAGCAGAAAACTCCCTAAAACACAACCACAAATTAAAAGTTTTTTCATTATTATCTACCTATTACATTGAGAATTAGGGACATCTTTTGGCTTTACCAGTGTAAGCCTTCAAATGCCCCTAAATATATTAATTCTTTTGATAAACACGAACGTAATCAATTTGGAATATTGCCGGATAGCAAGTATTATCTACTCCTTTTGTTCCTCCCATTCCTCCACCGACAGCCTGGTTCAGTTTCACGTAAAACGGAACATCAAATGGCCAGGTCTCTTTATTTCCGGTTCCGTCATTCTGAAACCGGAAACGAAGTACACCGTCAATATAACCTTTGATCTCCTGTGGTGTCCACTCCAGTCCATATACGTGAAAATCATCTTGTGCCCTGTCAATAACCGTAATGGAAGTTTGCTGCGTACCGATACTGTGATTGTATCGCTCTGTATGAGCAGATATATGAATAGAATCGGGATGACTCCCCACATGTTCCATTATATCTATCTCACCATCCAGCGGCCAATTCTTAAAATCTTCGGGCAACATCCAGAAAGCAGGCCAGGTACCAACTCCTTCCGGCAACTTCATCCGGGCTTCAAAATAACCATACTTCCAGCTTTGAGCAGTATTCATCCGTGCAGATAAATAATTGTATCCCTCAACCGGTTTATCAGGTATTAACGCTTTAATATGCAATATACCTCCATCCAGGTAAGCCACCGTATCCGTTTCATAAACAGCAGGAACGTAATATTGCAGTTCGGCATTCCCCCAACCTCCACCACCAACTTCGTATTTCCACTTTAAAGTATCCGGCAAAGAACGATCTGCAGAATCGAACTCGTCATTCCAAATCAATTTATACTCTTTGGGTACAAATGCACTATCCACTACAGACTTCGCAACCGGACGTTCGGTACAAGCTGTACCGGCAGCCACTACTATAGTCAGCAATACCAATAATTTCACATTCATATATTAATCTTTCAATAACGGGTTCTTTTCCTGTTCTTTAAGCGGAATGGGCAAGTAATAGTGTGTACCATTGAAAATGCGGTCTTCCACCTTAGACACTTCATATCGCAATGTGACATTGTCATCATATATATTCATACCCATAATCGGTTCGGCCAGTACGTCGCCATCTTTCCAACGACGCAGATCATAGAAGCGGTGCTCCTCTAAAAGGAGTTCAATTCTGCGCTCATTCTTAATTCTTTCACGCATCTCTATTTTCGACAATCCCGAAGGCAAATCCGGTTGTCCGGAACGGGAACGAACTTCATTGATTGCCAGATAGACACTTGGATCGGGGGCAGCCAACTCTTCATTCTTTGCTTCGGCATAATTCAGCAAAACCTCTGCATAGCGTATATATGGCCAATTATTACTTTGAGCATATCCTCCGTACAGGTTGGTAGAAGGATCAAGTTCTTCTATAAACTTCTTAGGACCATAGCCGCAACGCGCCTTACCCAATTGAGGCTTGCATGAACCGTTCTTGGAAGGATCAACCGTATTGGTCACCATAGACATCCGGTGAGTTTCCCAGATGGAACCATTATAGATAATGCTCTGATAGAAACGTGCATCCCGGTTTGTATACGGATCCTGTGTATTATACATTGTATTGGTTGGGTCTGTTGTTAACTTTCCATTCACTGTTTCATAAGCATCTACCAGATTTTGGGTAGGATACAATCCGTTCCATGAGCCGGCATCCACAGCGTCCAGACTCCACATCATATGAATATTATGAGGAGCTTCGGGGAACGTGAAACGACGTTCAAAAATAGTCTCCTTATTGGCAGCTGTTTTATCAAATGCCATAGAACGATAAGGAGTATCCGTCAGTTTATACAGTTTGTATATATCCAGATCCATCACATCCTGAGCTGCCTGAGCTGCATCGGCCCACTTCCGGGAGTCATCGGCACTATTCAGAGGGCTTGCCAGATACAACAAAGCACGCGATTTAAGTGCCAGAAAAGCACCTTTTGTTGCATGTCCGGCCTCATCATCCGAATAACTGAGAGGTAAATTATCAGCATACAAATCACACTCCTCTTTCACAAACTTCACAATATCGGCAAACGAAGAGGGAGCCACTTGCAACTCATCCGTAAGGCTTTGTGCTTTCACAATCAAAGGTGCTTTACCAAAAGTACGTGCCAATTCAAAGTGACAGAAAGCTCTCAGAAAACGAGCTTCTGCTTCTACTCTCTTTTTCTCGGCAGCCGATAAGATTCGTTCATCAACACCGGGAGCACGCTCGATGATGATATTACACTTGCGTATCACCTTATACTCCTGATTCCAGATCTCCTCTACAAAAGGACAACTCTGGGCAGTGATTGCATCTTTATTAAGTTGCGTATAGATAGGACCATCGCTAACACTGGCAAAGTCGTCAGTAGCAGCATCCAGATTCCCAGCCCACGACATGGACCAGTCCTGCTCGTAACCAGCCGTACACCTGTTGAACCCGCACAACATAGAACCGTATGTATTTGCTACAAACTGATTAATCAGATTCTTGTCTTCCCAGATAGCTTCATCAGAGATAAAAGTAGTAGGTTTTATATCCAGCATATCCGAACATCCGGACGCAAGAACCACCAATATCGTTATTAATAAATTTCTATTCTTTTTCATAATCGTATCATTCTTTAAAGTTAAAACTGAAGAGTAAGTCCTACGTTAAACGCCTTCATTTGCGGATATGTCCATCCTTCCTGTTGAGTGTTTTCCGGGTCAATTTGCGGAACATCGGAAATGGTAAACAGGTTCTGCGCATTCACATAGACACGCAATCCGGTTATTGCCGCAGACCGCAACCATCTGGAAGGAAGCGTATATCCTATTTCAATATTCTTCAAACGAAGATAAGAAGCATCATAGAGGTAGGTCTGAACAGCGCTGATATCCGTAGTCGGGAAGTTATGAGTAGATTCTGCCAAACGAGGATATTTCGCATTTACATTCTGTTCGGTCCAACTCTCGTTTACCCAAAGCTGCGGAAGATTACCTTGATTGAAATAAGGTTGTATCACACCACCCTTCAGATAAACCTGTGTACGGGCAGCTCCCTGGAATAAGAAACTGAAATCAAGATTCTTCCAGTTCAACGAACCATTTATACCATAGATTATCTCAGGAATATTTCCATTTCCCAAATAAGTCATATCGTTAGAATCTACCACGCCATTGCCGTCAACATCCACATATTTAATATCTCCCGGCTTAGTCACATACCCTGTACCTGCCACTTCCTGCTTTGGATAAGCATCTATTTCTTCCTGAGACTTAAAGATACCATCTGTTTTATACCCATAGTAACCATTGATGGGTCTGCCCGTTTTACGCATATACTTGGATGTTCCGGCTGCTTCTGCCATTTCTACAATCTCATTCCGGGCAAAGGTAAAGTTACCGCCCAATGAGAAATCGACCTGCTGTATTCTCTGATGATAATTAAGTGATAAATCGACTCCTTTGTTTTTCACCTCTCCTAAATTCTCAAGCGGTAATATTCCACCGAATGAAGAAGGCACTTCGGCACCACGCTGGGCAAGAATATCTGTTCGTTTTTCCATAAAGAAATCAACTGTCAGATTAAGACGGTTAAACAAAGTAGCATCTACCGCCACATTCGTCTTGGTCGACTTTTCCCAGGTAGCCAGTGCGTTGGCAATAGGTCCGGGCAGCATTCCTTTGGTAAGCAGTGTTCCGAAAATATAGTCTCCTAAATTATTGGTAAACCCATTACTTGCATTGTTACCGGAATACAGATCAAAACGGCTGTAAAACGGGAAAGTTACACCTCCTGTATTATCATTACCCAGCGTACCGTAAGAAGCTCTTACCTTCAGGAAATTAACCGTATTCTTCAGATTCTGAAAGAATTTCTCTTCCGAAAGCACCCATCCCAAAGAAGCAGAAGCAAACGTACCCCATCTTTTGTTGGGAGCAAAGTTTTCGGATGCATCACGACGCAGGTTAAACTCTACCAAATACTTTTGGGCATAATTGTAGTTGATACGCCCCATATAGCTGGCACGGGCTGTTTTACTGTCGTAGGCATTCAATGACTGATTGGCTGTATTTCCGGCATTCATCTGATCCAGAATTTCCGAATCAAAAGAGATACGATTCATTTCCGATCTTTCAATGAACCCCTTTCTTGCCAAAGCCATAGCCATTGCAGTGATATTGTGATTGCCGAAAGAACGGTTGTAGTTCAACTGCAATTGGTATTCCTGGTATTCATCACCGTTTTGCGTCAATCCCAAGCTGGCACTTGAACGTGGTTTCAAAACATAGGCTCCATCTGCATCCTTAGAGTAAACATAAGGAGATACATTCCATGATTTGTTTTTATATACATTCTTGCTGAAAGAAGCAGTTCCTTTTACAGACAGACCGGAAGTTATGAAATCGAGTTTCTGGTCCAGTTCTACACGTGCATCTACTACAAATGTATTTCCTTTGCTATAACTTCCACCCGGCTGATTGGAAGCCACAATATTGGGATGAGTTGCATCGGGCACAGCAAATGTACCATCAGGATAGCGACACAACAGCACAGGAGTGTTACGCACCAATTGCTGGAAAATACCCTGGCTTGCACCTACATTCAAGGTGTTCTCTACACGACCGGAAATATCAACTCCCAAACGGGTCGTATTTGTAATAGTAGCATCAATATTGCTACGCAAATTGTAACGCTTATAATCCAGATCTTCCCAAAGTCCGCCCTGGCTAAGGAAACCGGCACTTACATAATAGCGTACTTTCTCCGTACCTCCGGATACGGATAAATTGTGCTGGTGCTGAATAGCACGTTGAGACAACATCTCTTTATACCAGTCTGTATTCGGATACTTTTCCGGGTCGGTACCATCTCTGAACTTCGCCAGTTCGTCACCATTATAGATCTCCTTTCCCGTATAGGTATTATATAAACGGGCATAGTCATAAGAGTTGGCAAACTCCGGCAGTTTGGTTGGTGACTGTATAGATACATTTCCGGAATATTTAATACTTGTCTTATCCTGTGTTCCGCGTTTAGTAGTGATTACCACTACACCATTGGCACCACGCATACCGAAGATGGCAGCAGAAGCAGCATCCTTCAACACATTGATAGATTCAATGTCATTGGGATCCATACGTGCAAAGTCGGCAGAAGAACGTTCCATACCATCGATAATAAAAGCAGGAGAAGTCTCTCCCTGAAAAGTAGCAATACCACGTACATACAATGAGGCATCATCTGCTCCCGGTTCACCGGTAGCCTGCTTGGATATAAGTCCCGGCATCTGTCCTACCAGAGCATTGGTAGAGTTGGCAGACTTTGCCTTCAATAGCTCATCGCTCTTTATAGAAGTAACGGCACCCGTCAGATTGGCTTTCTTTTGAACCCCATATCCCACAACCACTACTTCCTCCAATGCTGCTGCATCCTCTTCCAGCACCACGTGAAGTATCTTATTCCCTTTCACCGGAATATCCTGTGAT
Source organism: Bacteroides sp. K03 (assembly GCF_019734355.1). Lineage (NCBI taxonomy): Bacteria > Pseudomonadati > Bacteroidota > Bacteroidia > Bacteroidales > Bacteroidaceae > Bacteroides > Bacteroides sp. K03. The sequence goes on from NZ_JAASHC010000002.1 coordinate 156,468, forward strand.
TTATAGCCGATATAAGAAACAGAAAGAATTGAATTAGAAGGTACAGTGAGAATAAATTTACCGTCTAAATCGGTTATTGTACCATTGGCAGTAGCATCTTTCACCACTACATTCACTCCAGGCAAAGGCTCCCTATCCGACCCGCCTATAACTGTACCCGTGACCTGTATGTTCTGAGAAAATACAGTAAGGTAAGCTCCTAACAGAATTAAAACTGATAATAACTTTTTCATAAGTCTTTGTATAATTAAGATTAACTCGTTGTCCGTTTTGGACAATGCAAACATAGAGAATAAACAGATTAAGAAGTTAAAAAGGCAGACGTCTAAAATACGTCAATAGAAGAAACTGAATACGTTATGAATACGTCAACCAAATATAATACATTATATTTCAACAAGATAGCAATACGCACATACATTTCGTCAAGTATGTTACAGAACACAAAAAGAGTGATAACCCTGCTTTCTTCCATTCGGGTCATCACTCTTTACCAAACAGGAGTTAAATCTTCTGGCTCAGATAATCAATCAAACCTTCTTCTCTATCCAGCTCAAATTTCTTTCGAAGACGATAACGTATTGTTTCTACTCCCCGGACAGAAATACCCAGCAAAGGGGCTATTTCTTTTGAAGAGAGGTTCATTTTAAGATAGGCACACATCATACGTTCATTGAATGATAAATCGGGATGTTTTTCACCCAACCTTTTCATAAAATTATTATGCACCAGGTCAAACTGTTCCTCGATCCTCTTCAATACTTCATCGCTCTGAATATTCGAATCGATCTTATTACTAACTAAAAGCAGCATCTTTTTGTATTCTTTTGATCCCTCCCCCTTTAAAGCTGTAACAACTTTAAACAAGTCCGATTTTATCTCGGTCAGCATCTCATTCTTACGTACAAAATTGATCATCAGATTGGCCATTTCCTGGCTTTTATGTTTTAACTCATACTCCAGCTTCTCTTTTTCGAGTTCCACTATCTGACGCTCCTTGCGCGCACTTTCCTCTTCGTATTCTTTTTCCAGTTCCTGTAGTTCTTTATCTTTTTCTACCACAGCCTGTTGCTTTTTACGTTTCACGCGGAGATCATCCCACTTATATACATACCACATCAGCAACAAAAAGAGCATGAAATAACATAAATAGGCTATTCCCGTACGATACCAGGGAGGAAGAATTCGAAAAGAGAAAGAATCAGTAGCCGTAGTACCATTTCGGAACACCGCCTTTATTTCAAAGGTATAATCTCCTTCCGGAAGATTGCTATACTCCTTGGTCTGTACATTAGTATATTCAGACCACTTGCGGTCATTCAACCTATATTGATAGCTAAGCTCCTCTCCGTGTGTCAATGAAGATATTCCATATTCAAACCGGATGGCATTCTGATTATAAGCAATTTCCGGCGTACCTTTCACTGACAGGAAATTATCAGTATAAATCAGAGAATCCTTAGGATAAGAGAGGTACACATTGCGAATATGCATCAAGTCACTATAGTCTTTTTGCTGGTTATGAGAAGGGATCTTAAACAGAGCAAAACCATCATAATCCGGAATAATCATTAACGAATCAGAAACAGGGACGATTACTTCGGCACCTTGTACCAATTCAACCGAAGGGAGCTCAATAGGGACAATACAGGTTTCAGCCCCTTTCTTATAGTTTCTCAGACTGGCAATACAAATTTCCTGCTGACTAAGGCTGATCAGATGATTATTGTACTGCACCAGACGCGAATATTGATTCACCCCATTAAGAAGCAGGTTCATTTCCTGAAAAGGTTCCATACAATCGGCCGATTCATTATACCGGTATACCCCCTTCGGAGTAGCAAAACAAATCCGGCCATCCACCTTACTTACAAATATATCTTTGTCAGAAGGAAACCTGTTATTCGTATTATACGATTTAATTTCTACCACCCGAGACAGATCATCACTGAGTTTTACCCGTTTAACCTCGCCGGAAAGACATATCCACAACACAGAAGCAGACTGTTGTTCAAGAAAACGGCAAGAGTCGAACAACCCTTCTACTTTACAAACAACCCTCCATACGGCGTCTTTTTTTTCCATCAGGTAAAGGCCATCATAAACGCCAACGTATATCAGATTCTTTTTTCCCATCACCGGTTGACATCCCCAGGCACCGGCCACATCTGCTATTTTTTTCATACTGTTTCCTTCCACCAGAAAGACACCCCGGTCGTGCAAACAAAAAATATCATCATCTATACGGCATAAGTTCCAAACCTGTCCGCTGGATTGAGCCACAGGATGTATATCAGGCAGATTATCAGTTAACTGTACCGGATAATGAGTATAGTACAATCCACGGTTTGTCCCCAAATAGAGACGATCTTCCGACAATAAAGCCGCATAACCGGTTCCGTAAGAGTAGGGATAAGAATAAAGATTAGTCAGCGATGAATTCAAACAAACATAATCAATGCCACTATCCAACCCCGCCCACAGATTCCCCCAATGGTCAAAAGCAACAGAAAGTACCGTATTGTTCTGTAAGCTATTGTATTCATTAAAGAACTTTACCCGTTTTGTCTGAGTATCTATCAACAAAATCCCTTTATGTATAGTCCCCAATGCAATCTTACCACCCGAAACGGCAGCACAAAACACTTCATTCTGCCGCATGAAACTCTCTACACCCGTCAGAAACGGAACCGTAGTACGCCCGTCACAGTAAAACAAACCATCATAAGCCGTCACAACAAGCACTCCGTCTTTATAAGGAATAATGCTCCGGATTCTTTTGGACTTCAATGCCTCCGCTCCCTGCAATGGAAAGAAAGTATTCCCTACCAATACCCACACCCCATGATCAGTACCTATATATAAAACTCCGTTCACCATATCGGAGCAATCTATCTTACAATTCATTTCAATAGTAGTATACTGTCCATTGAGGTATTTCAATACCCTCCCGTCTCCCTGTAAGTAGAGGATGTTATCGTTTTCATGTATTCCCCAGACATTGCCGATAGCCCGTGAAGTCGCATCCAATGAATCAGACATACAAGTGTAAACCAACCTGCCATCATCTCCCGGTTCAAAATAACCGAATTCATTAATTCCGCCTGCATAGACCCTTTTCTGTGATACGGAAGGCAGAACGGAACGAACATCCGAACCATTTTTCAAAGGAAAGATATTCCAGGAGTTACCATCAAATTGCAGCATACCGTTTTTATTGGCAAAATAGATCCAATTACCACTGTAAGAACCTATTTGCCAGGTCTGAGAACCTTTACCATAAAGGGTTTTATTGTAGTTGATAATGAAATTATTCCAATCGGAGGCCGAAGCACATACTGATACCAGGAGAAACGAAACAATCAGAGGTAACAATCGTTTTTTCATATGCGTCATAGTATGGTTCTCTTTGCTATTAGTAGTACAAACTTACTATATTCCGGTGAAGTTCCCAAGAAAAAGAAAGAGAAAAGTTAAAAAAAGAAAAGCACCCCGGCAGATACCGAGATGCTTTCATTCATTTTGAGCCTCTTGTCGGATTCGAACCAACGACCCCGAGATTACAAATCACGTGCTCTGGCCAACTGAGCTAAAGAGGCGGGTGGGTAAGCTTACTATATCGCGCCGCTACAACCAACTACCTTTGCTGCGATCAAGCCCTGGAGGATTCGAAGGGAGCTGGCCGTATAGGACTTACCCGTTTTGCGGTTGCAAAGGTACATCTTTTTCTTTAACTTGCAATAGCTAACGCGCATTTTTTCTATCAAAAAGGAACAAACAGCTACTTTTCAGACAGTTATCAAACAAAAAAAAGTTTATCGTTCCCAACTTTCAAGGCTTTATTAACTTTAACAGCCTGATCTCCCCTATCAACCAATATTATTTGTACCTTTGTGCGCTATTTTAATTTAAAAAATGACAGAAAACAGAAATTACTTACAGAAATATGCCATGCATTTTGGCACATACATGGGAGCATATTGGATATTGAAATTCATTTTATTCCCATTGGGTTTTACAATTCCGTTTCTTTCACTCCTGTTTATGGGCCTTACTATCGGTGTGCCTTTCATAGGATATCACTATGTTAAGATGTATCGGAACAAAATATGCGGTGGTGCAATCAGCTTTGCCCATGCATGTCTTTTCACTTTATTTATGTACATGTTTGCTTCACTACTGGTTGCAGTAGCACATTATATCTATTTCCAGTTTATCGATCATGGATTTATCATCACGCAATGCATGAATGATATGGAACAGATGTTAGTTACCCTCCCCGGAATGGAGACAGAGAAAGAAGTATTCAAAACCGCAATGACCAATGCTCAGTCTTTATCTTCTATTGACATCACGATGCAACTTTTATCATGGAATGTCTTTGCCGGTAGCTTACTTGCTATTCCTACAGCATTGTTTGTAATGAAACGAAACAGAGAATAATTCATAAATCATAAATTCATAATAAAAATGGATATATCTGTAGTCATCCCTTTGTTCAACGAAGAAGAATCACTTCCCGAACTGTTTGCCTGGATTGAACGGGTAATGAAAGCCAACGGCTTCTCATACGAAGTTATTTTTGTCAATGATGGCAGTACAGATCGTTCATGGGAAATTATAGAGCAACTCAAAGCTCAGTCACCGATTGTAAAAGGAATTAAATTCCGTCGCAATTACGGTAAATCACCGGCTTTATACTGTGGATTCAAACAGGCAGAAGGCGATGTGGTCATTACTATGGATGCAGATTTGCAAGACAGTCCGGACGAAATACCGGAACTCTACCGTATGATTACGGAAGAGGGGTATGATCTTGTTTCGGGATGGAAGCAAAAGAGATATGATCCGCTTTCCAAAACACTCCCTACTAAATTATTCAATGCTACAGCACGTAAAGTATCGGGCATCAAAAACTTACACGATTTCAACTGTGGATTGAAAGCCTATCGCCAGGCTGTAGTGAAGAATATCGAAGTATACGGCGAAATGCACCGTTATATCCCTTATCTGGCTAAGAATGCCGGATTTAAGAAAATCGGCGAGAAGGTGGTACAACACCAGGCACGTAAATTCGGTAAAACGAAGTTTGGCGGTCTGAATCGTTTCTTTAACGGATACCTGGATTTGATTTCTCTCTGGTTTCTTTCTACTTTCGGAGTAAAACCAATGCATTTCTTCGGATTGCTGGGCTCGTTAATGTTTATCTTCGGATTTATATCCGTTGTAATAGTAGGAGCTACCAAACTGTATCACATGCATAACGGAATGGCCTATAGATTGGTAACGGACTCTCCGTATTTCTATCTATCCCTTACGGCTATGATTATAGGTACACAGTTATTCCTGGCAGGATTTCTGGGTGAGCTGATCTCCCGCAATGCTCCGGAACGTAATAACTATCAGGTAGAAAAAATGATTTGAGAATGACCCAAACCATATAAAAGAGTATATATATGAAGAATTTAATCCGACTGTTCCTGGTCCTCCTCATTGCAAGTGTTGGTATCGGACTACACACCTCATGCTCTGAAGACAGTGATTGCTCTATTGCCGGACGTGCTATGATCAATTGTACGCTCTATACCAAAAATATTAAAGATGAGATCGTAAACGATACACTCGACTCTCTGACGGTAACCGCACTCGGTACAGATTCTATCATTATCAACAATCAAAAAAAGGTACATACTCTAACGCTGCCGCTGCGATATGCCTCAGATTCCACCATATTCATTTTCTACTATGCGTATAGAGAAGATCGGACATTGTGTGATACCATCTATATCAAACAACATAATGTGCCCTACTTTGAGTCAATGGAGTGTGGATATAGCATGAAACAAAGTATCGTCGGATTAAAATACAGCCGTTTAGAATTAGATACGATCCAAATACCTAATAAACAAGCCAATACTGATGGGACAGAAAATCTTAAGTTACTCTACCGCAATCGCGATTAGTCTGTTTCTACTCTTTTCATTGGAGATTTCGGCGCAGAGCCAACAACGGCCCTACGTCAATCCCACTCCCAAAAGAGATCAGAAAAAGAATGTGAAAGAGGAACCCAAAGAAGAAGTTCCCCTTTACAACGGCACGTATATTGGCGTAGACTTATACGGTCTGGGTAGCAAACTTTTCGGAAATGATTTTCTGAGTTCTGAAGTGGATATAGTAGTGAATCTGAAAAACATGTTTCTCCCTACTGCTGAAATTGGTTTCAGCACCACTGATTCATGGAACGATACCGGTATTCACTATAAAAGTTCAGCCCCTTTCTTCCGCATCGGAGTAGATTATAACACGATGTCCAAGAAAAAGGAGAAGAATAGTTTTTTGTATGTCGGCCTTCGTTACGGGTTCAGTCATATGAAATATGATATCAACAGCATGCCGATGAAAGATCCGGCATTTGGCGGTGAATATGAGAATCCTAGTCTCGGAGATATCATCTGGGGAGGTAGTATTCCCTATGATCACCCCGGACAAAAAGCGACTATGCAGTGGATGGAATTTGTGGCAGGCGTAAAAGTACAGATATACAAGAATTTCTATATGGGCTGGGCGTTACGAATGAAGTATAAACTCTCCGCCTCGGTTAGCGAATATGGTAACCCGTGGATGGTGCCCGGATTCGGGAAATATGGTTCCAACAACATGGGAGTGACATACACTCTGATATATAAACTACCTTATTAAACACAATGACAGGATTAGAGATTTGGCTGCTTGCAATTGGTTTGGCGATGGACTGTTTCGCTGTTTCTATTGCAAGCGGTATTATTTTAAAACGGATTCAATGGCGTCCCATGCTGGTCATGGCTTTTTTCTTCGGATTCTTCCAGGCATTAATGCCATTTCTGGGCTGGATAGGCGCCAGTGCATTCAGCCACCTCATTGAGAGTGTAGACCATTGGATTGCTTTTGCAATCCTTTCATTTTTAGGTGGACGCATGATTCTAGAATCATTCAAAGATGAAGAATGCCGCAAAGAATTTAATCCTGCCAGCCTGAAAGTTGTGTTAACCATGGCAATAGCCACAAGCATCGATGCTTTAGCCATAGGTGTTTCTTTTGCCTTTCTGGGCATCCGGGATTTCTCCGAGATCCTCCCTCCTATCGGTATCGTTGGATTCGTTTCATTCGCAGTGTCATTAATAGGATTGTTATTCGGTATTAAATGCGGCTGTGGCATTGCACGAAAGCTACGTGCCGAGTTATGGGGAGGTGTAATACTGGTAATTATCGGAATCAAAATATTAATTGAACATTTATTTTTCAGCTAAATAAAAACAGATATGAAAGCGAAGAAAAGTTTTATCTGGTTAGGAATACTCCTGCTGGCTACCATCTGGATACTGGTACGTAAAAACAACGTACCCTACAACAGTATTAATGGTTTGGTCTTCGGTACAATTTATAATATTACCTATCAATATGAGGGTGATCTAAAGCCAGAAATAGAAGCTGAGTTAAAGCGTTTCGATGCTTCGTTGTCTCCATTCAATGACACATCAGTGATTTCCCGCGTGAACCGGAACGAAGACATTATAACGGATAGCTTTTTCCAAACCTGCTTCAACCGTTCTATGGAAATCTCCAAAGAGACCGGTGGTGCTTTCGACATCACCATAGCCCCACTGGCAAATGCCTGGGGATTTGGTTTCAAACAAGGAGCATTTCCCGATTCCATGATGGTGGACAGCTTGCTGCAAATCACTGACTACAGAAGAGTAAAACTGGTTGATGGCAAGGTAGTAAAAGAAGACCCTCGCATTATGCTCAGTTGCAGTGCAGTAGCCAAGGGATACTCCGTAGACGTGGTGGCCCATTTGCTCGATAGCAAAGGCATTCAAAACTATATGATAGATATAGGCGGCGAAATAGTTGCCAAAGGAAAAAACTCACGCAATGGCCTGTGGCGTATCGGCATTAATAAGCCCATAGATGATTCACTGTCCGTCAATCAGGAAATACAGACGATTCTCGAACTGACAGACGTAGGTCTTGCTACATCGGGCAATTATCGCAACTTCTACTATAAAGATGGAAAGAAATATGCACACACCATTGATCCGAGAACAGGATATCCGGTACAGCATAACATTTTATCTGCCACCGTCATTGCCAAAGATTGTATGACAGCCGACGCTCTTGCCACTGCTTTTATGGTTATGGGACTAAAAGAAGCAGAAGCTTTTGCCAATGCAAATCCGGAGATTGATGCTTGTTTTATATACAGCGGCGAGAACGGAGAGTTCAAAACATTCTTCACAGAAGGGATGAAGAAGTATATAAGCAGATAGTTATTAAAAAAGCAATTACAGATACTTCAGGAAATAGATTGCGGAATAAAGAAGTGTTATTTATCTACATATAACATACTGATTTTAAGCCAATAAAAGTACCCTACCTTAAGAGATGAAAGAGTGTACATTCTTAGTATATAAAGTTGTACACTCTTGTTATACTAAAGTGTACAGTCTTATACTACAAATATGTACAATCTTGCAGCAATGGTTTAAAATGTTAAAGTCATATGTTAAACTGAGCTATTTCATAAAAACAAAATACACTGCTAATATCAGACAAACAAAAGCTGCTAAATGATTCCAATGCAATGACTCACCTTTAAACAAGACTGTAGTAAAAACGGTAAAAATAACCAAAGTTATCACTTCCTGTATAATTTTCAATTGCATCAAACTAAAAGGCCCTCCGTTTCCACTGAATCCCAAACGATTGGCCGGAATTTGAAAAGTATATTCAAAAAAAGCGATTGCCCAGCTAAAAGCAATAACACCAATAAGCGGAAGCGTAGCAAACCAGGAATACTCCTGTTTCATCTTCAAATGGCCATACCAGGCAAATGTCATAAATATATTGGATACTATTAATAGTAACACAGTATATAATCCTTTCATATCTATTTCTGTTTTAATCAGTTATTCTATTTTGTCGGGCAACAAATCTTCCTGTACATTCGTCATACTCCCCCATAAGCTATACCGTGCTTCTGGATTCATAGCTTCAAGCTGATGCAGTATTCCTTTCATATCGCTACGGCTTGACTGAGATTCATAAGGGCAATTTTTCACTTGCTTCTGGTAGGCGTGTAAAGCAGCCAGTTCTATTAAATCAGCCTCATGTACCAGGCACATCGGGCGTATAATTGTCATATCAAACTTCTTCATCACCAATCGTGGAGGCATCGTACTAAAAGCTCCCTGATAAGTAAGGTTCATCAACAATGTTTCCAGAATATCATCCATGTGGTGCCCTAAAGCTATCTTATTGCATCCCTGCTCTTTGGCAACCGTAAAAAGGGCTTTTCGCCTGTTCCAGGAACAAAGGAAACAAGGAGATTTACGGGTATCGGTAGAAGGATCGAACGAAGTTTCATATACCACCAAAGGTACTCCAAATGTTTCGGCATGTGCCCGCAAATATTCCAGATTACTCTGGTAAGGAATATTCTTCATCACGACGTGCACCGCTACCACCGAAAAGCGGGGTTTGAAGATACGTGCCCGCCTTCCCAACAGTTCGATCAAGGCCAGCGAATCTTTTCCTCCCGACAGACCGATAAGAATTTTATCGCCCTCCTCTATCAGGTTATATTGCACTACACCTTTATTAAACCGGCGCTCAATGCGGCGCAAAATTTGCTCTTCTTCTGTAAACTTTGTCATATCTTCAAAAATTGGCTGCAAAAGTAAGTGAAAAGAATGATTTAAAGAAGAATTAACATAATAGAATAACTTAAAAAAGGAATATTCGCGATTAATTTGTATTTTTGAACTTCTGAATAACAAGCCAAGACCCTATATGAAGAAAAAGCATATTTTATTCTTTCTTTTCTGTCTGATTCTCACAGGTATATCTGCACAGACGCTGGAGCAGGCAAAGACAATGTTTAATAAAGGACAATACGATCAAGCCAAACCTGTCTTTGAAAAATACGTCAAATCTCAAGCTGCCAATGGTAATTATAACCTATGGTACGGTGTCTGTTGTCTGAAAACCGGAGAACCGGACAAGGCGTTGAAATATCTGGAACTGGCAGTAAAAAAACGCGTTCCTACCGGCCAGCTTTATTTGGCCGAGAATTACAATGACCTGTATCGCTTTGATGAAGCTATTAAAAACTATGAAGCTTACATAGAAGATCTTACTAAGAAAAAAAGACCGACTGAAGAAGCTGAAAAATTATTGGAAAAAGCAAAATCCAACCTTCGCATGCTGAAAGGTGTGGAAGAAGTATGCGTGATTGACAGCTTTGTTGTAGATAAAGCGAACTTTCTTGATGCATATAAAATCAGCGAAGAATCGGGTAAACTGTTTTCATACAACAGCTTTTTCAAAACAGAGGGAGAACATCCGGGGACTGTTTACGAAACAGAACTCGCAAATAAAATATACTACGGCGAAAAAGATAAAAAAGGACTGCTCAATATTCTATCAAAGAATAAATTACTGAACGAATGGAGTAAAGGTATGGAGTTGCCGGGAAGTATTAATGCTTCAGGCAATACAAACTATCCATACGTACTGACAGACGGAGTAACGATCTACTATGCTTCGGACGGAGAAGGATCTATGGGTGGATATGACATTTTCGTGACGCGCTATAACACAAATACGGATACCTATCTTAGCCCCGAAAATGTAGGCATGCCTTTCAATTCGCCTTATAATGACTATATGTACGTCATCGACGAATACAACAACCTGGGATGGTTTGCCTCAGACCGTTATCAGCCGGATGGTAAGGTGTGTGTGTATGTATTCATCCCGAACGAATCAAAACAAGTGTACAATTATGAAGCAATGGACCCGAAACAAATCATAGCTCTGGCCCAACTTAAATCATTAAAAACAACCTGGAAAGACAAACAAGAGGTAAGCAATGCCAGAAAAAGACTGGAAGCTGCCATTAATCATAAGCCACAAGAACAATTTGTGGCCGACTTTGAATTCATCATTGATGATAACACAACGTATTATCACCTGGACGATTTCAAATCTCCACAGGCAAAAGAACAGTTTAAGAAATACCAGCAGAAGGAAAAAGACTATCGCCAGCAGGAAAGCAAACTGGACAGTCAGCGTCAGTGGTATGCACGTGCCAATAAAGAAGAAAAAACAAAAATGGCTCCATCTATCCTTGATCTTGAAAAACGGGTAGAACAAATGATCCGCGAACTGGACAAGGAGGCTATCGACATACGCAATACAGAAAAACAAAATCTAAAATAACAAAACTATGGATGTACTGATAATCGTTGTACTCATTATTGCCGCAGTAATACTTTTTCTGGTAGAACTGTTTGTTATCCCGGGAATTAGCGTGGCAGGCTTCGGAGCATTAGGTTGCATCATTTATGCCAATTATTATGCTTTCGCCTATATGGGTACGGGTGCAGGATTTATCACTTTGGTGGTATCAGGAATCGCATGCATCGGTTCTCTCGTATGGTTTATGCGATCAAAAACGCTGGACAAACTGGCTTTAAAAAAAGACATTACATCCAAAGTAGACCGAAGTGCCGCCAATAAAGTAAAAGTAGGTGACACAGGAATTACCACTACCCGACTGGCACAAATTGGTTATGCAGATATCGACGGTAACATCATAGAAGTAAAATCGATGGACGGGCTACTGGATGAAAAGACACCGATAGTAGTTAACCGAATCACAGACGGAACTATTTTTGTAGAAAAACAGAAATCATAATATTCACTTAATTCAAAACTCATTATGAACGTCGAACCAATGTATCTGACTATCTTACTGATAGCGGGAGGTATTATTCTCCTGGTTCTTTTCTTTCATTACGTACCATTCTTCCTTTGGCTGTCAGCCAAGGTTTCGGGAGTAAATATCTCGCTGGTACAACTTTTCTTGATGCGCATCCGTAATGTTCCGCCGTATATTATTGTACCGGGCATGATTGAAGCCCACAAAGCCGGCCTGAGTAATATTACCCGTGACGAACTTGAAGCCCATTATCTGGCCGGAGGACATGTAGAGAGAGTAGTTCATGCGTTGGTTTCCGCTTCTAAAGCAAACATCGAACTCACCTTCCAGATGGCCACGGCTATCGACCTTGCCGGACGTGATGTGTTTGAGGCTGTTCAAATGTCTGTTAATCCGAAAGTAATCGATACACCTCCTGTTACGGCTGTAGCAAAAGACGGTATCCAGCTCATAGCCAAAGCACGTGTAACCGTACGTGCCAGTATTAAGCAACTTGTGGGTGGTGCAGGTGAAGATACAATCCTGGCCCGCGTAGGTGAAGGTATCGTTTCGTCTATCGGTTCTTCGGAAAACCACAAGTCGGTACTCGAAAATCCGGATTCTATCTCCAAATTAGTACTTCGTAAAGGTCTGGATGCAGGAACAGCTTTTGAAATCCTGTCAATTGATATTGCCGATATTGATATAGGTAAAAACATCGGTGCAGCTCTACAGATAGATCAGGCAAATGCAGATAAAAACATTGCGCAGGCAAAAGCAGAAGAACGCCGTGCGATGGCCGTAGCTACCGAACAGGAAATGAAAGCAAAAGCAGAAGAGGCACGTGCCAATGTGATTCAGGCCGAAGCGGAAGTTCCGAAGGCAATGGCAGAGGCTTTCCGTAGCGGAAATCTCGGTATTATGGATTACTATAAAATGAAAAATATCCAGGCTGATACATCCATGCGGGACAACATAGCAAAACCAATGGGTGGAAACAGTAATAAACCACTGAGCGATTAGCCTGCTCACAATAATGTACACGGAGTTCCATAGAGTTTCACTTTTAATAAACACTTTGTGGAACTCTGTGTTATTTTATTAAGAACTTGTTTATAACTAAATCTTTGAACAGCATGAAAAAGTATTTTCCTTCCTCAGAGTTGATAATCAACGAAGACGGTTCAGTATTCCATCTTCATGTAAAACCCGAACAACTGGCAGACAAAGTAATACTTGTTGGAGATCCCGGGCGAGTAGCACTCGTAGCTTCTCACTTCGACAAGAAAGAATTTGAAGTGGAAAGCCGCGAGTTTAAAACCATCACCGGAACTTATAAAGGTAAACGTATTACCGTTGTTTCCACCGGTATTGGTTGCGACAATATTGATATTGTAATGAATGAACTGGACGCATTGGCAAACATCGACTTTCAGACCCGTGAAGAAAAAGAACATCTCCGCTCACTGGAACTGGTACGTATCGGTACTTGTGGGGGCTTGCAACCCAATACTCCGGTTGGCACCTTTGTTTGTTCACAAAAATCAATTGGTTTTGATGGCCTGCTCAACTTCTACGACGGAAGAAATGCAGTCTGTGATCTCGCTTTTGAACGCGCCTTCCTGAACCATATGGGATGGTCGGGCAATATGTGTGCACCTGCCCCTTATGTGATTGATGCAAATGCGGAACTGATTGACCGTATTGCTAAAGAAGACATGGTACGTGGTGTTACAATCGCTGCCGGTGGCTTCTTCGGCCCTCAGGGACGTGAACTGCGGGTTCCTTTGGCTGATCCTAATCAAAATGATAAAATTGAAAAGTTTGAATACAATGGTTTCAAAATAACCAATTTCGAAATGGAAAGCTCTGCGCTTGCCGGATTATCCAGATTAATGGGACACAGAGCGATGACCGTTTGCATGGTAATTGCCAACCGCCTTATTAAAGAAGCGAATACGGGATATAAAAACACCATTGATACACTGATAAAAACCGTTCTTGACAGAATCTAATGAATTTATCATTTGCCGCCATCGACTTTGAGACAGCTACAGGCTATATGGAAAGCGCCTGTTCGGTAGGCATTGTCACCGTTACAGACGGAGTGATTACAGATGAGTATTATAGTCTGATCCAACCGCCCGAAAACGTATATTGGCGATCAAATATCCTTGTACATGGCATCACTCCGGATATGACCGAATCATTACCGGGGTTTCATGCCATTTATCCTGAAGTACGGAAACGGTTACAAGGTAAAACAGTTGTTGCTCACAATGAACAATTTGACCGCAATGTGTTGAAACGTACCATGCGTATGTACCAGCTTGATTATGATGAGTTATTACTGCCCGAACGTTGGGAATGTACTCTGCGTATCTATCGCTCTTTAGGCTATAAACCTGCCAATCTGAGTGCTTGCTGTCAACGGCAAAACATTGATCTCACCCATCACGAAGCCCTCTCTGATGCCCGGGCATGTGCCAGACTCTATCTAAACTTTCTGGAAAGCCATCGTCCGGTCAATACCCTATGGTAAAACGTTCCTGATGATGTGCCGGTTTCTCTAACTCGTCAATCATAGCTGCTGCATAATCCTGCACCGAAATATGACTATTACCCACTACATCTACAACCATATCATCTTTGCCTAAACGATATCTGCCTGTACGTACGCCTGGCGCCATATCAGCAGCCGGTGAGAAGAATACCCAATCTATTTCTTTTTCTTTTTTCAGGAAATTAAGATAAAAATCGCTCAAAGCTTTGACTCCCGGCAATAACTTCTCAGGAACTTCACCAGAATCGACCAGACGGAGACCCGGAGCAATAAACAACGAACCAGCACCACCTACCATCAGAAAACGGTTCACGCCTGATTTTTTTACTCCATCAATTATTGTCAGATAAACTTTAATTGTTTCATCATATATATTGGGATTATCCCATCCGGGATTAAAGGCACTGATCACAGCATCGGCTCCCTTACAGACTTCATAAACCTCATCGAGAGAAGAAACATCCGCTTTCTTGACTACTAAATGTTCATTCTCGATTTTTATCTTGTCCGGATTACGAACTACGGCCGTCACATGAAAATCACGATTCAAAGCTTCATTAAGGATAGCCGAACCTACAAAACCACTGGCCCCTATCAATACTATCTTCTTCATATTACAAATTATTTGAGTGTTCAATTTATTATTTTATCAATAGTATAACACGTTACATTTCAAATTGTTGTAATATAAAAAAGTAATCAGAGGTACTTTTCGATCGTACTTTTCAGCTGTTCTATTGAATAAGGTTTGGAGACAACCTCATTGCACCCCGCAGCAAGCGCCTGCTTCTGTTCTATATAGAAAGCATTTGCCGTCACGGCTATGATCGGAATATCAGCAGATACCGCACGGATTTTCTCTGTGGCTTTAATACCATTCATCACCGGCATACGAATATCCATCAGTATCAGATCTGGTTTCTCATGCAAGAAACGGTTCACAGCTTCTTCACCATTTGTCACCCACGAAAGAGTATAATCTTTCTTTAGCAAAGCATTGATCTGCATAAAATTGGTTTCTACATCTTCTGCTACCAATATCCGTTTCCGTCCCTCCTGATAATCAGATTCAGTAATGGCTAAGTCTACCTGCTGGTAAGGTAAATACATAGCAAAGGTACTCCCCTCGCCTACTTCGGATTCTACATTTATTTTCCCACCAAGACGCTCTACAAGACTCTGACAGATGGATAACCCCAACCCAGTACCTTGTACAAAATCATTCAGTTTCTCAAAACGGGTAAATATCAGGGGAAGTTTCTCTTTGGGAATTCCACATCCGGTATCACTGACAAACAGTTTCAGCCAATCTTTCTCCACACACATTCCAATTGTAATACATCCCTGCCTGGTATTCTTAATGGCATTCGACAGAAAATTAAATAATATCTGAGTAACCCGGTTACGATCGGTTGTAATCCATATTTTCTCTTGCGGACGTGTAACTCTTAACTCAATTTCATCGCTGATTTTTAACCGGTGTACTTTCTCAACTTCATCAATCAGTGAAGTCATCTCCACCAGTTGAAAATGTATCTCTGATTTGCCGGACTCAATACGTGATAAATCGAGGATATCATTGATCAATTGGAGCAACACATTGCTATTTTTCCGAATGATGCCAATGTATTCTTCTTTTTCCTCCTGAGCTTCTGTCAAAGCTATAATTTCGGCAAAGCCAACAATAGCATTCAAGGGAGTACGGATCTCATGACTCATATTAGCCAAGAAAACAGATTTCATACGATCTGCCTCTTCCGCTTTTCTTTTGGCTTCAATCAGTTCCTGGGCATGTTGCACCCGCTCTCCGATATCATGAATTAAAGCCAAGACTTTATTATCTTCAAATGGGGCGATACGAGCTTGGAAATAATGCCTGCCATCTTCAGCATCCAGCGGATACTCAATCTCTTTTAACCGCCCTTCTTTCAGGCACTCGTGTATATTACGAATAAATAAGTCACTTACTTCCGGATTGTAAATAGAACGTCCGTCAGCTCCTTTCAACACCTCTACCGGATGAAGTAACACAGTATCGGATGCCATCAGCACATCAGTGATGAAAAAGTTATCATCAAAAATAAATATAAACTCCGGCAAAGCTTCAATCACTTTCCGATTTCTTGCTTCCAGACGTCTTATGTGCTGCTCTTTTTCACATTGCGAAGTAACATTGATAGTATAGGCTATTATCTTTTCCGGATATCCATCTTTATCTTTCTGATAAGAAAGGAAGTGGTCTTCCAGCCAAATAACTTGCCCTTTATTACCGATACAACGTACCCGTATCTGGGACGTTTTTGTTTCAGAATCGAGCATGCGGGAGAAAGCATTCCGGTAAGGAACAATGTCCTCCGGATAGGCATACCGATAGAAATCATCAATATCTTTAAAAATGATACCTGCCTCTTTTAATCCTAATATACGAAAGTAGTCATCTGTAAAACTACATTCACCTGTTGCAATATCATATTCCCACAGTGCAATTTGGTGTGCAGACAAAACAGAGGTCATTTTTTGAAATTTGTCTCTTAGTTTTTCAATATATTCTTCTTTGAAAAAAGAATCAGCTTCAGCTATCATAAAAGTACATTTTGTTTTGTTGTATGGATAGCAAAGATAAGAATAATAAAGAATAACTTGCATTAAAAGTTATTCCTTTTTTCTACAGAAAATCCTATCTTTGCCTTTCAAAATGAAAAAATAATGAATCAAGACACCATTTGTGCTATAGCCACCGCCCAAGGAGGAGCTATCGGAAGTATCCGCGTCTCTGGTCCCGATGCCATAACTATTACTGAGCGTATTTTCACTCCAGCTAAAGTAGGGAAGCAACTATCTGATAAAAAGCCATATACATTAACTTTCGGACATATATACAATGAGAAAGAGATTGTGGATGAAGTACTTGTCAGCTTGTTTCGTGCCCCCCACTCCTATACTGGGGAGGACAGTACTGAAATTACGTGTCATGGCTCTACCTATATTCTTCAGCAGGTGATGCAACTGCTTATCAAAAACGGCTGTCGTATGGCTCAACCCGGAGAATATACACAAAGAGCTTTTTTGAACGGCAAGATGGACCTCAGCCAGGCAGAAGCTGTGGCAGACCTGATTGCTTCAACCTCTGCTGCTACCCATCGTTTAGCCATGAGCCAGATGCGTGGCGGCTTTAGTAAAGAATTAGCTGACCTCCGTGGAAAACTTCTCGACTTCACATCTATGATCGAACTCGAGCTGGATTTCAGTGAAGAAGATGTGGAGTTTGCAGACCGTTCCGCATTACGCCATTTAGCAGATGGGATAGAACAGGTTATCACTCGCCTGGTTCATTCGTTCAGTGTAGGAAATGCTATAAAAAATGGTGTTCCGGTAGCCATCATAGGCGAAACCAATGCAGGAAAATCGACCCTATTGAATGTTCTGTTGAATGAAGATAAAGCCATCGTCAGTGATATTCACGGCACAACCCGTGATGTCATTGAAGATACTGTAAACATAGGCGGCATCACTTTCCGCTTTATAGATACTGCCGGAATTCGTGAGACTAATGATACTATCGAGAGTTTGGGTATTGAACGTACCTTCCAGAAATTAGATCAGGCCGAAATTGTGCTTTGGATGATTGATGCAACAGACGCGAAATCACAAATGGAAGAGCTTTCAGGTAAAATTCTCCCACGTTGCCAAAATAAACATCTGATCGTAGTATTTAATAAATCTGACCTGATCAGAGAAGAACAAAAGAAAGATATAATTTCTCTTCTATCAAGTTTCTCCAAAGAAGACGTGAGTTCAATCTTTATTTCTGCAAGACAACGATCAGGTACTGACGAATTACAACAAACACTGATCGAAGCCGCCCACCTCCCAACGATCACACAAAATGATGTAATCGTCACAAATGTCCGCCATTATGAGGCTCTATCCCGTGCACTGGATGCCATACACCGAGTACAAAACGGATTGGATGCGAATATTTCCGGAGATTTTTTAGCACAGGATATACGAGAATGTATCTTCCATCTGTCGGATATAGCAGGAGAGGTAACAAACGATATGGTACTTCAAAATATATTTCAGCATTTTTGCATCGGAAAATAGGTGGTGATTACTAACGATTAGCATAGATTACTATTGATTAATAAGGCGTTCATTTTGAGCGCCTTTCTTTTTGCTCGTATTAGCGATAGTTGAAAAGATGGAGTTTTTTGTCATTCCCCATCTTTTCACTTTTATATAGCGTAAATTTTCATATCTTTGTGGAATAACAGACGTAAACATCAAAAAATAATTTGATATAAACCGAATAAAAAAAGTCCTCGAAGAGAAAGGAATCAAGCAAACATAGCTCGCAGAGAAAATCGGCAAAAGTTTCAGTCAGACCAATGCGTATGTTTGCAACCGCCGCCAACCCAGTTTGGAGCAACTCTTCGAAATTGCTAAAATACTTGGTGTGGACGTGAAGGAATTAATTGATGATAAAAAAAGAAATAGATATGGCTACAAATAAGCATGCTGTAATTAGATATCAAGCCTTAGATAGATGCTTTAGCAATTTTGCACGTCGATTCTACATCAAAGACCTAATTGAAGCCTGTAATGATGCTATATATGACTTTACAGGGAAGGAAGATGGCATAGAACGTCGCCAACTATTCGATGATATTAAATTTATGGAGAGTGAGGCCGGGTATTCTATTGAGTTAGACAAAATAAAAGATGGAAAAAAGAAATATTACCGTTATTCAGATAAAAATTTCTCCATAAACAAACAACCTCTAAGCCTAACTGAAGCCGAACAACTAAAAGATACTATAATGATGTTGAACCGCTTCAAAGGGTTGCCGCAATTTGATTGGATGGAAGAGGTTTTGGCTCGTTTCGAAGATACTTTCAAACTGAAAGCGAATGTAGCCAGCGTTGTTAGTTTTGAACAAAACCCATATCTGAGAGGAATAGAACATTTTACGGCGCTTTTTAATGCAATAATCAACAAGCAAGTGCTTAAAATTGAATATAAAGCATCATTTGGTGAGTCTCAACAATATGAGATTCATCCATATTTTCTGAAGCAATACAATAACAGATGGTTTCTGTTCGGGATTAGCCAGCTAGAAGGACAAAACAAGTTGATGAATATGGCCATTGACCGTATTGTTGGTTTCGAACCTATGCATCAAGTAGAGTATATAGAAAACAAGGATATAGATTTTGTAGAGTATTTTGACGATGTAATTGGAGTTACTGTCCCAAATAACAAATCAATAGAAAAAATACGCCTTAAAATTGATAAAGCTAGATACAGCTATATTGAATCTAAGCCGATACATCCCACACAGACAGTAAAGGAAAAAAATGAAGAATATGCTGTAATTGAGTTAAAGTTAATACTAAACTATGAGTTTGAAACCCTTTTGCTTGGTTTTGCAGATAGTGTAGAGATACTTGAGCCAGAATCACTTCGAGAGACAATTTCTTCACGTGCAAGAAAGATTATTGAAAAGAATATTAGTTGTGCAGATACACCGCACGGCGATGCATAATCTTTGCCCTGAAAAAGTTGTTTAATTTAATATTTTATTTGTTATGGACCTTGAGATTAGAGAAAAAGAGTACAGAAATATAGCAATGCACCTCATACAGAGTTTGTATATGAGTGGTAGTAATGTCATTGCTACATTAGGTTTTTTTATAGCTCTGTCAAAAAAGGGACGGCTTTTTGACTATATAGATATAGCTAAATTTGATTATATCTATAATGAAACTATACAACTTGATCATGATACTACAATTAGACTATATGATGTGTGTGGTATGGTTCCTTTGAATAGCACTGTGCTAGCAATCGTAAGAGTTATGGATAGTATTCATAACATAGATCATGCAAGGTTATTTGAGGAGGTTATTGCTATATACGCTTCACAGGAGGAACGGAAACGAGATGTGTTTTTCCAACCTAAGGAGCTAACTCATCTTGTTTCGTCCATTCTAAAAGAAAATAATGTCAAGTATGTGTACAATCCTTTTGCAGGTGTTGGATCGTATCAGCTGGACAACAAAGATGTTTGCTATACTTCACAAGAGTTAAACCATGATACATGGATAATTGGTAAGCTAAGAATGTTTATGAATGATATCTACTATGATTATACATGTGAAGACTCAATATTGAAGTGGGCGGGAGAAAATAGAAAGTTTGATGCAGTTGTCGCAACACCTTCATTCAAAATGCTTCTGAGTAAAGAACAGGAGTCTATCCTTTATTGGGAAGATTTAGGCTTTCATCATAAAACAGTGGAAACGCTCTATTTTTCACGGGCTATTACAAGCATCAAAGAAGATGGAGTAGTAATTGGAGTTGTCCCAAGTAGTTTTCTTTCTGACACCACTTATGCTGCGCGTGGCTTCCGTCAGTATTTTATTGAAAATGGACTAGTACGAGAGGTGATACAGTTGCCTGCAAATATTTTTAATGCTACTGCTATCAGCACAGCCATAGTAGTTTTATCTAAGAGTAGCCAAAATCAAATTAGATTTATTGATGCTTCAGAATGTTATACTAAAAGAGGGAAAGGTAATATTCTCGACTGGGAACAGATTGTTGAACAGCGTAAGCACAGGAATAGTGAAAATATTCGCTTGGTGAATAATGTTGACGTATCTGAGCAAGGATGCGACCTAACCCCATCACGTTATTTTGAAATTGCAGATACTATACATGAGGGATATGAAGCAATACCATTAAAAGATCTCACTAGTATTCACACTGGGAATAGGCATGATAGCAGTGAAGGACATTTTGTCAATATTGGAGATTTGTCATCAGACGGACTTTATAGTACAGTCGAAATAGACAATCTGCCATTTGGAGAATTAAAATCAAACTTTAGACGTATCACATCTCCTGTATTATTGATTTCAAAGGTCCGATTCTTAAAACCCACATACATTGAGGCATCACCGACTAATCCTATTTATATTAGCCCTAACATCATGGCTCTTAGTGTAGACTCGACAAAGGTTTATATTCCATACTTGGCTTATGAGCTATCTCTCAAATCCGACAGATTGCATAAAGGAGCGGTTATTCCTAATTTTCAACGTAAGGATATTCTTAATCTGAAAATTGCCATCCCATCTCTATCTTCTCAGGGAGAGGTACTGTCTCAAGAAAGAGCAATTATTGAAAGCCTCACTCTCGCTGATAAAAATGCAAAAATTAAAGAGCATGGATTAGAGGAGATAATAAAGATGCGAGAGCAGGAGTTATTTAGGTTAATAAACCTTCGTAAGCATCGAATTAATCCTTACTTTTCGGGTATGCAAGACAACTTAGTCTTACTAAGAGATGAGTTTAAGACGTCAGGTGCTATTACTCTAAATCACAAAATTACGCCAAATTATACGGTTGAGGAGTTGCTGAATAATTTTGAAAGGCAGATTGCAGATGTGAAAAACCTTTTCAAAGATCTAACTTCACAACTTGATATTGGAAAAAGCAAGCCTTTCCCGTTTATCAATTTTATTCAATCATATAAATATATAGGCAAGAACCCTAATCTAAATTTAGTAGTTGAAATTAGAAGTGATGGCTCAATAACTGATTTAGAACGAGAAATAGTATCGTCAGAGAGTAGTTTGAAAGAGCTGATAGACATTGTAATTGAGAATGCTGAGCGTCATGCTTTCATTGGTCGCACTCATGGTAGTGTTGATATTCGATATGGAGAAGATGGTGATGGCATTTATATTCAGATTCTAAATGACGGAATACGTTTAGACAAAGATTTTAATGAAGAGTTATCATTCTCAGAAGGATATAAATATGGCAAGAGTGGGAATACTGGTAAGGGGTTATTTAGGGCAAAACAGATTTGCATTGCTTTAGGAGCTGATATAAGCTGGATAACTGACGATACGAGTGTTTTTGCAACAGGTATTTTAATCTCAATTAAAAATGTTTAGATTATGGAGATAAAAGTTTTATGGCTTGATGATGAGTTTGATTCAGAAGCGCTCAAATCAACGTTTATCAGAATGGAAAAGCATTTTAGATTGATTAAATGTTACACTAAGGATGAATTTCTTGATAAAATTGAGAGTGAGGAATGGGATGCAATTGTATTAGATGTGCTTGATACCAACGGTCGTGATTCTGGGTTTCAAACGGCCGTGAGGCGAATTCTTAAAGGATACAAAGATGAGCCGTGGTTTGTCTTTTCAGGACAGGAGAATGTTACCAAAAAAGAGAGCGATATTCGTGCTATGCTCGCAGAAGAAGATTGTCAAAGAGAATATGCTGACATCCTTTACATCAAATCTGAGCATAACGAGAAACTTATTAATGACATTAAGAATGCGGTGAGCGAAAAGTCTGCTTGGCAGTTAAAGAATAAATATAGCAATGTTTTGAGTGCTTTTGATGATAACATTCAAGGGAAAGAGCAGCTATTCGATATCTTACTAACGCTCCACGGCCATAAGCACCTTGATCATCAAACTTATTATACCCAACTGAGACTTATTTTGGAGTGGATGTTTCGTGATGCAAACAAAAGGGGATTATTACACGACAAGTGCATTGATGAGAAGAGAAAGGTTAACCTCACAGAATCAAGTTTATTTATGGCAGGCAAACCTACCAAATATCTTGATGTTTATTGCGATATTCCTCATTTTCCCAAAATAATAGCAGCTAATGTAAAAAGTATATTAGAGATAACAGGAGGTGCTTCACATACTGCTGAACCAGATGAAAAAGAACTCATTAATCTTCAAGCATACTGGGAGCAAGTCAATACACCTTATCTGCTATATAGCTTAACCTTTATGCTATGTGATATTTTAATATGGTATAAGGAATATGCGAATAGAAATAGTGACAACACAACGAATAGGTCGCATTGGAGAGAGATTGCTCAAAGTGGTACTCAACTTACAGGCAAGATTACAAATATAACCCAAAGTGGATTGGCATTTCTCAAACCCGAAGGCTCAAAAGACTCCAAAGAAAATTGTGGTATTCAACCTAAGCTGTTATATAACCTTTTAGGATTAGATACAAGCAAACTTCTTATCGTAGAGTATGAAGTTCAAAAAAAGAAGAAAAGAGATTCTGATGAGGAAGAAGATATACGTGTAGCAACGAGAATAATACGCAAATTTGAGTAGCTATGCAGTTGCAATGCACAACAAATAATTAACTTTGCAGAAAATAAATAGAAATAAATATGACTCCACAAGAATTAGCACAAATGATATGGAACATCAAGGAGATTATCCGAGATGATTATAATGACAAGAATGTTGATGAGGTAATTTTACCTTTTACGCTGTTACGCCGTTTGGATTGTGTAATGGATGTTAATAAAGATATTGTTAAACAAGTCATTGACACACTGCCAAACAATATCAAAAAATACGAAAAAGAGGATATTGAAAAGTATCACACTATGCTATCTAATATACTTAAGCCCAAAGGTGTTAGCTTTTATAATATTTCTGGATTTAGCTTGGCAAATATACTCGCCAACCCTAAAGCTTTGGGAGATAACTTCAAAACATACCTTGAAGGATTTAGCGAAAATGTAAAGGATATTCTCTACAACTTCACCGGAGGTAAAGAGAAAGGACTCTCTCCTATCTACGAAACATTGCTCCGTAAAAATCTTCTCTTCAATGTTGCTCAAGAGTTTGTTACTAAAGCTGACTTGCATCCCGATAAGGTAGACAACCATACTATGGGTACTATCTTCGAGATAATTATCCGTATGTCAAAAGAGAGTACAAACGAGACAGCGGGACAGTACTACACGCCTCGTGAGATTGTCAAATTGCTGGTAAGTTTGATTTTCTGTGGTGAAGAGAATGATTTGAAAAGTCCGGGCAAGCACTTCTCGATATATGATCCTTGTTGTGGAACGGGCGGTATGCTCACTGTTGCTAAAGATTATATGCAGCAGGTCTCTGGGCGTAATGATATGAAAGTTTATATCTATGGGCAGGAGATAAACGAGCAGACCTATGCGATTTGTAAGTCGGATGTGTTAATGAAGGGCGAGAATGCCGATAACGTAAAGCAAGGTAATACTATATCAAATGACCATCTAATTGGTAAGAAGTTTAGCTATATGATTACAAATCCTCCATTTGGCGTTGATTGGAAAAAGGATAAAGCGTATGTAGAAAATGAGGCGGAAAGTGCTGATGGTCGTTTCTCAGCAGGACTGCCAGATACGAGCGATGGTTCATTGTTGTTTTTGATGCATATGATTAGCAAGATGGACGAAGGTGGGTCACGTATCGGGATTGTTTTGAATGGCTCTCCGCTGTTTAATGGCGATGCGGGTAGTGGCTGGAGTAATATCCGCAAGATGCTGCTTGACCGTGATTTATTGGATTGCATTGTGGCTCTACCTAAGAATCTTTTCTACGGAACGGACATCACTACCTATATGTGGATATTAGATAACAACAAACCAGCATCACACATCGGGAAGGTGCTTTTAATCAATGCCAATCAACCTGAATATATATCACCATTGTCTCGTAGCTTGGGCAAGAAACGATATGAGATTAATGAATTGGGAATGGAGGACATTGTTAAGATTTACAGTGGCTATGAGGCTTGTAGTCGAGTATTCAAACGAGGTGAAGAGACCGAAACCATTGAGATTGCAAAGGTGATGAATATGGAGGATTTTATATATACCAAAGTGACCGTGGAGCGTCCATTGCGTTTGAAATATGATAATTTATTAGAGAAGATTGAAGCAGAACTTACTAATCCAAAGTTGTCGAGTGCTGACAAAGAGAAAATTGAATCTGTAGAAAAAGCGGTTCGTAAGGCTAATCTAAAGGAGGTTCTTTCTGACTCGGCTTTCTTTCAGTGGTTGAAGAAGAACAGTAAGTTGAAGCTAACAGCTGCTCTTATTAAAAAGCTCCGCTCTATACTAGGTACTACGGATGAGACTATGCCGGAGGTTACTGCAAATCCGTTTGATACGGAGTCTGGTTTTGTGCCTGATACGGATTTGAGAGATACAGAGAGCATTCCGTTGAAAGTTGATATTGAGGAATATTTCAAGCGCGAAGTATTGAAGTTCGCACCCGATGCATGGATGGATCGAGAGAAAGATAAGATCGGTTGCGAGTTTCCGTTTACCAAACTATTTTATGTCTATAAACCCCTACGTAGTGTAGAGGAAATTTTGAGTGAGATAATGATGTTAGAAGAGGATATGGACGGTGCGTTGCAACATATTTTAGAGGCATAAGTTATGGCGAAGCGTTATGAAAAATATAAAGATAGCGGTATCGCTTGGATTGGGGAGATACCGGAGCACTGGAGCGTAAAAAGACTTAACGATATTGGCAAATACAGAAAAGGACCTTTTGGTAGTGCATTGAAAGTAGATTCATTTATTGACAAATCAGATGATGCTATAAAAGTATATGAGCAACAAAATGCGATAAAAAAAAGTGCAATCATAGGGGCTTCTTATATTTCCAAAGAGTATTTTGAAAATAACATGAAAGGCTTTGAAGTATGTGCTAATGATATCATTGTGAGTTGTGCAGGAACGATAGGTGAGTTATTCGTACTCCCTTCCAATATCGAAAAAGGAATAATAAATCAAGCCTTAATGAGAATGAGGATGGATTGTCGCTATGTCAATTTGTCTTTTTTCTTATATATATTTGATATACTATTGAGAGTAGAATCTGAACAAAGCAGTAATGGATCGGCAATGAAGAATATTCCACCTTTTGATATACTTAAAAAGATTAGAATACCATTAGCTAATATTTCAGAACAAGAGCAGATAGCGAAGTATTTGGATTGGAAGTGTGGGGAGGTTGATAGGATTGTGGAGGTGCGTGAGCGGCAGATTAAGTTGCTTGACGAATTGCGTACATCGGTTATTAGCCGTGCTGTAACTCGTGGGCTCAACCCCAACGCTCCGCTAAAAGATAGTGGTATTGACTGGATAGGGCAAATCCCAGAACATTGGGAGATTTGCAGATTGAAGAATGCTTGTTCTCTCAAAGGACGCATTGGATGGAAAGGGTTGAGGTCAGAGGAGTTTGAGCAAATAAGCTATGCATATTTAGTGACAGGGCAGGATTTCCATTCAGCAATAATTGATTGGACTAAATGCTATCAGATTAGCAAAGAGAGATATGATGAGGATCCATACATTCAATTATCTAATGGTGATTTATTAATAACAAAAGATGGTACAATAGGAAAGATTGCAAAGGTAAGTAATATGGACAAACCATCTTGTTTGAATAGTGGAATATTTGTGATGAAACAAACAAAAGCATTATTTGAACAGTCATATTTGTATTGGTTGTTAGAATCCTCGTTATTAAAAGAGTTTAATAATTATACAAGCACAGGAACAACTATTCTACATTTATATCAGAATGTTTTTGAGAATATGCCATTCATTATCCCAAGTCTTTCCGAACAGCAACAAATTGCAGAGTACCTTGATAAAAAAACAGAGGAGATAGATAGCACCATCGATAAATTCAAAGTGCAAATAGATAAACTCAAAGAGTACAGACAAGCACTCATTACAGAAGTGGTAACAGGCAAGATAGATGTTAGAGGCATCGAAATACCTACACCCAAAAGCAACTAACAGATAAAGAACCCTCTAAACGATATATATTATGACTCAAAGTAACTATATGATAAACAACCCGACAGAGACGGTGTTTGAAGATGTTATTGCGGCTCACCTTGCCTCAAGTCCACTATATAATCTCCGTACATCGGCTGATTTTGACATCAACCGAATGTGTGACCCCGTGATGCTCCGTCAATTTATCGAAGAGGGGCAACCGGAAACGTGGGCAAAGCTCTCAAAACGATTTGGGACGGAAGCTCTTGATCAGGTGATTCGTGAATATAACCATCAGGTAGACAATAACGGAATGCTCAAAACGCTCCGTGACGGATTTACGCTACAAGGCATAAAAATTAAGCTGCTACAATTCAAGCCCGACCAGAAACGTAACACGCCATTTGTGGCTCTATACAATAAGAACTGCTTCTCTGTTGTGCGTCAAATGCGGTACTCTACCGCTACAAAAGACAAAGGTAATGAGCTTGACTTGGCGATACTCATTAATGGCATTCCGTTTATCACTTGCGAACTCAAAAACGAAGGTACGGGACAAAACATTGTCAATGGTATGGAGCAATACCGCAACCATAGAGACCCTAACAACAGAATGTTAAAAAGTTGCTTGGTGCATTTTGTAGCAGATAACAATCGTGTAATGATGACTACAAAACTGTGTGGAGAGAATACGATGTTCTTGCCCTTTAACATCAACACCGACAACCCTATTATCGAAGGCAAATACGCAACGAGTTATATGTGGGAAGATATATTTCAGGCAGATAGTCTGCTCAATATCATTCAAGATTTTATCAAGCAGTATATCCCCAGAAAAAGTAAAACACGAGAGAGAGTAACCATCTTCCCTCGTTACCATCAGTTGCGTTGTGTTCGCAGAATCATTGCCGACATTAAAGAGAAAGGTAATGGCGAGAGCTATCTCGTGCAACACAGTGCAGGTTCAGGCAAGTCGAAAAGTATTGCGTGGCTTGCTCATCAACTTAGCGACCTGTTTGATGTAGAAGATAAGCCCTCTTTTGACAGTATTATAGTGGTAACGGACCGAATTATCCTCGACAAGGCAATCGCCGACGAGATAGAGGATTTTGCAACTGTTGCCGGAGTGGTAAAATCGGTAAAAAGCGGCTCTTCAAAACTTGCGACGGCACTTGAGAATGGGAACCGTATCATAATCACCACGATTCAAAAGTTTGCAAATGTTCGCAAGCACCTTGGTGAACTCAAAGGTAAACGTTTTGCAGTTATCATTGACGAGGCGCACAGCTCGCAAAATGGCGAAAACGCTAAAGACGTGAAAATTACACTCACAGACAAAGAACTTCTGCAAACAATTGTAGAGGAGAATGATGCGGAGATAGAGAACGATACCGATCGCTTGTTAGCTGAAATTCAAGCAGCACGTGGACAAATGGATCACATTTCTTATTTTGCCTTTACTGCTACTCCGAAAAAACAGACATTGGCTCTATTTGGACACAATGGAGAGGCATTTGATATTTACTCAATGCGTCAAGCTATTGATGAAGGGTTTATATTGGATGTTCTGGAGAACTACACCACCTTCAAATCTATGTTTGAGATTGTAGGAAAACAGATGGAAGATGAGAACGACGAGGAATATGATAAGAAAAAAGCTATGAAGCTTTTGATGCAGCATGTAAACGACCATCCATATACTATCTCATATAAAGCCGATATGATGCTTACTCACTTTATGAATAAGACTATTCACAAAATAAACGGAAGAGCAAAAGCGATGGTTGTCACAAGTTCTCGCGCCAATGCGGTAAGATACAAACAGGTAATAGATAAAATCATCGCAGAGAAGTATGGAAATCTAATATCTACTCTCGTGGCATTTTCTGGCAGCGTTGAAATAAACGCCCATACATATACCGAAGAGAACATGAATGGCTTCGGTATCAAGGATGCTGCAATACGTGATAAATTCAATGACGATAAATGCAGAATACTTATCGTAGCCAATAAATTCCAAACAGGATTCGACCAACCTCTATTGCATACAATGTATGTTGATAAGCAACTAGGTGGGGTGCAAGCAATTCAGACGCTGAGCCGACTTAACCGCTGTGCCGAATGGAAACAGGACACTATGGTTATCGACTTTGTGAATGAACAGGAGGAGATTCAGAAGTCATTCCAACCATACTATCAAACAACACGTTTGAGCGAGCCTATTGATACGCAAAAGCTCTATGATTTTAAATCAGAAATAGATAAATACAAAGTCTTTACGGAAAAACAACTTAACGAAGCAATAGAGGTATTGATAGATAAATCGCAAAAGCCAGAAGTGCTTTCACCACTATTCAGAACTATTATTGAAGAGCGTGTTGATCCCATGGAGAACGAAGAGAAAGTGAAGTTTCGTAAGCTTGTTGATCGATATGTGCGTCAATATACATTCCTTTCGCAATTAATGACATTTATCGATCCTCAATTAGAAAAATATTACCTGTTCTGTAAACTGCTATATAAGTTCTTGCCATACACTAAAGAAACTCTCCCTCTTGATATACTAAACCGTATCAATCTCGATAAATTCAAGATAGAGGAGTCAGCTAGTGGAACTATTCTGCTTGATAAAGAGGATGGTAACTTAAAATCAGGCGGAGATGGACGAGTAAATGCACCTAAACCGGGAACGCTCGGAACATTACAAGATTTGCTCAAAGAGATCAACGAACCGTATGCAGGTTTTCTACAAGAGAATGATAAGTTGATATACTCTTTGTTGCTTGAGGTACTTCAAGATGAGGATATTCAAAAAGCCTTCAGTGCTCAAAATACAGTTGATGTGTTAATTGAACTTGTGAAAGACAAGTTTACAGCTAAAGGTTGGGATAAAATCAATGAATATGTTAGTCTTATGGAGGTTATGTCTGGTAATCAGGCTTTTTCAGAAACTTTCTTCAGAAAGGCATTTGAGTTCCTTGCTGCGGCAACAACCAAATCAAATAGACTTAGTTACGACGAAGTAGTTCTCAAACAATTGATGTACGACAATCTTATCGGGGAATTTGAAGAGCTGGCAGGAGTAACCTATCGTGATCTTGAAGAAGTTATAGATTGGCTCTTTAAGATATTTAATGCTACAACGATTGAAAGTCTTGACGGACTCAATGAAATAGTAAAAGAGACTTTCAATAATCTATATCGTGCAGAGAATAGAGATATTGATTTACAGATATATTTTCAGACATTGGTCACTAAGTACGAAGCACTGTTGCGCAAAATATATTATATGAAAGAAGGAAAAGAACTTGTATCCGATAAGACATCAACAGGTTTAGTAAATGTAGTATATCAATTCCCAGATATTCAACGATTGTATAAAAATAAGGACCCTAAACTGGCTAATATGAGTACATTCTATAACTTACTTTATCAATGGCGAAATGACCAGGCACATCAAGCTCCAATTTTAAAATCAGGTGAGTTATCACCTGCTTTACATGCAATTGCTGCAATGTATGTCTATGCTGCAATGGTGAGTGCAACAGATATAGAGGTTGCTGGATATTAGTATTCTCAAGTAGTACATAGCTAAAGAGTTCAAGTTTTCTTGAGCTCTTTTTTTATTATGCAGATTGAATGAATTCATCCATATCACCTTTGTTGTGAAATTATTAATCATTTAAACGGTGATATGAAAAAGATTCTACTCTCTCTAATTGCCGCTGTCTCTATAACATCGTGTACATTTGGTCCATATTTGACTTATAATGTCGGACTATCCAACGTGGAGGCTCCTGCTGATGCAAAAACACAGTATGGAGATACTAAAATTATTAAACTTGACGTAGAAGAAAAAAACAACTACAAGTACGAGGATGCCTACATTGATATAATGTGGATCGTCACTTAGTGATATTGTGATACCGAACGATAATGTATATTACGTCAACGGACAGTATGGTGGATGGCGCAAAGGCAAATTATTCAATTTCCCTATTGACAAAAATAATATTGAGGAGCCAAAACAACTTTTCATTGGTAAAACTGTCCGCATATTATTCCCTATAATCATTCAAGATGTAAAGAATGAGTATGTTTTTGAGTTTAGAGTCGAAGATATTATTCAGAAAAAGTAATCTGTGCAGATAGAATGCACAACAGCAATATATCTTTGTATCAAATCAATAGTTCAGGATTTTCAAATAAGTAGTTTGCTTATATCAGCCGTGCAGACTACCCTTAACACAAGCAGGTTGATTCATCTAATTCTTTCATTTTATGGATTATTATTACGTAAACAAGAATGCTCAATCAACGGGTGAGCATGAGGTGCACAAAAGCACATGTAGTTATTTACCTCACAGTTCAAATCTAATTGGACTAGGTTATTTTTCAAACTGTGCGGATGCAGTTAAAAAAGCAAAAGAGTATTACTCTAATGTAGATGGTTGCTACTATTGCTGTCCAAGTTGCCATAAACGGTAAACAATGCACCAACGGAGAAAACAGGTTTTCATTATACCTGTAAATAATGAACAGAGTGATCCTTTCTGGAAAATTTGGGGTTATTAAAACTTGAATGATATGAGAGCACCAATTGGTACTACCGCATCTACAGGGCAAAAATGTCCTGAGAGTGGCGTATGGCAAGTGGTTGGAACACCTTCAACAACCGCTCCTATAGCCAAAGGTAACACTATGCCTCCATACGGAGGAAGAGCTGTAACATGGAAACTCATCCAGTACGCTTAATGTGTTACACAATAAAAGGGATTGTTTAATTACTAAATGATCCCTTTTCTCTATTATCGTATTAAAAAGATGGAAGCTATCGGCAAGTAAGAGAATAGAATTTCAAAATTCTTACTTCATATCCTTGAGTCTATTTCTACGTTAACAGTATTCCGCTAGATAGTTTTTCTTGGTGTCGGGTAATAAGAATGAAGCTTCCATAAGTTGTTCGGTTAGTGGATCCATACGAACAATCTATTGCCTTTGTAAAGAACCATAGCGATATTTTCTGCGGAGATGTTTAAGAAGCTATCTTCATATCGTTTTAAAGAATACAGGAACAATCGTTTAAACAGCTTTGGGTGAATTTTCATCAGTAAATGGAGTTCTACATTTATCAAATGTCACAGCTGGTACCGGAGAACGTTCTTATATGAATTACTCTAAAATGTCGGTATAAACGAATAGCGCACATTAGAACTTATTCGAATTAATAATCGGATAACAGTAAAAGAGGTAGCAGACTCTCTCTCACTTTCCTTACGGCAGGGTGAACGTATTATGTCTATATTAAAGGAGAAAGACTTAATTAAACATATTGGCTCTAATAAGTCGGGATATTGGGAAATATTTGTAACAGTTCAAAAAGAGGGAGACAAGAGGTAGAACGAAAGATTGATTACTATAATCTTGAAATGATAATCTCAGTAGGATACCGTGTTAACTCCCTGTAAATAATACATGACAAAAGTATTTACGATAGACTAAACTGTACAAAAGCACTACAAATAATCAAATATGAAGTATGCTTGTACAAAAGTTCTTCACTTTCTTTGAAGCATTTGCTTTATTTTTCATACATTTGCCTCTGCAAAGCATTTGTAACCCCAATGCGGAAACACCCACTAAATCAACCCTCTAAAATTGATTGGAAACTTCCGCAAATGGACTGAAAAAATGCGGTACAACACGTATATCGAAAAGTATGAAAACCAGCACATTGAATTTCCCGGTACTTTCAATGTAATTGTAAAAATAAGGCTTGTACCGTTTAAAAGAGCAAAACGCTGACAATTAATAGTGCGAATATGCTGCATCGGGAAATAGGTGGTGATTACTAACGATTAGCATAGATTACTATTGATTATATGACAGCTAAGAAACCGACTACATTATCACATATTCCTTGTTATGACAGCAGAGAATAAAATAAAGTATTTTGAGAATCGAGAAGATTGGCGAATATGGCTTGCTGAAAATTTTGAAACTGCCAATGAAATATGGTTTGTATTTCCCAGTAAATCTTCAGGCAAAAAAAGTGTTACATACAATGATGCTGTTGAAGAAGCCCTTTGTTTCGAGTGGATTGACAGTACAATAAAGTCGCTTGACAAAGAGCATAAAATTCAGCATTTCACGCCTCGAAATCCTAAAAGTACATACTCACAAGCCAACAAAGAGAGACTCAGGTGGTTGATGGAAAACAGGATGATACATCCCAAATTTGAGGATAAGATACGAAAGGCATTATCCGAACCATTTATATTTCCCAATGATATAATGGACAAGCTGAGAGAAGATAAAGGATTATGGCAAAATTATCAACGCTTTTCCGATGCATACAAACGTATTCGTATTGCATACATTGAAGCCGCAAGAAAACGACCGGAAGAATTTGAAAGGCGATTACACAACTTCATCGACAAGACGAAAGATAATAAAAGAATCACAGGCTTCGGAGGAATTGATAAATACTATTAAATCCAAACAAAATATCAGCATAGAAATTAGATCAGTGGTCATAAAAATACGATCACTTTATATGTGGTCACATTTTTGTAATGTAACCTATTAATATATAGCAATAATCACTACCAATGAGTTATTCGACAGCTATATTCAGGTGACTAATTTCACCGTAAAATAATCTATTCCCCTCTTATAAGAAAGGCAATCAGCAAAGTATAGCTATTTGATTACTATCCTATTTGCAATAGTAATAATTTGTATCATCAGCAAATAATCAGAGATAACTTTGGAATGTACTAATCTCAAAATTGTGAAGCACGAAGCTGCCAGAAAGCTACAGCAGCCGCAGCGGCTACATTGAGCGAATCAACACCACGCGCCATGGGGATACGAACTACGTAGTCAGCCTCAGCAATCGTTTCACTCGAAAGCCCCTCCCCTTCGTTACCCATCACGATAGCCAATTTGGATTCACTCATCAAGACAGGGTTATCAATGGAGATAGAGTTATCCGTGAGCGCCATAGCAGCCGTACGGAAGCCCCATTTTCCCAAGTCACTGAGAGGACCATCCATCCAAGTCCATGGCACAAAGAAGACGGCTCCCATAGACACCCTGACCACACGGCGGTTCAACGGGTCGCAGGAATTACGCGTTAGTAATACAGCATCAATTCCAAGAGCGGCTGCCGAACGGAAGATAGCACCAATGTTAGCTGCATCGACAACACTGTCAATTACAACAATACGCCGGGCTTCCCGGCATACCTCTTCCATACTACGTGGAGCAGGGCGGCGCATGGCACAGAGAACGCCACGTGTCAGGACATAACCGGTCAGCGTAGCAAGCAATTCTCTGCTACCGGTATAGACAGGCACATTATCACAACGCTCAATAATTTCAGCAGCATCACCGACAATATGTTTGTGTTCACACAAAATGGCTAAAGGTTCATAGCCGGTATCCAAAGCTCGCTTGATAACCTTCGGACTTTCAACTATAAAAATCCCCTTATCAGGCTCGGTACGATTGCGTAACTGAGTTTCAGTAAGAGTGCTGAATACCTCAACTCCCGGATGAGATAAAGATGATATTTCGATAACAGGCATACTATTGCTTATAATTTTGAATTAAACATGCAATCGCTTCATTCACAAAACGATTCATTTATAAATGGCTACCTTAATAACTCCGTCCAACTTATTTTCAAATATACGATAGGCTTCCTCAATCTCCTTCAACGGAAATCTGTGCGTAATAAGAGAGGTTGTATCTATCTTACCTTCCTCAATCAGATTAAGAATCTCGGCACAGTCGCAGCCATCCACTCCACCTGTTTTAATAATCAAGTTCTTGCCATATATATCGGGCAAAGGAAGAAGTTGAGGTTTATCATAGAGAGCTACGATAGTAACAATGGCATTGGGACGGGCACACTCCCACGCCAAGCGGAAAGTATCTTCACTACCAGCTACCTCTAATACAACATCAGCACCACCATGGTCACTGTTTTGAATCACAAAGTCTTTGCAGTTTTCTGATTCCACTACCAACACATCAGGATAATGTTCACGCACGAACCGGATTCTTTCCGGAGACTTTTCACAGACAATAATACGCCGCGGCTTCTTCAACATCACACACAATAATGTACAGATTCCGGTAGGACCGGCGCCAATGATAAGAACAGTATCGTCCTCGGAAATCTCTGAGATACGGGTTGCCCAAAAACCTGTTGCAAGCACATCGCCAACAAACAAAGCCTGTTCATCACTGACTGTATCAGGAATACGGTTTAGCCCTTGGTCTGCATAAGGAATTCTGACATATTCTGCCTGACCGCCGTCAATGCGGCAACCTAAAGCCCAACCACCATTGGAGTCGGTGCAATTGTTAACATATCCCCGCTTGCAAAAGAAACATTCTCCGCAGAAAGTCTCGACATTCACAGTTACTCTATCGCCGGGCTTGACTAAAGTGACATCAACCCCCACCTCCTCTACGACACCCACCATCTCGTGCCCAACTGTTGTTCCAGGGATGGCACGCGGCACACTACCATGTTTGATATGGAGGTCACTGGTACAAATGCTGCCAAGAGTCACTCGTATGATTGCATCCCGTGAATTTATTATTTCCGGTTTTGGCTTCTCCCGCAATTCAAATTTTCCATGTTCAACGTATGTGTAGGTAAGCATAATATCCTTTTCATTAATTAATAGTTCCATTCCATTGCAAAGATAGTGATTTCACAGTAAAACACCGACCTTATATCACAGTCAATAACATCAAATAGATCACTCACTTTCAACTATCATACCACCACTATTTCCAATCAGATAACATTTAGTAAAAGATTACAATCTTACCGAATATGATTCTATATCCATCATCATACAACCAAGGAAGATGAACCGGAAAGAAACTATATCCGGCAATTATAGCGATACAAATAGGATGCAACGAAACAAAAATAAGCAGCCTCAGCTATTTAGTTAAAATTTGCCCAAAGTTTCCTTCGCAATGATAAAAGAACAAAGCGTTTATTGGACTACTATTGGAAATCCTCCTCTTTTCTGTATATTTACGCCCTTATTTTTAGTTCTCAAAATGAGCAAAACTATTCAAAACCTACTAAACAATAAAACCGATGCAGAAAATAAACGCAGTAATCACAGGAGTCGGAGGATATGTGCCTGATTATATCTTAACTAATGATGAAATTTCTAAGATGGTAGATACTACCGACGAATGGATTATGGGACGTATTGGTATAAAAGAAAGGCATATATTAAGAGAAGAAGGACTTGGAACTTCATATATGGCTCGCAAAGCTGCAAAACAATTGATGCAACGTACCCAATCTCACCCGGATGATATTGATCTGGTAATTGTAGCTACTACCACTCCTGATTATCGTTTACCTTCAACCGCCTCCATATTATGTGATAAACTGGAATTAAAAAATGCTTTTGCCTTTGATGTACAGGCTGTTTGCAGCGGATTCCTTTATGCATTGGAAACCGGAGCGAATTTTATACGTTCAGGAATATACAAAAAGGTTATTATAGTAGGAGCTGATAAAATGTCGTCGATAGTAGATTATACGGATCGTGCAACCTGCCCGATCTTTGCCGACGGTGCAGCCGCCTTTATGCTTGAGCCAACCACTGAGGAGCTGGGTGTTATAGATTCTGTTTTGAGAACAGATGGCAAAGGGTTGCCTTTTCTACATATTAAAGCAGGTGGGTCC
Organism: Bacteroides sp. K03; assembly: GCF_019734355.1. NCBI lineage: Bacteria > Pseudomonadati > Bacteroidota > Bacteroidia > Bacteroidales > Bacteroidaceae > Bacteroides > Bacteroides sp. K03. Next base: position 193,145 of record NZ_JAASHC010000002.1, read on the forward strand.
GTATGTGCCTCCTCCTACTATACGCTGGATAACCATATGCATTATATCTATCAGGAAGGACGTACGGTATTCAAATATGCCGTAGCAAATATGTCGGATGCCTGTGAAGCTATTATTACAAGAAACAACCTGAATAAAGGTGAAATCGATTGGGTGATCCCACATCAAGCCAATCAGCGCATAATAAATGCTGTTACACAACGCCTGGATATGCCGGAAGAGAAAGTTATGGTAAATATAGAACGCTACGGTAATACAAGTGCCGCTACACTTCCTCTTTGCATATGGGATTATGAAAATAAACTCAAAAAAGGTGATAATCTGATTTTTACAGCATTCGGAGCAGGTTTTGCCTGGGGAGCCATTTATGTTAAGTGGGGATATGACGGCACAAGAAGATAATCTAGCGTTATTTAAGGCCTGTCTCTAATTTGATCAGAAATGAACTAAACTCACCACAAAGTTTCATAGAATTCACAGAGTATTATTTATCTGATGAAACGCGGATTAACACAAATGAACGCAGATTAAAAGACTGTAGTTCTTTATCTTTGATTTGTTTCCCTTTGCGAAAATCTACGTTAATCTGCGTTTCGATAAAAATTTAAAACTCTGTATTACTTTGTGGTGAAATCATTCAATATTTCTCTTTACGTTCAAACTCACCTTCTTCGGTATAATATTTCCATGTACCTTTGGGTTGGTTATTTGCATATTTCCCCCGGAATTTCAGCTTACCATTTTCATAATATTCACGATAACGCCCATGCCGTTTCCCTTCCTTGACTTCCGCTTCACTTTTCAATGCACCGTCGGGATAAAATTCCCGCAAGATATTTCCTTCAAACTTCTCGACATAAAAACGTTTTAGTTCGCTCATCTGTTCTTTCTCAGTGTCAGCATCTTCATTCATTTCTTCATCTTCTTCATCGGTGACAACTGCAACAACTTCTTCGGGTTGATACGGTTTATAATCCATCACATATTGCAAAGAGGCCGATTGGCTATTCCCTACAATCTGCATAGACCAGCAAGGAAACGAAAACAAAACATCTTTATTAGCCTGTATCTCATTCCACGTAGTAGCATTCATCATCGGTTTCAACTGAAAATAGAATTTATGCATATCCGTATATAGGAAAATGGTAGAATTTGAACTCAAATACGAAAACGCATTTCTAAATCCCGGATTATTTTTCAGTAGATTCTTTTGTTCGTAATCCTCTACAAAGGAGAGCAAAGATGAAGCCTTGTTACTGAAAACAACATAATCATCTACATACGTATAATATGGCTTTTCAAATTTATCAAATAATCCTCCAAAGAACAATCGGAAGAAGCCTTTCATTTCCACATAGTTAATTTCAAAATCCTTATAATTAACCGTTTTAATCTTAACCGGAGTACGTCGCTTAATCTTCTTTTCAATAAACTCCATGTTCTTACGGGCATCTTTCATGTTTTTAGCCCTGATAGCCAAAATTAATTCCGGTTCGTGCCCCAGCAAGCCTGGTTCGGATTGGGTAATGGCAAACTCTCCGGACATCCAACTCAGAAAATTCTCTTCCAAAGAGATACCAAATAATCCTTCGATCTTTTTACGGGAGCTTTCATAAGAACTATACAGCTGCTTATCATGGAGAGAAAGGGCGTTTTCTAACTCCTTGACAAAGGTTACAGGGTTATTGAAACCAATATTAGTATAAAGAGCCGTTCGCCCAGACAGAATCTCATGCGCTTTCATTTTGTGCCTTCCCGAATTCAGTAAAGCAGTTACATAAGGATCGGCTGTGTCTTTCCGGAATGTATACCCTTTTACCTCCATCCGGTCTTTATCCGTATTAAAAAAGAGTCCTGCAAAATTCATAGAGTTACTGAACATATCAACATACTCATTTTTGGCTCCCAGATAAATATTCATAAATTGTGGCAGATGTGCATAGTTTACAAAAACTCGGATAAGTCCTTTACCGGAAACCAGCTTTTCTGCTTCAATAAAAGCATGATCGAGTCCTATTTTAGGTTTACTACGTGAGTCAATGGCCGATTCAACAAGTCCGGACGTATAAGAAGCCACAAAATGATTATCTACAAAAGCACAATAAAAAATATCACGTGTATCCGGATCACGCATTTCGAGAATGTTAATGCCACTATATTGCCGGTTAGTAACCGTATTACCCGTCATTGCCAGCACCGTTTCAATCTGATCCTTTAATAAATCCATCTTGGATGCTTTCTGCATATCCAATATGATCAGAAAATCCCAGTCGGTTGCACGAACTTTATGGAGTGAAATAAGCATATCCCGTTTACCCACAAGTGACAGCAATACTTTGTTACTTTTAACTATTGAATCAAGCATTTCGACACTCTTTGTGACCTCTTCAAAAGATTTTGCTTTCTTCAGACATTTCCATGTTTCGCTTCCGCTGAATTTTTCCCAGTCGTTTACCGGAGCTGATGATTGAATGATAAACGCAGCGTCCTCCGGAACAAGATAAATTTGCTGAATATTATGATCGGGCGAGACAAATAGATGGACTATAGAATATACAATATATACTACCAATGCCAATCCTACCGTAACTAAAGTTCTTTTTACGATTTTTTGCGTGTTCTTTTTCTTTTCGGGTTCAGAATATTGTTCTTGCTGCCCGTTGTCCAATTCATTCATCATTAATATATTATTAACTTGATTGGACAAAACTACTAAAAAAAGATGAAAGATGAAATTATAGATACAGAAATACCGGGAAAACAATGTACATTTCAAAATTTTCCCGATATTTGCATTACATGAGTTCAGTGACTCAAAGATTGCGAAAGTATATAAAGTATATTTGGAATATTACTTTAATAAAGACTATTTATGATCGCAGACCTTACTTATATCGACAGTGAAACCATCTTCAGAAGGCATAAATTTGCCTTTTCTTTTAAGAAATTCTATCAATTCGTCAATATTCATATCGTCAGCAGAACAAGCGTAAAAATGTTGGTCTTTGCCAAACTTATTAATAATGGCTTCTTTTAAAGTGATTTCCGAATAACTGTTGCCTTCCATCATATGGAGGACTTCATGAGCATGTAACTGTTCCATAACTAATTTATTTTTGGGCAAAGATAACAGGATACACAGTTTAAAAGTAGTAACCTATGTTACAAAACCCAATATAAGTGAAGCAAAATAGTATTTTTTAAGATTATAAATACAGTTCTATAGATTTATAAGTTACCCAATAAGTAGAACAAACTTGTAACTATGGAGTTATATTAATAAAACAACTGTATCAAAATCAACTACAATAATAATAACTAATTAAAAAGAAGTATGAACACATATCAAAATTCATTTGATGGAAATATCCCGCAAGATGTAACTGCAAGACCGGGAGAGAACGCTATATTCATTGTCTACAGTCTAAAACACTCGGCAGATACAATCGAAAAAGTAAAAGATGTATGTGCCAACTTTTCTGCAATGATACGCAGCATGCGTAATCGTTTCCCTGATATGCAATTCAGTTGTACGATAGGTTTCGGAGCTGATGCATGGAGCCAATTATTTCCAGAAAAAGCCAAACCTAAAGAATTAAGTACCTTCAAAGAAATAAAAGGGGATAAATATACAGCAGTATCTACTCCAGGAGATATCTTACTACACATCCGAGCCAGACAAATGGGGTTATGCTTTGAATTTGCCTCTATTATTGATGAAAAGTTGAAAGGAGTTGTCGAATCTGTTGACGAAACTCATGGGTTCAGATACATGGACGGAAAAGCAATTATCGGTTTTGTAGATGGTACAGAATCTCCCGCCGTAGACGAAAATCCCTACTATTTTGCAGCCATTGGTAATGAAGATCCAGATTTTGCAGGAGGTAGTTACGTGTTTGTACAAAAGTACATTCATGACATGATTGCCTGGAATGCACTCCCGGTAGAAGCACAGGAAAAGGTTATCGGCCGTCACAAGTTCAATGATGTTGAATTGTCGGACGAGGAAAAACCGGAGAATGCCCACAATGCAGTTACTAACATTGGAGACGATTTGAAAATAGTACGAGCCAATATGCCATTTGCCAATACCTCAAAAGGAGAATACGGAACCTACTTTATTGGTTACGCCAGTACGTTCAGTACTACCCGGAAAATGCTGGAGAATATGTTTATAGGCAGTCCTGTTGGTAATACCGACCGCCTGCTGGATTTCAGTACACCGGTAACAGGGACACTCTTTTTCGCTCCCTCATACGATTTGCTTTCCGAACTTGGCGAGTGATTATTCCGGCATTATTGATTTTATAATAAGAACAAAGAGGATATTTATTTTTAAGTATCCTCTTTGTTCTTCATAACACAGTCCTATCGTTTTATTCATAATGATTCTCTGTCAGTTCTTTGTAGTTATAGAACTTTTGAGTACCTTTGTTAAGAAAGTCACTCAAATAAATTTACTTATCAAGAATATATATGAAAACCAATTTTGATTATAACTCAGTACCCGGTAACTTCACTCATTGCCTCAATAAGCAATGCTCACATGCAGCAGACTGTCTACGCCATCAGGTAGCGCTCCATATCCCATCTAAACGGGATACTATCAACATAGTGAATCCGGCATACGCAACTATTAACGGTGGAGAAAACTGTTCTTTTTTTAAGGTGGACCAGTTATTGCGTTATGCATCAGGTATCATACATTTACTGGATAAAGTTCCGCATAGTGATGCAGTCGTCATCAAACAACAGATGCTTGAACACTTCGGACGAAATGCTTATTACCGCTTCAGACGTAAAGAACAACTTATCACTCCCTCTGAACAAAAATACATCCGACAGTTATTCCGCAAAAAAGGGATAATGGATGAACCTGTATATGATGAATACGTAGAACAATATGAATGGTAAAACGAAATTTATTCTCAACCTATATGAAACAACTGTTTCAACATATTGAGAAAAGTTTCTCAATATGTTGAGAATAAATTCTCAATAGGTTGAAACTAGTTTCTCAACGTATTGAAATAGAATGAAACACTTTAAAAGCCCCTTTACTATATTTACTCATTGGAAGAAAGAACAGATATGGCAGATAATTATATAGAAAAGCAGTACGAACAATACGAAGCAAGAAAAGCAGCTTGGGAGAGAGCCCGGAAATATGGCAAGCCAACAAGTACAATGAACCGGAATAAACAGGTTAAGCCAGTCATGGAGAAGAAAAAAAAACGAGTATTCGTGACCGGAGGTGCCACAGGGATTGGTAAAGCTATTGTAATGGCATTTTGTACTGCAGAAAGCTACCAGGTGGCGTTCTGCGATAAAAATGAGACAGCAGGGCAACAAACTGCAAAAGAGACCGGAGCGACATTTTATCAGGTGGATATAAGTGAAAAAGAAGCACTCGAACATTGCATGCAACGCATTTTTATGCTCTGGGGCGATATTGATATTATTATCAATAATGCAGGTATCAGCGAATTTTCTCCCATTACCGAAACAAACATAGAAGATTTCGACAAGATACTCTCTGTCAACCTGCGTCCGGCATTTATCACATCTCGCCTGCTGGCTATCCACCGTAAAGCTCAAACCTCCTCGAATCCATTCGGACGAATCATTAATATTTGTTCCACCCGTTATTTAATGAGCGAACCAGGCAGTGAAGCTTATGCAGCATCCAAAGGTGGCATCTATTCACTTACCCACGCACTGGCACTCTCACTCTCTGAATGGCATATAACCGTCAATTCCATTGCTCCGGGTTGGATACAGAATCATAATTACGAACAACTTCGCCCGGAAGATCATGCACAACATCCTTCGGGACGCGTAGGAAAACCAGAAGATATTGCCCGGATGTGCCTGTTCTTAAGCCAGGAAGAGAATGACTTCATCAATGGTGAAAACATTACTATCGACGGAGGAATGACCAAAAAGATGATTTATATGGAATAAAAACATTCCACAACTTTTATTCTCCACTGAACGATATTAAACCTAGGCAGAAAAGAGTTTCAGCTACAATAGTACAATTCTTTTCTGCATTATGTCTTTTATCTGTGCCCGTAACTGGCGGGCATTAATCGGTTTGGGCATATATCCGTCGAAACCACTTTCCATCACACGTTGTTCATCCGAAGCATATGCAAATGCAGTAATAGCGATGATAGGTACTTTAGCCGAATATTTACGAATTTCCTGTGCAGCTTCATAGCCATCCATCACAGGCATATTGATATCCATCAGGATGATTTGCGGATCTTCTTTTCTAAACATATCTACCGCCTCTTGTCCATCCCAGGCATGAATCAACTGATAATCATTCTTCAGAATCGATTCAAAAAGCTTGTAATTACTATCATTATCTTCGGCAATCAGGATAGTCAGTTTATCCTTTTCCACAGATATAGGCTGATATTCCTTCTTTTCGCTTATTTCCTCCTGTCCCGCAGGCTTATAGGGCAATGTAAACCAAAAAGTTGACCCGTTACCTTCTTCAGATTCAACGCCAATACAACCTCCCATATGATTTACCAATGTCTGACAGATAGACAACCCCAGTCCTGTTCCCTGTGCAAAATTATTCAGCTTCACAAAACGCCCGAAAATACTCTCCTGCTTATCTCTCGGAATACCGCATCCGGTATCGGACACATAGAAGTATAACTCTTTTCCCTGCAATTCATAGCCAAAGCGAACGCTCCCTTCCGATGTGAATTTTATCGCATTTGTTATCAGATTGATTAACAATTGTGAAAGCCTGTTTTTCTCTATATGAACAGGGCATATATCCAATGACGGTACAAACTCCAGACAAACAGTATCCGATTTTAACCTCAACTGCAATACACTCTCCAGCTCCTTCATCACACTATTCAGTTCTACATTAGAATAATGAAACTCTAATGTTCCTGCTTCTATCTTCGACAAATCCAGAATATCACTGATTAGCTGTAGCAATAATTCATTATTATTCTCAATAATGCTGACATACTCCTGCTTTTCCTGTTCTTCTTCCGTAGAGGCCAGTATTCCCGAAAAACCGACAATTGCATTCAGCGGAGTACGGATTTCATGGCTCATATTGGCAAGGAAAGCAGATTTCAGGCGATTGGATTCTTCTGCACGGTTCTTTGCAGTAGTCAGTTCCAACTCCATCTTCTTACGATTGGTTATGACCTGTGACGAACCGATCAGTGTGACCGGGTTTCCTTCTTCATCACGTTCTTGCACGGCTGCCTGTGCTTCCACCCAATCTATCTTGTGCACATGGTTTTCTACATTTACCACCCTATACTCCTCTTTCACTTTATCCGATTTACCTTCTATCAGATCGTGATATGCCTGTTCTACCCTCTTACGGTCCTTTTTGTATATCTTCGAGAAGTATTGTGAATCGGGTACTGCCAACTGCTCTTCGGGCACATCACTTTCCACTGTACTCAATTCTATCGGCCTGTTGATATCACATAAAATAGTTTTGCTTATCAAATCCCACTTCCAGGGAACAATATTCGCCACATCAAGTGCCATCGCCAACTTATTGTTTGTAGTGCTCAGCTTCTGCTGTGCTTTATGCAAATCCGTACTATCCATACAAAATACATCGATTATCCCAGAATTACGAGTTCCTTTCAGCACCACATCATAAAATGTATCAATCTTCTTAAAATAATAAGGGAATGTGATTGCCCTGTTCTCAGTCAGTGCCTTCTGAGTAAAATGTAAAAACTCAGGAAGAGATTCGGGAAACAATTCACTTGCCTTCTTACCGACCGCATCTTCCCGACGAAAGAAGTTATTCTCAAAATGAGAATTTACATTCCGGTATATCATATCAACCGGAACTCCGGCCTTATTCAGCACCAATTCCTCCTGCATATAGAGTATAGGCATATTATTTACCAGATTCTTATAATCGGCCATCGTATCTATTTCTTTTTGCTGAATTTCTCTGAGTCTTTTTAATGTACGAATACGGAATGTAAAAAATAAAATGAGTACAAGAATACAAAATGAAGCCCCCAGAATGAAGTAATGATATTGTTCCCAAAAAGTAAGAGGTTTATTGAGAAAGTGCGTATTTTCAGGACACAAAGAAGGCGATATATCCTTTCGCAGTAAGGCTTTGTAATTAATAACCGGCACGCCATCCACAGAACGATAAAAAGGAATATTACGCGGTTGTCTGCCTTCAAGTACTTCTGACAAAATACGTATAAGCTCTTTATCATAACGTTCCCAGTCGTGCACATAGCCACCAACCATTCCACCGTCGGCAGTAACGCCAATTGTATTAAGAACAAACAAAGGGGCAGCCACTGTAGTGATCACTTTATGAGCATTTGTAACAAGCGAAGTATTACCTGCAAATGTACGCTTATAATACCATGAAGAAAATAATATTCCAGTAGTCTTTGCATTAACACGATACAACGAATCAACCAACAGATTTATAGGTAGTATCTGAGGAGATAAATATTCATATTCAACAGAAGGATATTTCTCTTTTATAACCTCTCTGACTTCGACCTCATTGATTACATTAATAAAACGTTCATCTCCTATAAAAATAAACTTTTTCATATCAGGAATCATTTGAGATATCAACTCCACATTTTTCTCTATATACAAATCCGAATACAAAAGAACCAAATTATACGGGTCTGCCAACTGAGTAATGGGAATACGTTCTGCTTGTGGAATTACTTTCTTATGCAAATAATATTTGTCGGGGCCTGTATAATCTTTTTCGGCACAAAGCACCATCGGGATATCTCCCCATACTCTTTTAAAATCTTCTTTTAACAATAGAGCAGGATCCCCCAGTAACAGTAGCAGACGTGGAGGATAAGCACCGTATCTTTCAAAAAGAGCCGATTTGAATTCTTCCAGATCGGTCGCATCATCATCTATCAGCATCATATTCATATGCTCGGTATAAACAGCCAACTGAGGATCTTCTGCCACAAACCGAGTAGTTGCCGAAATCATACGACTACTCCAGGAGGTTGCTTCTGTGTATGCATTGATAACAAGAATATAACCTTTCTTGTAGGCTGTATCGTTCTGGGCAATTATTAAATTTACAGATAGCAGGCATAAAAAAAGAAGAAGGCATCGTTTGATTACGACCACAGGAAAAGATTTAATGCAAGAAATAAGTATCATAAAAAATTAATATATCAGTTTGTCAGCTTATGCAGCGACAAAATTATCAAAAAAGAAATGAACGATGCAATATTCTTCCAACAAAAGCACTATACAATATACATTTTATTAATAATAAACACCAATCCAAACTAATATGCAAAGTTTACCGTATTTTATTCGATGATACTTGCAATACTGCTTAAATAGAATTTATTTTGCAAAGCGTTATAACAACCCGGAAACAAGAAACCATATGCTGCATCCTTTCATTCACAAAGTTACCCACTTGCCCCTGCCGGAGCAATTTACATATCCGTTTCATTATACGCCACATCCGCTCTGCCTGATAGCCACAGAAGAAGTACAGTACTATATCAAAACCCAGAAACAATGGGAACAGGAATTGCAGCAAGGAAAAATGTTCGGAGTATTAGTGGCACAAACCCCTGATGGTGAGATAGGCTATCTGGCAGCTTTCTCCGGAAACCTTGCCGGCAAAAACCTACACTCCTACTTCGTACCTCCTGTATATGATTTACTCCAACCCGACGGATTTTTCAGAATAGAAGAAGAAAAAATCTCTGCCATCAACATTCAGATCAGACAGTTGCAGGAAGATAATTATTATCTGGCACTCAAACAGAAACTGAGCGAAGAAAACATTCTGAACCGACAAGCTATAACTCAGGCTAAGGCAGCTTTGAAAGCAGCCAAAGAAGCACGTGAACTTCGACGTATAAACAATCCCGATGAGGCAGAACAAGCAGCTATGATACGCGAAAGCCAGCATCAGAAAGCAGAGTTCAAACGACTGGAAAAGCATTGGAAAGTTCGCATTACTGCCCTGCAAAAGGAAACAGATGATTATACAGCAAAAATAGAAGCTCTCAAAAACGAACGCAAAATGCGGTCGGCAGCCCTGCAACAAAAGCTTTTTGAACAATTCAAAATGCTGAATGCCAACGGAGAAATAAAAGATCTATGTACTATCTTCAAACAGACCATACAGAAGACGCCTCCTGCCGGTGCCGGCGAATGTGCTGCTCCCAAACTATTACAATATGCCTATCTGCACCAACTCAAACCCATTGCCATGGCCGAATTCTGGTGGGGCAACTCTCCAAAAGCAGAGATACGCCACCATGGTTACTACTATCCAGCCTGCAAAGGAAAGTGTGAACCTATTCTGAAGCATATGTTACAAGGGCTGAATGTAGAGCCCAATCCATTATCGAACGATCTTCACAAGAAGACAACACTCGAAGTTCTTTTTGAAGATGAGCAGTTGCTTGTTGTCAACAAACCCGCCGGCATGCTTTCCGTGCCCGGAAAAGGAGAAATAAATTCTGTCTATCAACACCTGAGAACCCAATATCCTGATGCTACAGGCCCAATGATTGTACACCGTCTGGATATGGCTACTTCGGGAGTGCTGCTTGTTGCCAAAACCAAAGAGACACATCAGAATCTGCAGGCACAGTTCAAAAATCGTACAGTAAAGAAGCGTTATATTGCTTTACTGGACGGAATCATCGCACCGGATGAAGGCATTCTGAATCTTCCACTCTGTCCGGATCCTCTCGACAGACCCCGGCAGATAGTAAATAAAGAGTATGGTAAAACCGCCATCACCAAATATCAGGTTCTCGAACGCAATGAATCTCAAACACGTATAGCTTTCTATCCACTCACCGGACGGACGCATCAATTACGTGTTCATGCCGCCCACCCGCTTGGTCTTAACTGCCCTATTACGGGAGACGAGCTCTATGGAAAGCAAGCAGACCGGCTTTATCTGCATGCCGAATACCTGGAGTTTGTACATCCGGTTTCCGGAGAGATCATTCGTATTGAAAGAAAAGCGGATTTCTAACATTTTCTGATCTGACAGGAAACCTCTATATTTACGCCACGCATTTATAAACGAAGACAATTATGATAAATCAAGCTAATACACAAGAATACGATGTCCTCCTCCAAATATGGGAAAGAGCAGTACGAAGTTCTCACCACTTTCTATCCGAAGAAGATATACGGTTTTATAAGCCCTTAGTACGCCATGAATATTTTCCGGCGGTACAACTCTACACGATCCGTAATCATTCCGGACAGATAACCGCTTTCATGGGATTGAGTGACAGCCTCATCGAAATGTTGTTTGTAGATCCTGATGAACAGGGACATGGATATGGCAAACAATTAATAGAATTTGCAATACGCCAAAAACAGATACATAAAGTAGATGTGAACGAGCAGAACGGGCAGGCACTCCGATTCTATCAGAACAGAGGGTTTGAAATCATCAGTCGGGACGATCTGGACAGTACGGGAAAACCATTCCCAATTCTGCATATGCAACTGAAAAACATCCGGTTAAGAAAAGCAGAGCCTGAAGACATTTGTGCCATGCATGCTACGTTTGAACAAAGTGTTCTCAACACCTGTTCGCTGCACTACACCGCTCCACAAATCCGTGCATGGCTTGAAAGAGCAACCCCGGAACGTTGGAGGGAACTACTTCAAAGTGATTTGTATTTCATACTCGCCGAAGAGACGAAACACTTCCAGACAGTTGGTTTCACCTCTATCAATGCCAACGGCTATCTGCACAGTATGTTTGTTCACCCGCAATTCCAGCATCAGGGCATAGCTTCTCTCCTTTTACGCCAAGCAGAAGAGTATGCTCGTCTCCATCAGGCAGTGTCTATCCACTCAGAAGTCAGTATTACCGCTCACCCTTTCTTTGAAAAACAAGGATATATAACAGAAAAAGAGCAGATAGTATCTATAGGCGATATTAAAATGACTAATTTTGTGATGTATAAGAGTTTGTAAGTTTGCAAGTTTGTGAGTCACAATATGAGAGTATACAACTAAAAAACTCATAAACTAAAGAACTAAAAAACTTATTTTTTATAGTTTTGTGTCCTGATAATCCAATAAAGACTTTAAATGTCAAAATTAAAATACCTGACTCTTCTCTTTGTCTGCCTGCTGGCCTCATCCGGTTTGCATGCCCAATTCATGGACTATGGTTCAGACCCCGCCCGGTTCAAATGGAATATAGTCCGATTGCCTCATTATAACCTGGTTTATCCGCAAGGAACAGATTCCATGGCCTACCGCTATGCCCTCTACCTGGAAAATGCTTATCCGCACATACAAAAAACAATCGGAAAACCCATAAAGGCAAAGTTTCCCGTTATCCTGCACCCTGCCAATATGATATCCAACGGCATGGTATCGTGGGCTCCCCGCCGTATGGAGCTCATCACTACTCCATCTTCTGATTTAGGTATTCAAAGGTGGGATAAACATCTGGTATTACACGAATCCCGGCACGTATTCCAGACAGGAAAAGTAATGCGTGGCATTTTCAAGCCATTCTATTATCTGATAGGCGAACAGGCTGCGGGAGTTGCTGCATTCTTCCTACCAGTGTGGTTTCTCGAAGGTGATGCCGTAGGTACAGAAACAGCCATGTCCAACGGAGGCAGAGGACGATTGCCTGAATTCAATATGGCTTACCGGGCACAAATGCTGGGAGGAAACAAATTCTACTCTTTTGATAAATGGCTGTTAGGTTCATACAAAAACTATACCGGTACATATTATGCACTGGGATATGATATGACTTCCTATGCCCGTCAGCGTTATGGAAGTGATATTTGGGATAAAAGTACAACCCGGTATACCGGTAATATACTTTTTGAAGGATCATTTAAACACTACACGGGAAGTAGTTTCAAACGACTCTATCACGACACATTCGACTTTTTAAGGGAAGGATGGAAAAAACAGGATACGGCTGTCATTGTTCCGGCATATCTGTCACCCGACAATAAAACCTACACATCTTACAGGTATCCTTTGGCTATCAATGACTCTGTTGTGATAGCTGTCAAATCGGGACTGAAAGATATTAATTCTTTAGTAGCCATCAGCAATGGAAAAGAAAAACGGTTGAGCTATATAGGCAGTATCAACAGCCGGTTAGATTTCCACAACAATCGTATCTACTGGACAGAAATAGTTCCGGGTATCCGCTGGACCCATGAAAACTATTCCGTACTGAAATACTACGATCTGGATAAAGACCGGATAAAAACGGTTGCTCCCCGCCAACGTTACCTCGCTCCTTCTATTGATAAAAACGGACAGATAGCCGCAGTTTCGCGAAGCACAATTGCCGGAAAGAATCAGCTTGTATTAGTCAACCTGGAAGATGGAAAAGAACTCCGGTCTTTTGACGTTCCGGAGAATGCGTTCATCAAGGAACTGACATTCGGAGCGGATGACAAGATTACTGCAATAACCGTTACGGATGCAGGAATCACTCTATTTCAATTTGATCCTTCCTCCGGTATATGGAAAGAACTACTACAAACCACCTCTGTCAATGTCACTTCACCAATCTGGAAGGACGGAAAAATCTATTTTGAATCGGGCGCCAACGGTACTAACAATATATATTGCTTAAACCCGGCAAATAATCAGGTATATCGCCTGACTAATGCACGATTCGGGGCATTCGATCCCTCATTTTCCAGATCGGACAATCGCTTATTCTTTGCCGACTATCAGGCAAATGGATACCGGATTGCTTCATTACCTGCAGACAGCCTGTTGTTTGAAAGGACCGATTTCGGGAAACCCGTCTCTATGCCTTTCACAGAGACATTGGCTGCACAAGAACAATTCAACCTTGACTCTGCGCGTCTGGAGGCAGTCGATTTCCAACCGGAGCGTTATCGGAAAGGAGTACATACATTCAAAATCCACAGCTGGGCCCCATTCTATTATGATGTGGCAGAAGCTATGAATACCAGTGCTTCGGATCTCAGCACAATTGTTAAGCCCGGGGCTACAATCATGTCTCAGAATACGCTGAATACTGCCATCATGCAGGCAGGCTGGTATTATCACAAAGGGTATCATCACGGAAAATTATCTTTTACCTATCAAGGATGGTTCCCGGTCATCGACCTTGCTGCCGATTATGGCGACAAGGCTTTTAATATGGCCTGGAAAAAGAATGAAAAGGGACAGGCTGTGACCCAAGGATATTATACCAACCGCAATCTGCTGGAAGCTGAAGCTCGTGTCTATCTCCCCTTTAATCTGACACGAAATCAACGGATCAGAGGTATACAACCAGCATTCACTTACTATTTTACCAATAATAAGTACCAGGAATACAGTACGCAGAAGTTTCGTAACTTTCAATACATCCTGCCGGAAGTCCTGTTCTATAATTACAGACGAAAGGCCCAGCGGGATATTCTTCCCCGGAACGGTTACCAGCTTCGGTTACAGTACCTGATGACACCCTTCAATACAGAAAATTATGGAAGTCTGTATGCTGCCCGGCTTACTACTTACTGGCCCGGCATTGTACGCAACCATGGCTTAATGCTCCGCTTCGGCTATCAGTATCAAGACCTGGACAACAAAGCATTGTATCTTCCCAAACACTTATTGGAAAAGCCACGCGGATATAATTTTCAATATCAAACCCAGCAACAATGGGCTTTCAAAGCTGATTATGCTCTTCCTCTCCTGTCACCGGATCTAAGTATCGGACCATTGATTTACATCCGCCGATTACGTGCTAACCTCTTCTACGATCTGTCACGCAATCAAGCCAGCCGTAAGAGCGCATGGACTACACAAAGCTCTTACGGTGCCGATCTTATATTCGACTGGAATGTATTACGCATGAGCTATCCACTTACTACCGGAGTACGATTAATTAAACCGATTGATTATGGAAACTTCCAGGCTGAAATGTTGTTTTCAGTTAGTTTCTAACGGATATTCTTTTTGAAAGAGTTAAAGTTAACCTCAACGACAGGAACCTACTTAAAGAAAATTAATGAAGCAATCCTGCAAAGATTAATAACCTATCTTTGCAGGCGTAAACCATAAGATAACAAAATGAGAAAATTACTTTGTCCCCAGTGTAAAATCGCTGGCATGTATGTTAAAAATGAACAAGGCGAACGCCTGTTAGTATATATTACCCAAGAAGGAACAGTGGTTCCCAAAGATGCAGAAGCTTCAACAGAAGGATTTGATATGACAGAAATATATTGCCTGGGATGTTCCTGGCACGGTTCTCCCAAGCGTCTGACTAAATTTTAATCACTTTCTTTTAGCTATAACTCTACAAGGCAAACCGCTCATCTCTGCAAAATTCATAGGATATGTATTGGCTATAAATTCAGCAGACTTCTCATCGCCAACCAATAACTGTCCCAAACGGCAGAGATTTTCTATGATAAAAACTCCTTTATCAGCACAATACTGGTCTTTAGGTGTATGCTCTTTCCCTCTTCTCACACCGGCAAAATCAATTCCTATTATAGAAATATGTCTGTCCAACAATCTCTCTATCAGTTCATCCGACAATTGCGGATGTTCTGAGAAATAGGCTTTACTACCATAACTTTCCCTTTCAATATATCCGCTATAAAAAGAAACAAACATATCGGGCCTCACTTTAGAAAGATCAATATCCTGCACCTCTATATCCCTGCCGGATATGGAACTCACATCAAAAACGATAGCTTTTCGTTCCGTATAGTTCAAAGGGAATTCTTTATTCATCACATCAAAATGAGTGCCTAAATGTCCTGTAAAAGCCTTGTTCTCATTACCCTGTGCATCTTTTATCATCTTCGGAGTGACCTTCAGTGTCAAATCAACCAATCTACTATTGTTACCTTCCCCCTGTTCAGGTACATTTTCAATCTTCCGAACCGAATCATTATAGAGTTCCTGCTTCAACCGTCTCAAATAAGGAGAAAACGCTACATTCTCTGCTCCATACTCCAGATTGGCAGTATATTCCAAAGGAATCCAGGTAGAGATATCCGCTTCATTGTGTTGAAGGATAGCTTCCATTTTATCCAAGGCCTTATATATCTTTGCTTCCAGCGTTGCAAGTTCCCCCATCTCCCGAAACAACGGCAATAGTTTATCCCGATAAAAAGGAGGTAGCGTATCAAACAACTCCTCAATCTTACGGTCTTCAACTTCTTCGTCTTTTTGCGTTTTATAGAAAGCAGGAATATCTCCTGTAATAGCCTCGCCCAAATCATGAAGAATACACATCTGAATCACTTTATTCATATCAGCCTCAGGAAATTCATCCTGTACAAAATATGCCAGTAAAGTAAGTCGCCAACTATGCTCAGCTACGCTCTCATGGCGATAGGTTGATGTCCACGAATGGCGTGTATTACACTTTAGTCTCTCGGCAACAGCCATAAAGTTGATAAGTTCTCTGGGTTCCATACGCATTTCTGTCTTTTAAAGAAACAAAAGTAACGTTTTTATGAGGTACAACAATAATTACTCCTATAAAATCACTTTTTTTATACTTCCTATTGAACAAAAAAAATCCCTTTGCGTTTATATTATGCAAATCAGCCTGAAGCTCTTTATGCATATGTGAATATCCATATCGCAGCATTCGCATGCCTCCCCGGCATAGACAGGTAAGATTGCATAGTAGTTTTGTCGTGTTTTATTTTGTGTTTGTGTTGTGACGGTGCTGCGATGTGAATCGGGGTACCGTTTTTTTATATGCTTTCCGTGAAAGTCCTCTTCTCTCAATAATACTATATCTATCTTTAATATTATAAAAACGGACAAGCAAAAGAAAACGAATAAAATGTTTCATAACAGAAAAAATTCATAATATCGTATTTTCAACTCTCTTCTCACGATTAATCAGAAAAAAACTCTCACATCCTTTTATCAATAAAATCTTATACCTATATTTGTAATTTTAAGAAAACTAATCTCTAATATATAATTTCAGAAAATAGGATAAAGCTATGCCTTTATATAAAAACACCTCTACTCAGTTATCCAATCTAAAAGAAAAACCTTTCAAATTGGAGCGTGAAATACAGCGATTATTTGAAAATAATCTATCTGCCATCATGGGACTTGAATTAGTAAAATCGGAATTTACGATCAAGAATAAACGTATTGATACGTTGGGATTTGATCCGCAGAGTAAGGGGTTTGTCATCATTGAGTACAAGCGAGAACGAAATAGTAGTGTTTTTGACCAAGGACTTACTTATTTAAGTTTAATGCTCGCCAATAAAGCTGATTTTATACTAGAATATAACGAGAATAAGCAAAGGAGTCTAAAAAGAACGGATGTGGATTGGTCGCAATCGCGCGTAGCATTTGTTACGCCAAGCTTTACTGAAAATCAAAAAGAGGCTGTAAACTTCAAAGACTTGGCTATCGAACTTTGGGAGATAAAACGATATGAAGGTGAACTCATTTTTATCAATCCCATCCACAAAACAAATGCTACAGAGAGTATCATGCCAATTTTACAAAGAAGCCCAAAGTATCAACAGATCTCTAATGAAATAAAAGCGTACACTGAAACAGAACATCTACAAGGAAAATCGGACCACATTGTAGAACTATATGAGAAATATAAAAACGCAATCCTTAATCTCTCAACAGATATTGAGGTAAAACCACAGAAACTTTATGTTGCTTTTAAAAAGAACAATAGTAATTTTTGTGATATAGAAGTACAAAAGAATAGTTTGAAAATATTTATCAACATGAGCAAAGGCAAACTTGATGATAGTAAATCATTGGCGCATGATGTATCTACTGTAGGGCACTGGGGAAATGGAGACTATATGATAAAAATAGAGAGTGATGTGAATCTGGAATATATAATGAGTTTAGTAAAACAAGCCATTGTATAAAATAAGAAAATAACACACAGTACAATAATGAATAAGAGTTAGTTCTCCAAAAGTATGTCTGTTATTACTAAGATTATTACGTAAATTAAGGTCAACAATAAAAGAGCTATGGATTTCGACAAAGTCACCAAAGAAGCAGTAATACATGCTATATCAGATATTGATAAAAATGGCATTCCTAAAAATGCAAATTCATCTACGTACGACGTCCTATATGATAATAAAAGATATCCACCAAAACTTATAATGGAATATGCATATAAATATTCTACTGGAACACAAATCAGCAGAAAAGATTTTGAAGGTGGAAACAAAACTATTTGTTTCAATAGGTTAAGAGCATTAGGGTTTACTATTGTTTCTAAAAAAAATGACTTTAATTTCTATGACACCCTAATCAAGTTTATAGAACAGTCTAAGACCAATAACTTAAAGACTCAAGGTTACAGAAATGAGATAGAAGATTTGTCTATTGCAATCAGTTTTGGAAAAGGGAATATTGCCCGGATACCATGGATTTCATTTTTATATGATGGACAAACAACTAGCCATGGAATTTACCCTGTATATCTTTATTATAAAGAATATGATATACTTATTTTAGCGTATGGTTTAAGTGAAACTATTCCACCAGAAATTAATTGGAGTTTCGATACACCACCTGAAACTATTTCTGACTTTTTCCAGAAAAAAGGAATTAAACCTAAACGTTATGGAAGTTCCTATATATTCAAGAGTTATAATATTAATGATTTAGATCCAACAATTATTAATGAAGACTTATTGGGAATCATACAATTCTATAAAAAACAAATGATTATACAGACAGAAACACCTAATACTAAAATGCAAAAGATTAATCTTCAGACCCACATAGACTATCATTCTATTCCAACTCACTTACGGCAATATATCACCGCTATCAAATCGAAGCCTTTTGTTCTACTTGCTGGAATCTCAGGTACAGGCAAATCTCGCATCATTAGACAATTGGCCTATGCAACTAGCAACGAAGATCCCGAAAAGACACAAAAACCGTTTAATTATGAAATTATATCAGTACGTCCTAACTGGCATGATTCCTGCGAACTATTAGGATATGTGACACGCGTATCTGGTCATCCTGAATATATAGTAACCGATTTTTTGAGATTTATAGCAAAAGCTTGGTTCTATGAGGAAACTCCCTTTTTTCTCTGTCTAGATGAAATGAATCTTGCCCCTGTAGAACAATATTTTGCAGAGTACTTAAGTGTGATAGAAAGTAGAAAATTAAGAGATAACAAAATAGTAACAGACACCTTAATTCCCCCTTTGATCACTTGGGATAAAACTGACCAGAAAACAAATGTATCAGATCAAATATTGAAGGAACTATTTCATAACTTCTGGACTAACGAAGGATGGAACGATTCTGCTGTAGCTACTAAAATAGAGAAACTGAAAAAACAATTTAAAGAACAGGGTATTTCGATTCCTCAAAACTTGATTGTGATGGGAACTGTTAATATGGATGAAACGACTTATAGCTTTAGCCGCAAAGTACTAGATCGTGCCATGACTATTGAAATGAATAATGTAGATTTAAAAAGTGGTCTCAGTAGAACAAAGGATACTATAATTCCTATCCCTGCAAAAGCATTTTTACCCGAAGCTGTTGAAGGATATGATGTATATGAAAATAATATAGAAGTATGCGATTCGATCATCGAATATCTCAAACAAATAAATAAGAAATTAGAAGAAAGTCCATTCCAAATAGCTTATCGCACACGCAATGAATTTCTGCTCTATATATTGGCTAACCTACCTTATCAAGGAACAAACACACAGGAACAGTGTATCGCTCGTGCACTTGATGAAATTACTTGTATGAAAATACTAAGTCGTATCGAAGGAGATAAGAACAAGATAGGTACAATACTTGATGATTTATACGATATCATACAAAAACAAATTGAAAAAGGAGGAATCAAACCAGAAGATTCTATCTCCTTGAAAAAGATAAAGAGAATGAAAAACAAGCTAGAAATGGCTTATTATTGCGATTTCTGGAGTTAATCTCTAAATACAAAATGGAAGAACTGCTTAGATTAGATCATCCCGACTATGAACTAATGGTTTATTGTCCTTCTTATAATAAAACATATAAGAAAGCACAGACTTGCATGCGAGTAGGACAAAATGATGAGGCACTTTACTCTATATATAAATGGGATAATAATGCCTCTTTGCAAATTAATGGAGAGCAGTTGAAGCAAGAGAAAAAATACCGTTCTATCTTTTTTGAAAATACTGATTATCAATTTTGGATAAGTTTTAAAAAGAAAGAAGTTGAAGATGCTTGGATTAATACTCCCTTAAAAAGTATTCAGGACAACTTTATGTTTAATCAGAATAATCGAGTACTTTTTGGACACCTAAACTATGGCAATGATATCGGTAAAGCAGAAATCAATATAGATTATAAACTAAAGAATGGGAAGATAAAACATTCACAACTCTGTTATGATGTTCTTTCCATTAAACTAAACTATCATAAAGATCTAAAGAAGATTATAAACGATATTGAAAAAGAATATCGAATGCTATCTATCGACTTTTTAAAGAAAACATATCATACTTTCGGAGTTGATAATACAGGAGAAACTCCAGATATTATTTGGTGGAATCTATTTAAAGATATTCAACATAACTTCATACAGGCAGTAAAAAGTATCATTGATAAGCCAAGGAATCAACTTGTACAACGAGAACTTTATTTAAGAGCTGATCAATTAAAACATCTAAGTCCACAACATGAAATGCAATTGGCAGAGCATCGCCAAAATCGAACCCATCTATATCGTACCGAAGTACCTTCAATTAGTATAAATACAGTAGAAAACCGTTTTCTGAAATATTGCGTAAACGTCATCTTAGAAAAATTCTCTGATTTAAAAAATAGAATTATTAAGGGATACAAGCAATTATCAGAAAAATATATTGCTAGTCTGAATGATCAAGAACATGAACTAAAGAGATTGGCTCATCATCCTTTATTTAGAACAGTAGGTGAATTTCATGGATTTACACAAGAGTCATTAGTTTTAAAGCAAGCTACTGGTTATTCTGAAGTTTATCATGATTGGATATTGCTTAGTTGTGGATATGATTTAAAAGAGGGAGCAAACAGTCTAGAACTAAAAGATATAGCCAAACTATATGAGATATGGTGTTTCATTGAACTTAAAAATATAGTCAAAGAATTACTTGGAAATGAGGTAGAAACCAATTATTCAAAAAAGCCAGAAAAGAAATTCATCACTCAACTAGGAAAGGGAGAATTATCAAAGGTAATATTTTCCAAGCATAATATTGAATTAGCCGAAATTTGCTATAATCCCAAAAACAATATTGAGAATCAAGATCAACAAGTAACTATCATTCCACATACTGCATCGTATACTGTATCTCAGCAACCAGATATTATACTGCAACTTACTAGACGTGATATAAAACAAGGTATAAAATTAACTTACCTATTTGATGCCAAATACAGAATAGAAAACACTAAAAATAATGTGGACACTCCACCAGACGATGCTATCAATCAATTACATCGCTATAGAGACGCTATTTTTTATAAGGATACAACTACAAATCAACTAAAAAAAGAAGTCATTGGAGGATATATTCTTTTCCCTGGAAATGGAGAAGATAGTGCTGTTGAAAAAATGAATTTTTATAAATCCATTGAAAAAGTAAATATAGGTGCATTTCCTTTACGCCCACAAGATAATGAGAGTAAAGAACTACTAAGAAAGTTTCTCAAAAAATTAATTTGGGAATGTCCAACCTATCAGATTCTAGAACAGACTTTTTCTCATAAAGAGATGATGTTAACTTTTAGTAAACCCGGAAGTATTTTATTAGTACCCATTTCTAAGGGACACTCCTATTTCAAAGATTTTAAAGAACGAAATACAGAAATACATTATTATTTTGGAAAGATCAAGATGGGAGGTGTTTATGAACATTTGAATTTTCAGAAATATGATTATTTTGTCCCAATAATCGAGGGAAAAATTAGAGACATGTATCGGATTGAATACGCATCTATAAGACATCGCAATGACATCCCAGGTATCAAAACAAAAGAAAATGTAAGTCCTACAGATTTTAGAGTTTACATGAAACTGACCTCTCCATCCTATTTAACAGGAGTGAAGCAGTTCGTTCCTATCCGATACTCCAATATTGATTATAAACTTTTCTTCAAAGAATATGATTCAATAACAGAGGTTATCAAAGAAATCTTATAGATTCAATCAAATAACAGAGCGATACGCTCTCAACTTAAAATTAGAATTATTATGATGACACTATCCAATTTTGAGAACTTTGTACCTCCACATATATGGATGCGAGGAGAGGAATACCTTGAAAGTGGTACAGTTACCGAACTGGAAGAAACAGAACCGGGTGAATGGATTGCGCAAGTAGAAGGAACAAAGGATTATGAAGTAGAGGTTTCTATAGAAGGCAAAGAAATTGTATATTGGGATTGTGATTGTCCGTATGATGGTGATATTTGCAAGCATGTAGTAGCCGTAATATTAGTAATTCGTGAAAACAAATCCAAAGAAAAACGTTTCCTGTCTGCTAAAGAAGTAAAGATCATGGAGAAACAAAAGAAAATATCGAAAGACACTAACGTAAAAGACATATTATCTTTCATTTCACCGAAGCAATTATCTAACTTCATATTGGAATATGCTTCCGGACATCCTGAATGCAAACAGGCGTTAATAGAAAAATTTCTCCCTGCACGGAACACAACGAATAAAACAAGTCTGGATTACCGGACAGAAATACAACAATGTTTCAACGTACCTTATAGAGAAACCGAAAATAGATACGGAAGATATCACGGACCAGAGACTGATTGGAACAAAGTGTCCTGTTACCTGGACGGTTATCTGAAAAAAGCAGAATTACTATGTGAACGACATAATTTTGCGGATGCTGCTTCAATTGCTTTGCAAATTTTACAATCTATTGGTGAAAACTATATAGAACAAGAATTACTGTATCATGACGGAATGGCTATTATTAATTTCTGTGACAGTTCAGGAAAAATACTAATGAATATAATCAAACACTCTGATGCATCCGCTACATTAAAAAAAGAAATTCTGAAGGAAGTCAGACTAATAGAAAAATTATCAGCTTACAGGGAGTATGACATTTATGATATAGAACAATTACTGGAACTGATAACATTAGAGACACAAACGAAAGAGGAGGCTTTATCATATGTGAATCAATTAATTGAAGAAAGAAAAGACAGTTGGGAACTTTATAAACTAATTGAACATAAAGTCGATATTTTACGTGCACTGCATCGTGAAGAAGAGGCACAAGCCACCATAAAGTTTTATCTCTACCTACCGGAAATCAGGAAACAGGAAGTAGAACGCTACATTGAAAACCAACAATATGATGAAACGATAAAAACACTGAATGAGGGAATACAAATAGCGCAAAAGAAAGGAGAGTTGGGAACGATAAAAGAATGGCTGGAATATAAACTGTCGATTTACGAGCAGACAGAAAATATTCCAGACCTTATAGATGCATGTAAAGAGCTGTTTATATTAGAAAACGGTGATCTTGCCTATTATCGCAAACTGAAAAAGTACGTGGCAAAAGAAAAATGGAAAACATTTTTAAATGCAATGATGAAGCAAACGAAATTCATCAAATATTATTTTGGGGGACAATGTAATGAAGCAGATATCTACGCAGAAGAAGAAGATTATGAAAGTCTGCTAAATTTGTTGTCCGACACATCCCACAGATCAAT
Organism: Bacteroides sp. K03; assembly: GCF_019734355.1. NCBI lineage: Bacteria > Pseudomonadati > Bacteroidota > Bacteroidia > Bacteroidales > Bacteroidaceae > Bacteroides > Bacteroides sp. K03. The sequence continues at coordinate 216,908 of NZ_JAASHC010000002.1, forward strand.
AGAGGCATTGCTCCATTATGCCCACCATCTGACAGAAATCTACTCCGGTGAAATTCTGCAACTTCTCCATAAAAGTATTTGCAAATATGCAGAAGAGAATGTAGGCAGAAACCATTATGAATACATTGCCCGAATTCTGAAAGAAACGATAAAACTGAAAGGTGGTAAAGCACTGGTACAGGAGATTGTTGAAGAATTCAGAGTTACCTATAAACGACGCCCAAGTATGATGGAAGTTTTAAGAAACTTCTGAGAAGGAATTTGTCCATCGCAAATAAAGAGACACAATCATCCAGGTTGTGTCTCTATCTTTATTACTTTATCAAACCGCTTATCAATACACGCACTCAGATCGGTCGTGACAAACTTCCCATTATAAAAAAGAGAAAATATTGTGGCCGGTGTAGGAGCTGTCTGTGCTTGTTCCAGAGTTTGTAACTTCACTATTTTCAATGGGATTCCCTTACTTTCAGCTACGTTTACCAAGGAATTACGAACATGATATTCCGCAAACGGACAACGATTGGTATAATAAACGACTACCCCATCTTTATCCTCACATTCTCCGGTTGACACACACACTTTAAACGAAGGGTTCAATGCATCCGGATTTATCTTCAGGACTAAAAGACTAAATCCGTAAGGAAGTTTATCTACAGTCTCAAACCCTTGTTTCAAGAGCCATTTTGTATCACTCATAAAATGAAATTTAGATGTACCGGCTACGGTAACCAGACCATGTTTTCCCTGTTCTTTTGCATCGTCAATGGCCGATTGCAGCAAAGCCTTACCATACCCTTTTCCCTTGTATTGTCCTGACACCCAAAAACAGTTTATCATTAAATAACCGGGAGCATCAACAGGTATCCATGCTTTTTCGGCAGGCACATATTCTATAAACACTTTAGCACGCTCATCAAGGCGTCTGAAAACAAATCCATTATCAAACTCTCTTTTCAACCACTCTTTTTTCAACTCATAACTTTCTTTACATTTTTTATCAGAGAAGGCACAACAAATATGCTCAGTCTCTATGTTTTCCTTTGTTAGAGTAAGATATTTCGTTTCCATATTTATTTTATTTTATTGGTATATGCAAAAATACGCAATTCATAATAACATAGCATCATCCTACTTCGCCAATTTAATAAATTATTCCATAATAATAAAACAGATTCTCCGTATCTTTGCCGCCATGACAGAAAGAAACGAATTACATAAAAGAAACAGGCACAACGGGCAGTATGATTTTTCGAAACTGACAGAAAATTATCCACCGCTCAAGAAGTTTGTTTCACCCAATCCATACGGAACATTAAGTATCAACTTTTTCAATCCGCAGGCAGTAAAGGCTCTTAATAAAGCATTACTAATAAGTTATTACGGAATCCGGTACTGGGATATTCCAAAAGGATATTTATGCCCTCCCATTCCCGGCAGAGCAGACTATATCCATTACATTGCCGATTTACTTAACTCCGGAAATCCATTAGAGGAAGTACCCAAATACAGATGTCTGGATATTGGTGTAGGTGCCAATTGTATTTATCCGATCATTGGTTGTACTGAATATGGATGGACATTTGTCGGTTCGGATATTGATCCTGTCTCAATAGAGAATGCCAGGAAGATTGTTACCTGCAATCCGGTATTAGTCCATAAGATAGAATTACGATTACAAAAGGACAACCGGAGTATTTTCAAAGGAATAATACAACCGGATGAATATTTCGATGTGACCATATGTAATCCCCCGTTTCACAGTTCCAAAGAAGAAGCGGAAGAAGGAACACTACGCAAGCTTAGCAGTTTGAAAGGAAAAAAAGTATCCAAAGCCCAACTAAATTTTGGCGGCAATGCAAATGAACTTTGGTGCAAAGGTGGAGAACTCCGCTTTCTTTTGGATATGATTATCGAAAGCCGGAAATATCAGAGGAACTGTGGCTGGTTCACCAGTTTAGTTTCTAAAGAGAAGAATCTGGACAAACTATATACCCGACTAAAATTAGAAGATGTAGCTGAATACAAAACGATCCGGATGCAGCAAGGAACAAAAAGCAGCAGGATATTGGCGTGGAGATTTTAACAGGGAAGTAACTATATAAAAAAGCTGATTTTCATTAACGTTGTTAACAAGAAAATTAACATTCAGTTTTCTATCGACAAGAGTGTACAGTTTGGTAGCATAAGAGTGTACAATATTATATGATAAAAGTGTACAATTAACACATCCTTTATTGTACACTTTTGCAATGGAGATATGTACGCCTCTCTCCTATTGATTCTCAACTATTTACAAGACAATTATTATACAAGGATTTATCTTCCCCTATACATTCTGACAAAACAAACTTCCTGTTTTATCAACTATAAAGAAACACTCTAAAATCAGCCATTGATTATCGGCGATGTAGCAACTGTATAAACAGATGATTTATCTTCTCCATTACAGATTTACCTACAACAATAAAAGTTACGGCAACAAGAATCATCAGAATCCCCAGCATCAGACGAGGTGTGAGTCGCTCACCAAATATCATTACACCGAAAAAAAGAGCAGTTACCGGTTCGAGTGCCCCCATAATAGCTGTAGAGGTAGAACCAATGCTATGTATTGATATGGCAGTACAGATCAGAGAGATAACCGTAGGCAAAAAAGCCATTGCAAGAATATTCCCCCAGGCCGGAAGAGAAGGAATAGCCTGTAACTCTGTACAAAAGTTGGAACGAACAATATAGATAGAAAGTCCGAAAAGTAAGGCATAAAAAGTTAGCTTAGCTGTAGACATCAGTTTAAGGGTAGAGTGATTGACTCCTACAATATAAACAGCATATGACAACGAAGAGAGAATAACCAGCAGCATACCCATCAAACTAAGAGTTTCGCCACCATCCCCTTTGTAAAGCATACCAATACCCGAAAGTGCCATCAAGATACAAAAGACAGTCAACAGAGATATCCTTTCACGAAAAAACAGAAACATAATGACGGCAACCATCAACGGATAAACAAACAGAATAGTAGAAGCAATGCCCGCATCCATATGCTTGTAACTCATAAACAGAAGCAAAGAAGAGGCGGAAAAGAGTAAACCTCCCACCACCAACGGAAGTATTTCGTTCTTCTTCAAAGCAAATGATTGCCCTTGTATCTTCATCAGGATACCAAGAATAAGGACGGCAAAACCGTAACGATAAAACAATACCGAGTCCACACTCATCCCTTCTTTATATAACGGGAGAGTAAACAACGGATTCATGCCGTATGTAGCTGCCGCCACGGCTCCACAAACAAATCCTTTCGCTTTGCTGTTAATATTCATAGCAATCCTCTTATTTTCGGGGTGCAAAGATACGTATCTTTTAGATATGTTGGTTACATTTGTAGCCATCTAACAAATAATAAATTTGAGTAAGAATCGTATTGACCGGGAGAAACGAATCGTAGAGTTAATGATCCGACTCTATTGCCGGAAAAAAGAAAAGAATAAATACCTTTGCATTCAGTGCGAAGAGTTGTTGCGTTATGCCTATGCAAGACTGGACCATTGTCCGTTCGGAGAGAATAAAAGTTCGTGCAAACAGTGTACCGTACACTGCTATAAGCCTGTTATGCGTGAACGGATGCGACAAGTGATGCGTTTCTCCGGACCAAGAATGCTCCTTTATACACCATGGGAGGCCATAAAACATCTATTTCAATAAGATTATTATTATCTTTGCATTATTACTTTATAATAATTATCTTTGCATAATAAAGAAACAAAGTTATGCCAATCATCAGAAATCCTTTTATTACAAGTGGATATATATCCCCTGCTTACTTTTGCGACCGGAAGAAAGAGAGCGAAATCCTCATCCGGGAAGTAACTAACGGAAACAATATAGCTATTATCTCCACTCGTAGAATGGGAAAAACCGGATTAATCCAACATTGTTTTCAAAATAAAGAGATTCAAAAACACTATTATACATTCTTCATAGATATCTATGCCAGCAAATCCTTACGCGATTTTGTATTCGCTCTCAGCAAAGAGATTCTGGAAGGATTAAAGCCCGCCGGAAAGAAAGCACTACAGGCTTTTTGGGAGAGTGTCAAGTCTTTACAGACAAGCCTGACTTTTGATATTAACGGTACTCCTTCTCTAAACCTCGGATTAGGAGATATACAAGCTCCTCCAACTACGCTTGACGAAATATTTCAGTATCTGAATCGTGCCGACAAACCCTGTCTTGTTGCCATTGACGAGTTTCAGCAGATAGCCGGATATGCAGAAGACAATATAGAAGCAACGCTGCGTACCTATGTTCAACGTTGTAATAACGCACACTTTATCTTCGCCGGAAGCCAACGGCATGTGATGGGTAACATGTTTCTTACCGCTTCGCGACCGTTTTATCAAAGTGTTTCGATAATGCATCTGGAAAGTATCCCTTTGACAGATTACACATTATTCGCCCAACGGCATTTCAATGAAGCCGGAAAGAGTATTACCAATGAAACCATCGAAACCATCTACCATCAGTTTGACGGTATCACCTGGTACATGCAAAAAGTGCTTCATACCCTCTATGATATGACAGCCCAAGGCACGATCTGTGAAGTAAAAATGGTGAGTGAAGCGATACGTCAAATTATAGATTCATTCAAATATACTTATTCCGAGATACTCTTCCGTTTACCGGAAAAGCAAAAAGAGTTACTCATTGCCATCACTAAAGAAGGAAAAGCCCAGGCAATCACATCGGGAGCATTTATAAAAAAATACAAATTATCTTCGTCAAGCTCCGTACAGTCTGCACTAAAAGGACTATTGGAAAAGGATTTTGTGACACAGGAACTGGGAACTTACCAGATTTATGATCAGTTTTTAGGAATATGGCTAAAAGAAAATTACTAAAGAGTTTTGTTTTTAATGACAGATTAACCAGATATAAATTATGAGTCTTAAACATAAAGAGTATAAAGAAGCAAACGAACGTTTTCTGAAAGAGAATCTCACCGAAGAAGAAGTAATGGAACTTCCCTGCGGAGTGCAGTATAAAATTCTGTTAAAGGGAAATGGCCCCGTGCCAACAGCCAAAAGTTCCGTAAAAGTACACTACCGGGGGACCCTCATTGATGGAAAAGTATTTGATGACTCCTTTGCCCGCAAACGCCCTGAAATCTTCCGGGTGAAAGATGTCATTGAAGGTTGGCAGGAAGCACTGAAAGTAATGCCCACTGGTTCGCGTTGGATCATTTATATCCCTTACGAGTTAGGATATGGTACACGGGCCTGTGGAAATATCCCTGCTTACTCAACATTGATTTTTGAAGTAGAACTGCAAGGAGTCAAAGGATAAATCTCTTGCTCCTTGGAAAGATTATCTATTTTTCCAAAATCCCGGATAGAACAGTAACAGTACACTGACTGCTTTTGTTCTCAATACGTATATTCCCTAATAATACTCTACCATAAACAGATAAACATATCAGTATCAATGATATATTTTCTTCATAATGCAAAACAGTTCATCCACCATCCTACCAAAATGAAAAAGAAGCTTTCCAAAATGGGAAAAAGGCCATTTCATTATGATATTATATTCATTTTAGGGAAAGAGATGGATAGGTTACATTAGAAATAAATTTCTATATTTGCATTATTCAGCCCAAAGGTGGATTAAAAAGCCAGACTTTTAATATATCAGACTATTTTTCAAAAGTTTTATCTACCTTTGCTTCTGCCAATCAAAATACTAATCTTACAAACAAGGGAATGAAAAAAGCAATTATCATTGGAGCCACCTCCGGTATCGGACAAGAAGTAGCCAAAGGGTTACTGCTACAAGGATGGAAAGTAGGCGTGGCAGGGAGACGCCACTCTTCGCTGGAAGCATTTCGAACAATTGCGCCAGATAACATAGAAACCGAAGTATTGGATATAACTAAAGATGATGCCACCGAAAAGTTGCACAAACTAATCGAGAAATTGGGAGGTATGGATTTATTTTTACTCAGTTCGGGCATAGGACATCAGAATATGGAATTGAATCCGGACATCGAGCTGCAAACAGTTAGTACTAATGTAGAAGGATTCACGCGAATGGTTACTGCTGCCTTCCAATATTTCCACTTACATAGTGGGGGGCATCTGGCAGTTATCAGTTCCATAGCCGGAACAAAAGGGTTGGGAGTTGCACCTGCTTACTCTGCTACAAAGCGATTTCAAAACACATACATTGATGCCCTTGAACAGCTTGCACACATGCAAAAGCTAAATATTTATTTCACGGATATCCGGCCTGGGTTTGTATCTACCGCCTTATTAAATGACGGTAAGAAATATCCACTGTTAATGAATCCCAGAAAAGTGGCTACTCACATTATACGGGCACTCAATCGTAAGCAACGGGTGGTAGTCGTTGACTGGCGGTATGCCCTTATCGTATTCTTCTGGCGAATGATACCACGCTGGATATGGAAACGATTATCGATAAAAACCAAATAACTTAAATACAAAAACTAATTATGGAACAGAAATTTTGCCAAAGCTGTGGCATGCCACTGAATGACACCGCCGTACTGGGAACAGAAGTAGATGGTAGCAAGAATGAAGAATATTGCTGTTATTGCTATGCTGACGGACACTTCACTACAGATTGTACCATGGACGAGATGATTAATCATTGCGCCCAGTTTGTAGATGAATTCAACAATGACTCTGAAATAAAGATGACGAAAGAAGAAGCAATTGCAAATATGAAACAGTTCTTCCCACAACTGAAGCGTTGGAAAGCAAATAAATAATCGTCATTTATTTCACAATTATAATTTAACTATTGGCAGAGAAGTGAGAACAGTTAATATTGTAAGTGAATTTGGAGGAGGAATATATTCTAAAACAGATAATACAATAGTTATAGCTCCAAGTGTAGGTACTGTAAATGTTACATTAGATCAAATGCAATTTGTAAATGGAGGAATAGGGTTTCCAACACAAAATGTCCTGCAAAATACCACTTCTACCTTGTTTCATGAAATCGGAGAACGGAATACATCTAATATCAATTTTAGGGGAGGTGTAATTGATTATGAAAACTATACAAGGAAGGTAATAGGACTTCCTGTTAGACCTTATGATTTAAATCATAGTAAAACGGTGAAAACTAACTATCGATGAAAACCTGTATTTATTTAATAATAATTTGTTTGAGTTTCCCATGTCATTTAAAAGCTCAAACAAATATTGCTGGACATGAAAAATATGACTCTTACAACCAGTACATTTATGTAGATAATTTAGATCAAAGATTAATTCCTGAAATCTTTAATACTACATATTATTCCAAACTAAAAGAAACAGATTATAGAGTTGATTCCCAAAAAATAGATACAATCCAACAAAAAAGGGAAATATATGTGTATACCAAATATGCAAAAGAGGGTTATTTATTTGTAAATAATAAAATTATGGACAAAATCAAAGAGTTGGATTGTTGTTTGAATGGGGTGAAAGTATCGTACATGTATAATGACAAGATTATATCCACAGAAAGCGATGTAAATAGGATTCTTAAATTGAAGCCAAAAAATATGGAAATCTCCGCTATTTTGTACGATAAAAAAATAAAAACTATATCTGTGTATCTTAAATCAAAATAGTTTTAGTAAGATACGGCGTTTTGTAGAAGGAATCTTTTATTTATCCGAACACAAAGGTATATTCCAAGAATAAGACGTCAAGGTTGAAATGAATTTTATCGGAAATCTTCCTTTCTCGTACCTCGAAAGAGTATTTCCAATAAAAGCCTTGCCTTATTTATTCTTTCCATAAGAGAGGTGTTTATCAGATAAAATAGATCTGAGATTTCAAAAAAATCACCTACCTTTATCTCCGAGTTATTTGACAGTATAGCACCGCAAAACGCTGAAATACGCACGGCTACTAACTCGTTACCTCTGAATTTCAAATACTCCGCTAAAAGTTTATTCTTCAATTGGTTATGTCAAACCGATAAAAATCTAAAACAAAAGGTGAAGCCAAAGCCTCACCTTATTATTAGAGAGTTAAATAAATGTTATCTTTATACTGCTCCTTTTGCCATCTCCGGATGACGTTGTAACCATGCAACAGCATACGAGCAGGTAGCCTTGGGCTTCAATCCGTTAGCAACGGCATAATCATATGCAGCCTTCACCAGCGCAGCAGCTATCCCTTGTCCTTCCAGTGGACGTGGAACGATTGTATGAATAATATCCAGACCTCCGTTCAACAGACGGTATTGTACAAAAGCTGTACGACCTTCTACTTCAGTCTTAAACAGCTTCTGTTCGGGCTGATGTTCTATTTTATATTCCATAATCTAATCTATTTTAAGTGTACTTTGGTTAATCCATATTAATAAGTTTATATCATATCCTCGCTGTAACGCAACAGTCAACAACCGTTTCTTTACCTCTTCGGGCAATTGAGGTGTCCGGCTTAATATCCACAAATACTTATCGGAACTGCTACCGATGAGAGCGTAGTTGTACCCTTCCTTATCCAGTTCTAATATATAATAATCAGAATAAAACCACAGAAAGAATGAAACTTTAAGTTTTCCGGGATGAGTAATATCAGGTATCTTTGCACGTCCTATAGCACGCTTGTACCTACCTCTGCCATGAGCATCTTGTTTGTATCCGGCATTTTCTACCCGGATACTTCCATCGGGAAGTAGCGTATAAGTAGCTGTCACCTCAGACATCCCACGTTCAAAACGATGATCGTAACGGGCTATTTCATACCAGCGCCCCATATAACGAGGCAAATCAAGTTCATTGACGGTACTATGGTCTATCCCCTGAAACAGCTGTTCCACCACAGCATCACTAAATTTAAATCCTGCTTCCAGTAGTTTTCCGGGACGTACATATTGCCCGGTTATAAGTGAAGTCGCACCTTCGCCATACATCAGTTGCACACATATATGAGGTACAATAATCGTCCCCCAGGCATGGTAGGCTTTGCCCAGTGCACGGGCAAAAGCATATTGCGTAATCTCTTGCGGAGATACAAAATTAAAAGTTCCCCGTAACGCATCATTCTCGATAATAAAAGCCATTGCACGGCAAAGATCATTAATACTAATCCACGGAAAAGGTTGTGTGCCCGGACCTATAGCAGCAGCCAATTTCATCTTTAAAGGACGCAACATTTGCTCCATAGCTCCTCCGTCCGGAGAGAGGACAACTCCAAAACGGGCTATCACAAGCCGCATTTCCGGGGGACAGCGTTTGGCTTCTTTTTCCCAGGCATAACAAAGATCAGCAAGAAATCCACTCCCCCGCGTATTGGTATATTCATCAAAAGTTCCCTCCAACGGATAATATCCTACGGCAGAAGCCGAAATCATAAGCTGAGGCTTCCGGCGTACTGCTCCCAAAGCACGAATGATGCGATGTGTCACATTGATCCTGCTATCATACAGCTCCCGTTTATACTCTGGTGTCCACCGCCTGCTGATAGGTGCACCGGCCAGGTTAATGACTACGTCACAATGAGACAATGCCTGTACCAGATACCCTAATGTACCCTCCCGGAACATAGGCCGCCCCAAAGGAACTACCCGGTGTCCCTGCTCCGTGAGAAATGCTGTAAGATGCCTGCCAATAAAGCCACTGGCTCCGCTGATTGCTATATTCATGTGACGTAAACTGTTTTTAATGTATAGTACAAAAACGTATTAAAAGCGGGAAAAGTTCTTTGAAGCTCGTAAAATGAGAGTATCTTTGCAGTAATTCATAAATCATAATTCATAAATCCCATGATCGAAGCTCCCGAAGCCCGTTATCTGTCCGAGCAACTGAACCGGACTGTAAGAGGAAAGAAGATTACCGATGTGTTTGCGCAATACACACCCCATAAATTCGCGTGGTTTTATGGCAACCCGGAAGAGTATCCCGAACGACTTGCCGGGAAAACAATTGATGAAATCAATCCCCGTGGCGGAATGATTGAGATAAAAGCCGGAGAAATGTTACTGATTCTTACGGATGGCGTCAGCCTGCGTTACTTTGCCCCCGGAGAAAGGCTTCCCGCCAAACACCAGCTACTCATTGGTTTCGAAGACGAGAGTTGCCTGGTAGCTTCCGTACGAATGTATGGTGGTTTGTGGTGTTTTCCCAACGAAGGATTCGATGCTCCTATATCTGCCTATTACGAAGCGGCGAAAAATAAACCGCAGGTGATGTCAGAAGAGTTCAGCAAAGAATATTTCATGGAGCTGATAAACGCCGAAGATGCACAGAAAAAAACGGCAAAAGCTTTTCTGGCTACCGAACAAACCATACCCGGATTAGGCAACGGAGTATTACAGGACATCCTGTACAATGCCCGTATCCACCCTAAAACTAAGATCAACGCTCTGTCTACGGAGAAAAGAGAAAACCTTTACGATAAGGTAAAGTCTACGCTCCACGAGATTTATGAACAAGGAGGACGCAGTACGGAAACAGATATTTTTGGAAAAAACGGAGGATATATACCACATCTGTCTAAAGACACAGCAGGTACCGCCTGCCCGCGTTGCGGAGAAACGATAAAGAAAGAAAACTATCTGGGTGGCAGTATCTACTATTGCAGTGGCTGCCAAGTGAACAATAATGTGCCAATGTGCTAATATGCCAATGTGCCAATTGGCTGCGCAATATTTTACGAAGATATGCCGAATGGTAATTGGCACATTGGCATATTTATTTTAATTATTAATTATGAAGTCAACTCGTATTACTCAAATATTAAGTATCATGCTGGCACTTTGTGCCGGTGCAACCTTGCCTATTCTCATTGGTAGTACACAACTGACAGAACCACACTCTGTGAAGTCTGAAGTACCCTATTGTGTCAGCCCTCCCAGTGTTCCTGAACAGGCTACCTTTGACGGTGAAACAATTGACCTTCGCCGCTATGACCGCCGCGAGCGTATGGATCGTGAAATGATGTCTTTCACCTATATGCACTCCACTACCATGTTAATGTTGAAACGCGCCAACCGCTATTTCCCGATCGTCGAGCCTATCTTAAAAGCCAATGGTATCCCCGATGACTTCAAATACCTCATGGTGATTGAAAGCAGCCTCAACCCCATTGCCCGTTCTCCGTCAGGGGCAGCCGGATTATGGCAATTCATGCCTGCCACCGGACGTGAATTTGGACTGGAGGTGAACGATAACATCGACGAACGTTACAACATCGAAAAAGCAACCATTGCCGCATGCAAGTATTTCAAACAGGCTTATGCCAAATACGGTGACTGGATGGCTGTTTCTGCGGCCTATAATGCAGGGCAGGGACGTATTTCGTCGCAGTTGGACAAGCAACTTGCAGATCATGCCATGGACCTTTGGCTGGTGGAAGAAACTTCCCGATATATGTTCCGTCTACTGGCAGCCAAAGAGATATTCAGCAATCCGCAACGCTTTGGTTTCTTGCTAAAACGGGAACACTTGTATCCACCTATTCCATACAAGAAAGTGACTATCACCAGTGCCATAGACAACCTGGACGAGTATGCCCAAAAGAACGGACTCACCTATGCACAATTGCGTGATGCAAATCCCTGGTTGCGTGAGCATTCACTGAGAAACAAAACAGGTCGTACATACGTTCTACATCTACCCACGCAAGAGGGAATGAACTACAATCCTAAAAAAACAATTCCGCACAATCCCAAATGGGTAATTGATTAACGCTGTGCTTTCCGTACGGGGAAGTGCGGTAAACAATGGAAAGTTTATATTGTTAAATTATGACAGTAAGAGAGCGATTTACACGTTTTTTACATAATAAGCCACTGAAACATAAGTTATATGTTATCATCTTTGAATCGGATACTCCAGCAGGAAAAATGTTCGATGTGGCGCTCATTGTATGTATTGCACTCAGTATTCTATTGGCCATTCTCGAAAGTCTGCAAGGAATTCCTTCCTGGCTTTCAACTCCGTTTATTATATTCGAATATCTGTTTACGGCTTTCTTTACTTTCGAATACGTTACGCGTATTTACTGTTCACCACAACCTAAAAAGTACATTTTCAGTTTCTTCGGTATCATCGACCTATTGGCAACCCTACCACTATATCTTGCCTTTTTCCTGCCGGGAGCACGTTATCTACTGGTTATCCGGGCATTCCGTATTATTCGGGTGTTTCGTATATTCAAGCTTTTCACTTTCTGGATGGAAGGAGAACGATTGCTCACTTCACTCAAAGAGAGCAGTAAGAAAATAGCAGTGTTCTTTCTTTTTGTAGTAATACTTGTGATCTCTATCGGCACACTGATGTATATGATTGAAGGTACTCAGCCGGATACACAATTCAACAATATACCCAATAGCATCTACTGGGCTATTGTCACTATGACCACAGTAGGATATGGAGATATTACTCCGGTTACACCTTTGGGTAAGTTGCTCTCTGCTTGCGTTATGCTGATTGGTTACACTATCATCGCCGTACCAACCGGCATTGTGTCCGTTTCAATGATGAAAGAATATAAGAAGCTGAAAGATATACAATGTCCCAATTGTCATAAAACGGGACACGATGAAAATGCTGTATACTGCAAACATTGCGGATATCCACTTTACAAAGAGAAAAGTACACCTAAAGATACCAGTGAGTCCGGTTCTTATAACCAATGAGCGATTGGGTCTCTCTTCTGTGCCGTACTATCCTACGTTCAATATACTCTATCAGCAAAAGTGCCAGACAACCTATCGCATAACAAAGAATATCTTTCCAATCGAAAGTTGATCCAAGTACAATTCTAGCCAATCCGTTTTCAGATAACCCCATCACATCTGCAAGCTGGAAGAACTGAAGTATTTCAATAAAACAAGCAAATGCAAAAACATATACCGGTAACCAGCGCAAAGACCGGGGAATAAAGATCCGAATAAAACAATAAATCAGTACGACTACCAGAATATCACCCACATAAGGACGAACAAAGGTATCGTGAACATATACGCCAATAATAATTTCTATTATCAGTATCGCGAGAAAACAGAGGGCATAAATAATTCTTTTCTTCATAATCAATCGTGTAAACCCAGCTACACCAATAGCCTGTTTAAATTTTACTCAAGAGCAATTTTCAGACTGAAACCATCTACCGACACTCCTTCCGAACGAGTTATAGCCAGCTTTTGTTCTTCAGACATTCCAATCGTTTCACCATCTCTCAGAGTTACATCACTTTCTAAAATATAATATACTACATCATACAAAAACTCACTTAACTCTTCCGGACTCATTCTACTATCTAATATTTCCAATTCGTCTTTACCAAAGGCAGTCATCCCATACGTATAAATACCCGGCCCCTGTTTTCCTCTTGTAAAACCAAAATAAATCCAGTTCAGAATGGGCAACGTATCCTCTTTCATTACAGTTGACGCTTCTATATAAAACCCTGGCTCAAACACAGTACCCGAAGCGTAAAAACCAATCGCATTTTCCAGCTTCAAACAAGAAGAGGCTCCTTTAACAAACAGTTCCCCCGCTTCAACGACAGGCACATTCCGCCTCAGTACAGCTATACACAGTTGGGCCACATGTGTTTTCGTCACTTCAACAGCTTCCGACCACAGATAGTTGTTTTCGGCATTATACTCAGCTTCTTTATCGGGAACCGGAGCATCAAAATAGCTAAGACAAAGCATCATATCATCAACCTCAAACACCAGTGCGGATCCTTCTTTAGTAACTTTTCCCCAATCAACATCTTTCCAGTCGGCCTTCAGGTTCTTTTTTATTCTTTCAAAATCACACTCTTTGGTATTCAATAAGACAAAACCGACCAAAGTGCCGGTATTTCTACCTTCTTCAGCATCTCCATATTTAACAACCTTCTGCGTCATGGATTCTAAGATGTCTTCTTCTTGTTTGTTCATATGCCTTAATTATAGATTTATATGCCTTAAAGCCCGGTTCAGCATAGAATACATATATTCTCTTTGCGAAGATACTGATTTTAAGTATAACAGATAATCAAATACTATAAAATCTACGGTAAATGGCCTCTTTATCACAAAAACTCATCCTGAACTCTAAAATAACACTAAATAAATGACAACGAAAGAGAAAACAGTTGTATCTTTAAGAGCCTGTAAAGATGGTTATACATAAACATCAGAGAGCGTACTTGAAAACAGAAAGGAGAGTAAAAGTATGGCATTAAATTTTGATTTTGTATTAAGATTGTTAGTAGCCGGTATATTGGGTGCCATCATCGGACTGGACAGAGAGTATCGTGCCAAAGAAGCAGGTTATCGTACCCACTTTCTTGTATCGCTGGGCAGCGCTTTGATAATGATTGTTTCTCAATATGGCTTTCAGGATATTATAAAAGAGAGTAGTGTTACTCTGGATCCAAGTCGTGTAGCAGCACAGGTAGTCAGTGGAATTGGTTTTATCGGTGCCGGTACCATTATTTTTCAGAAGCAAATAGTGCGGGGGCTGACCACTGCCGCCGGATTATGGGCTACAGCAGGAATCGGTCTGGCTGTAGGTGCAGGTATGTATGTGATAGGAATTGCTGCAATGTTGCTAACACTCGTCGGGCTCGAAGCACTGAGTTATATATTCAAAAGTGTAGGCATGAAAAGCTCCATGATCACTTTCTCTACAGAAAACAAGAATATACTAAAGTTAATTGCAGATAAGTTCAACTCCAAAGATTACCGGATTGTATCCTATCAGATGGATACCATAGGACACGGAGAAGCATCTCTCTACCAAGTGACAATGGTAATAAAATCGAAACGTAACTATGACGAAGGACATCTGTTGTCACTTATACAGGAATTTCCGGAAGTGACAGTAGAAAGAATAGAGTAAAACTACTTTTGCTTTTCTGTCAGATACTTCCAGTAACGTACCGGCATATCTTGTTTGTGCTTCCTCGGGTTGAGCCGTTCTTTTATCGTAATAGATTTAAAATAAGTTTTCCATAGCTGCTGAAAAAGTTTTTCATCCTTATCCATCAGGCTCTCGTCCAACATACCGGTAATGAGATGGGAAGCACTACTATCATCATCAAAAGTAATCTCTTCTACGGTTTTCAGGTCATAATAAAAACCGTAACGGCGCTTCATATCATAGATCAACCACTTCTGATCGGCAAAACGATCTCTGAAGTGCTCTATGGTAAGTGGTAACGCATTATGCTGAGGTTCAAAAGCAGCAAAAAAAGTACCATCCACAGCCTTCTGAAAACGAACGAACTGAAGCATACGTAGCCGCTCCCAATCTACCTTTTTCCATATTTTTGCAAGTTCCAGTACATCCGGGTCTCCAAAATTAGTTTCAATGGAACGGGGTGCATCAATTGCTTTACGAATATAGCGGAACAGCAACATGTCTACCTCCGGAAGTTCTGAAAGCCAGCACCAGGTAATAGATGACAGAGCAGAAACCGAGAGTTTCTTTTGTAATCCACGCCACACACGTCCGGATTTCTCTTCATCGGTATGTACAGTAAAAGATTCATTATAAAACAGAGGTAAAGTATCTCCTTCGGACAGTAACATATCCGGAAAAGTTTTACGATAATAAGCATCAAAAACAGCTGTCAGTAAACCTTCAAAAGTTTTATCATATATAAATAAATTCATAGGCCGGTTTGTAATCAGAGTTAATCAGAAAAAGTAAATGTCAGTTGATTCTCATCTATCTTCTTCCTGGGTTTGGGAAGCAACAGGCTACGCACAGTATGTGGGGTCATTTCATTGACAGTCTTCATCGGAAGCTCACTACAAGTAATAAAATACTGCGCCTTCTTCATCACTACACCTATCTTTTTAAGCTGATAGAATCCTAACTTTGAATAACGCCGCGAAGCAATAATCAACTTTGCAGACTTTACTCCAATGCCCGGTACACGAAGTATCATTTCATAATCTGCCCTGTTTATGTCTATCGGAAACTGTTCGGGATGACGCAATGCCCACGAAAGCTTCGGATCTATTTCAAGATCAAGATCAGGATAAGCATCATCTACAATTTCATCAACTTTAAACTGATAAAATCGCATTAACCAGTCTGCCTGATACAACCGGTTTTCACGGACAAGAGGTGGTTGTTTCAAAGCCGGCAAACGGGTATCATAGGTATTGACGGAAACATAACCGGAATAATAAACCCGTTTCATGGTGGGACGCTGATACAAAGCAGAAGAGAGGAAGAGAATGTCTTTATCTGTTTCAGCAGTAGCTCCAACTATCATCTGTGTACTCTGACCTGCCGGGGCAAAACGAGGAGCATACCTGAATTTCTTCCGTTCTTCGCTACTCTCCAATACCCCCTGTTGAATATACAACATAGGAGCAAATACACTCTTATGGTCTTTCTCCGGAGCAAGCAACTTTAAATTCTCTTCTTTAGGTATTTCAACATTCACACTCAAACGATCAGCATAACGTCCGGCTTCAGTCACCAGTTCACGACTGGCTCCGGGGATACTTTTCAAATGGATATATCCATTGAATCGATGCACTTCACGCAGGTCTTTGGCTACCCGTACCAGACGTTCCATCGTATAATCGGGATTGCGTACAACCCCCGAACTAAGAAATAAACCCTCTATATAATTACGGCGATAAAACTCAATGGTCAAGTCAACCAACTCAGAAACAGAAAGAGTAGCACGTGGCAAGTCATTACTACGCCGGTTGATACAATAGGCACAATCATAAATACAATAATTGGTAAGCATTACCTTCAATAAAGAGATGCATCGCCCGTCTTCGGCAAAACTATGGCATATCCCCCACCCTCCTACAGTATTACCAAGCATTCCCGGTTTGTTGGCACGCACTGTTCCACTGGAAGCACAAGACACATCATATTTGGCAGACTCCGCCAATATCCTCAGCTTTTCGAGTACGTTTGCATTCATAATCAGTACAATTTTTGCATCTTTTCTATTTCAGCCTTCATCAAATCACGCAAACTTTGAGGTTCAAGAACCTCCACCGTCGATCCTTTAGACAACAACTCCTGAATAAAATCATAAGTATGCGATATATACATTTCAAAATCAGTATAAGTATCTGTCGTTATTATCTCTTGCTGACTGGGATGCAAAGGTAGGTTACGCAGATAAGGAGCCTGCTCGGCAACAACCCGCAAAACAGTACGTTGCGGTTGTTGTGCCTCATCACGAATGATACCGAAACAATTCTGAAAATAATCCTGTGGAGTGAATTTCCGGGGAAAGCGGAACGTATCATTCCCTGTCCTTACCGACTTAATCCTATCTAAAGAATAAGAACGGAAAGCTTCATACTTCCGGTTGACTCCTATCAGATACCAGCGATGACGGAACAGTTTCAGGAAGTAAGGTTCCAGACAAACCTCTTTCGGTTGCCCCCAGTTATAAGCCTGATACTCCATGTGAAGCACAAACCCTGCCCTCATAGCATCTATTATGACATCCATATATTGCAGTCCCAAAGGAGCCTCCTCAAAAACAATCCGGTTCTTCATATCCACATTTTCCTGCAAAATATTGTTTAATGAAAAGCTGTTGAGCAACCACATTTTGAGCTTATCTCCCAACATTCCCTCGGCATCAGCTATATAATAAGTATTTGTACACTTATCACATTCTATATTAATGTCGAACATCTCTTCGATAGCCTGCCGGTGATTATGAAAAGTACGCAAAGGAATATCCGTACGAGTACTATCTCCTGCCCGCCAGCGACGATTGATCTCAGCAAACGTAATGCGCCCGCTCCGATAGATCGTATCTACCAGCCAGATGAGTTTATTGAATTGTTGCTTAGCCATATCTGCTTTTATTTATATCTGCTGCAAAATTAAAGATAGTTTGTGCCAAAAATAAGCATAATAAAGAGAAGATATAGTGAAATAACTAAAAAAGAGTTGAATGATACAAGTGAAACACACCACTATTTTGTTATATACTATATGAAAAGTATGAAAACAATCGTTATAACTATACTGCTCTTCATGGGCTGTTCGCTGACAGGTAATGCACAGAGCGTGCAGGGTACTAAACTCAAAAAACAGGAGAATAACAATATGAAAGATCAAAAGGAAATATATTTTGCCGGTGGTTGTTTCTGGGGTACAGAACATTTTCTGAAACAAATCAGGGGTGTAGAGAGCACTCAGGCAGGTTATGCAAACGGAAATATTGCCAACCCCACATACCAACAGGTGTGTAGCGGAAATACCAATTTCGCCGAAACGGTAAAGGTAACCTATAATCCACAGGAAGTAGAGCTTCCTTTACTAATAGATTTATACTTTAAAACAATAGACCCCACCAGTGTCAACCGGCAGGGAAACGATCGCGGATCACAGTATCGTACAGGTATTTATTACACGGATAAAGCTGATCTGCCGATTATACAAACTGCTGTAGAAGCATTGGCAAAGAACTATTCAAAGCCACTCGCTATTGAAATAAAACCATTATCCAACTTTTATCAGGCAGAAGATTATCACCAGGATTATCTGGATAAAAATCTGGGAGGGTATTGCCATATCGACCCGGCTTTGTTTGGACTGGCCAAAAAAGCGAATGCTCCCAAAACGACAGCAAAACCTGTTTACAAGAAACCGGATGACGCCACACTTCGTGCCAAGCTCACCAACGAGCAATATGTCGTAACACAAAAAAGTGCTACCGAGCCAGCCTTTCATAATGAATATTGGGATGAGAAACGACCCGGTATCTATGTAGATATCACTACCGGAGAACCATTGTTTATATCTACTGATAAATTTGATTCAGGATGTGGTTGGCCCAGTTTCACAAAACCAATAGATAAAACATTGGTGAAGGAAAACATGGATACCTCTCACGGCATGAGACGTATAGAGGTACGCAGCAAGACCGGAGATGCACATTTAGGACATGTTTTCACAGACGGTCCTGCAGATAAAGGAGGGCTACGTTATTGTATCAACAGTGCTTCCCTGCGTTTCATCCCCAAAGAAAAGATGAAAGAAGAAGGGTATGGCGAATATCTGAAACTGCTTCCCGCAAGGGAAGGTACGGCAAGCGGTGGTTAATTGAAACACAGATAAACGCAGATTTCCGCAAAGAAACAAATATAGAAGAGAAAATAATTGCCTTTTAATCTGCGTCAATTTGCGTTAATCCGCGTTTCGTCAGATCGGATTACTCCATGCGACTCTGTGGTGAATTTCAGTCATAAACGCCCTATACCAACAGCTATAAAATAAAAAAGCCAGTCCTCACAAGGTCTGGCTTCGCATTTCTCTTTATTCAAAAAATTACTTTTTTGATTCTTCCAAAGACACTTTACGGAATTCTTTCATTGCTTTTTCAATTTCCAATGAAGCCTTACGTGCACGTGTTCCAGCAGCTTTATTACCGTTTTCGATCTGTGCATTTGCATCCTTGTTGAAATCAGCTACAAGAGCTGCGATTTTTTCTACTAATTCTTTCATGATCCTTTTTATATTTTCTTCGTTAATAATGATTGGCAAAAATACATTCTTTCCCGAAATAAACACATAAAAACAATATTTTTTTTGAAATAATCCGCGAAAAATCATCTAAAAAAGGCGGTTTCGGCTTTTTTCTTTACTTTTGCAGCCATGAAACCACTTACAGATACCGAATACATACATATTTTAATAGCTGAGGGAGAGCACCAGCAACAGGATTTTAAATTTGAAATTTCGGATGCCCGCAAAATAGCCAGAACATTGTCGGCCTTTTCCAATACCGATGGCGGGCGTTTACTCATCGGCGTTAAGGACAATGGAAAAATAGCCGGTGTACGTTCAGACGAAGAGAAATATATGATAGAAGCAGCGGCTCAACTCTACTGTCTGCCCGAAGTTCACTACTCCATGCAAACATTTCATGCCGAAGGACGTTCTATATTAGTGGTACAAATAGATGAAAGTGCCCAAAAGCCGGTATATGCAAAAGATGAAACCGGCAAACCACTGGCTTATATTCGTATAAAAGATGAAAATATACTGGCTACTCCGGTACATCTGCGTGTATGGGAACAAAGTGATAATCCGGTAGGAGAACTGATACAATACACCGAACGGGAGCAACTGTTGCTTGATCTGCTCGAAGCGAACACCTCACTTTCATTAAATCGATACTGCCGCCTGGCAAATATCCCGCGTCGTGCTGCCGAACATTTGCTGGCTAAATTTATCCGGTTTGATATAATAGAACCGATATTTGAGAATCATAAATTTTACTTCAGACTGAAATAGATAAGATGAAAGATATAGAAAAGGATATTGAATGTTGGTAGACGGTTTAATTACGAATTTTAAGTGATGAATGATGTAATAGTTGGTGTAAATCAACTTATTTAGTACTTTTGCAATCGCAAACCCGAATTCATAATTCAAAATTTATAATTAATATATATGAGCATATTTGCTAACTTATTCAAGAAAAAAGCCGAAGCCGACGGAAAGGCTGTAGGTAATGTAGAAGATTTCGTGTCATTGACACGCGTATATTTCCAATCGGTAATTGCTGTAAGTCTTGGTATCACCAATATTCGTTTTCTCCCGGATGTAGCGCAATTCAAACGCCTGTTCAAAATACCCACTCAGGGAGGAAAACTGGGATTAGGCGAAAAAGCAGCAGCCCGTAAAATGTTAATGGAAGATTATGGAATCAGCGAATCATTTTTCAAAGAAATCGATTCTTCAATAAAAAAGAACTGCCGTACACAAAACGACATACAGGCCTATTTATTTATGTATCAGGGTTTCTCTAATGACCTGATGATGTTAATGGGTAACCTTATGCAGTGGAAATTCCGTATGCCGTCTGTATTTAAAAAGACGCTTCGCAACATGACAGCAAAAACCGTGCACGATGTGTGTACCAAAACGGTGTGGAAAGCAGATGACGTACACAAAACAGCAACTTCCGTACGACAGTACAAAGAACGTCTCGGCTACTCCGAACAATGGATGACAGAATATGTCTATAACATTATCTTATTGGCCAAGAAAGAGCCTAAACGTAAGAACGAAGATGTCAAAGCATAAATGTTACGAAACAAAAAATAATCGTAAAAGAATGCAGCTATAGAAAAGCGGAAGTCACGTACTTCCGCTTTTTTTTGTATATTTATGCCTAATAATGCGCCAATAAATGACTCGTTTCGTTAAATATACCGATTTATCCGGGAATATTTAGCGTAGATGTTTGGTGCATGTACATTGACATATTGACCACCAATAAAAGAAAAATCGCTTATGAAACAAAAGAAAATGCTAACCCTCACTCTTTCACAACTGAAACAACTATACCAACAGGAGTTACCGGAACTCTGCCAACTGGCCGGTCAAAGTATTAACGATAAAGACTTTAGAAACAGCCTCGAAAGATTCCTGTCACTCCATCCGCAAGCTGAAAGCAACCCGGGTAAGCAAATTCGACTCCTTATCAATTACGACGGAACAAATATCCACGAACTCTCCACAGGACAGGACATGCCTGTACAGACTCTTTCAGTACTCCACCAGTTTCTCATCGGGCAACTGGAAAATACAGATCTGACAACAGACTTATTCATAGACTTATTCTATCTCTTCAAAAGACTGGATACTCCCGAAATGCCCCTCCCCTCTCCACAACGGATAAAAAGCCGTACCGAACGCTGGGTCACCGGACTGGATGAAGAAGTCATGGAACTCCGTGCACAAAACAAAGAACGAATGCTGCACGTACTGATACAGAAGATTGAAAACCGTAAATCCGGTTCCACCCGTTTCAAATTTGACGAAGGACTGAGCTATGACGAGAAGTATCAACTCGTCAGCCAATGGTGGAACGACTTCCGTTTTCACTTGTCAATGGCCATAAAAAGCCCTTCCGAATTAAACCGCCTACTGGGAAATTCACTTTCCAGCGAAACGATGTATCTGCTTTCGCGTGCACGTAAAAAAGGAATGCCCTTCTTTGCTACTCCTTATTACCTATCACTACTTGATATTACCGGAGACGGATACAATGACGAAGCAATCCGCAGTTATATTCTTTATTCCCCCCGTCTGGTAGAGACATATGGCAATATCCGTGCCTGGGAAAAAGAAGACATAGTAGAAGCCGGAAAGCCCAATGCAGCCGGATGGTTACTTCCGGACGGGCACAATATTCATCGCCGTTATCCGGAAGTTGCTATCCTGATACCGGATACCATGGGACGGGCTTGCGGCGGATTGTGTGCTTCTTGCCAGCGTATGTACGATTTCCAGAGCGAGCGTCTGAATTTTGAATTCGACAGCCTGCGCCCCAAAGAATCCTGGGATAAAAAGCTACGCCGCCTGATGAGTTATTTCGAAGAAGACACGCAACTGCGTGATATCCTTATCACAGGTGGAGATGCACTAATGAGCCAAAACAAAACATTACGAAACATTCTGGAAGCTGTATACCGGATGGCCGCCCGCAAACGGAAAGCTAATCAGGAACGTCCGGAGGGAGAAAAGTATGCCGAACTACAACGTGTACGTCTCGGTTCGCGCTTGCCAGCCTATCTTCCGATGCGTATCAATGACGAGCTCGTTGAGATTCTTCGTGAGTTTAAAGAAAAGGCTTCAGCTATTGGTGTGAAGCAATTCATCATCCAAACACACTTCCAGACACCATTGGAGGTCACTCCGGAAGCACGGGAAGCCATCAGCAAGATACTTTCTGCCGGGTGGCTTATCACCAACCAGTTAGTTTATACCGTAGCAGCTTCCCGGCGAGGACATACAACAAGACTGCGTCAGATACTCAACTCCCTTGGAGTCGTTTGTTATTATACCTTCTCAGTGAAAGGCTTCAATGAAAACTACGCTGTATTTACCCCCAACAGCCGCTCCTTGCAGGAACAGCATGAAGAAAAGATATACGGTCAGCTGACACCGGAGCAAGCTACAGAACTGTACACCCTACTCGAAAAAGGAGAAGACACAGCAACTCGTATCCGTCGCTTCATGAGGAAACACCACCTGCCTTTCCTGGCTACCGACCGAAGTGTACTCAACCTCCCTGCCATAGGCAAGAGTATGACGTTCAACATGGTAGGTCTTACTGAAGACGGAAAACGTATTCTCCGCTTCGACCATGACCGCACACGCCACCATAGTCCGATCATCGATAAAATGGGAGAAATTTATATTGTAGAAAATAAATCGCTTGCCGCTTATCTGAGACAATTGGGTAAGATGGGAGAAGATCCCGAAGACTACGCCAGCATATGGAGCTACACAGAAGGTGAAACAGAGCCCCGGTTTAGTTTATACGAATATCCGGAGTTTGAGTTTCAAACCACTGACAGAATGAGTAATCTGGAAGTAGAAGGATAAGCTACCCAACTACAAAAATAAAAAACCTCCGGAGCAATGGGCTCCGAAGGTTATCCACTATAAATGGCAATATTCTTTCATAGTCATAACAAACTAACTTACCAATTACGCCCGGTATCCCACCAAAGACGCGTACCTCCATTGTCTTCTCCGCCCAACGCATCCACTAACTTACGGTATTGTTCTCCGTCCTCCGTCTCTAATGAACCGGGAAAGTTCAGACGACGAACCATTGTTTCCGTATCAATACAATGATTCCGGCTATTATTAAATCTTACAGGGAAAAGACGCGGATAACCTGTCCGACGCTGTTCTGCCCATGCCTCACAACCTTCGGGAAACATAGCCAACCATTTTTGAGTAATGATCTTTTCCAGTTTAACCTCCCGATCTGCACTTTCTATCCAGCGTGGAGACACCTGACAACGAGCCTTTATATTATTATCGGGATCATACGTATCAACAAAATCAGCAGCCCGATTATCACTGTTCAGATAATCGTCTGTCGCAGTCAGATTGTACTGGCGGAAAGAGGAAGCCACTCCTTGCTTATAGCATTCTCCCGCATCCTCTGATGTCCAGCCACGCAATGCCGCCTCCGCACGAAGAAACCACACCTCGGCGGCAGTCATTAAAACCGCATCTGTAGACTGATCTACCGCCAGCTTCGACAAAGTGTTATAACGATTGTGGGCAAAACAAGTCCCCTGACGAATGCCGCGATACTCTCCCTTTAAATCCGGAGCCGTACAATGTTCAAAATAAAATTCCCGCCGGGGGTCACCGTAACCATTCATTATAGATTCTATAGAGGCATTCATATAAGTTTCATTCCACACACGGTTGAGTTCACCAAGTGGATTGGAGTATCCACTACCGGTAGAGACAGACGCCAATTCGGTAGCATACTCAAAAACGCCATACGCATTATCTAAAGCTTTCAAGAACTCCGAGCGGGCTTTCAACGGACTCACCACAGCTAAACGCATGGCAAGCCTCATCCGCAAAGAGTTGGCAAACTTAATCCAGGAGCAATATTTCCCATCAAGCAGAATATCAAAACGGGCAAACTCTGCAGCTTCCGGCATTCGTTCTATGTAATCAGAAAGAACGGTAACCGCCGTATCCAGTTCATGGAAGAACTCATCATATACTTCCTCCTGCGTATCGGGCTGATAATTGTTTTCCGGATTCGCAAAATTGGTATATACTACAGGGCCATAATAATCTGTCACACGATGCATCACCTCTACTTTCAGAATCTTTGTAATGCCAAAGAATGCCGGCTGCCCTGTACGGGTATGGATTTCCGACTGATAAATCTGAGGAAAGATATAAGCATACGTATGTCCCCACATCGCACTATTCCAACCGTCCTGCATATTATAATCGGAATTATGGCTACCTCCATTCAGTGGCTTGGCATCGTGCATATATCCACAGAACATATCAGCATTAAGATTCTGCGTCAATTGAAAGGGCCAGTTCTTGCCTTTGCCATAATCATAATTAAAATAAATACCCTGCTGAATAATGCCCAGACGAATACCATGGTCATTGTTATCCGCTTTCAAATCTTCATCGGTAATGCCTGCCAAATCGGTATTGTACTCTCTGAATTGGGAAGTACAGGATATCAGTATCGACCCTATAAACAAAAACAGAAGAATCATATTCTTTTTCATCATTTTACCCCTCCCCTGCTTTAAAATTCACATTTAATACTGAATCCCCAACTACGTGTCGTGGGCATTCCATAGACTTCGATTCCCTGGTTATCATTTCCGGTAGAAAGTACCAGATCGGGATCAAAAGGCGCTTTCTTGTAAATAAAAAAAAGATTGCGCCCTACAAAAGAGAGCTGTATATCTTTGAAAACTTTCGTTTTAGCTATCCAGCCGGCAGGCAACTGATAGTTTAGAGAAAGTTCTCGCAGACGCACGTTTGTGGCATCATACATATAGTATTCCGTCACACCCGCACGTCCGCCAACTACGTTCTTGTAGAATCCCTTTACATTCTCTACACGATGTCCCTCCAGCACGATATATCCATCGTCCCTGGCGTCGGCCGTAGTTTTGGAAACTCCATACATATCCATATCGGCCTGGGTTTGTGAAAGAATATCTCCACCATACCGGCAGTCTATCAAAAAATAAAGGCTGACCCCTTTGTAAGAAAGAGTATGGCTCCACCCCATCGAAAAGAGAGGATTGGCATTGCCTACCTTCACCGTATTTCCGTCTCCCTCAACCTGAGGCAATCCTTTATTTTCGCCCCCGGCCTCGTAAACGATATTTCCACTGCCATCACGAACAAAAGCTTTTCCGTAAATATCGCCGATAGAACCACCTTTCACTAACTTCATGGCATAACTCGACGAAAAACTGGTAGGACCGTAAACAAACTCCTTTAACTGTTCATGCAGTTCGATAATCCGGTTCTTATTGGAAGAGAAATTGAGTGTTGTTTTCCAGATGAAGTCCCGCTTCATCACAGGTGCGGCATCCAGTGTCAGCTCCCAGCCCTCATTCTGTATATTACCGGCATTGACATACCGATAGGCATATTTATCTCCGGATAAAGCCGGCAGCTTGAAGAATTGATTGCGAGTATTGGTACGGTAATAAGTGGCATTAATGCCCAGACGATTACTAAGGAAACGCCACTCGGTACCTACTTCCACAGAGTATGTCATTTCAGGCTCCATCTCTTTAAAAGGAGCCGCATCACTGGCCTGCACTTCACCGCCGGCAGTAACGTGTGAAACCGGATTAGTGATAAACAGTGGGATATCATTACCCACTTTACTGTATGTACCGCGCACTTTACCAAAAGAAACCCATTCCGGCAAAGCTATCAGTTTATTCAGAATAAGAGAAGCACCAACAGAAGGATAGAAAAACCCCGTCCGCTCATGCTGGGTGTAAGCTAAAGTAGAAGCCCAGTCATTACGGGCGGTCACATCTACAAAAAGGCTTTCTCTGTATCCCACCTGTGCTGTAGCAAATACCGACTGCAACTGCCTGTGAGCATCAATCTTCTGATCGAGGCTGGCCGAACCGTTCATAATAATATTGGCCAGATTAAAGACATTGGGAAATTTCAAGGAAGCCGTCTTAGAGTCGTAACGGACAGAATTTACGATCTTGTCATTAATGCTGGCACCCATAGCGGCATCCAGTGAGATGTCACCCCACTTCTTCTTTGCCGTTGCCATCACATCTCCATAAAGCAGTACCTCCTGATAATCCATTTCAATATAGCGACCATTCACTCCCGCCAATGCCGGAGCTGTAGAAGCATAAAACTTCTGCCGTAATTTGTCATTTGCATAATCCATAGTACCACGTGCCTGGATATCGAGCCAATCATTCACCTTCACACGAGCGGACAAAGACGTAATGATTCTGGAACGGGTGTCTTTACTCTGGATACGATTGACAATCCAATAAGGGTTTTGCTCAAAATCTTCAAAAGACGTATGCCAATTCTGTACATTGAGCTTACGATCTTCATCATATACTTCAAAATGATCTTTATAATAAGACAGATCTTCGCCACGAGGAAAGCGATACAATCCCACCAGGGGATTCATATAAAAGCCTCCGGTAACAGGTTTATTCTTTACTACCTGACGCATCACATTCACACTGCCATCCAGTTTCAACCGGCCATTGAACAAAGAGGAGGTTTCTCGGAAATTCAGATTGTGTTTAGAAAGCTGATTTTTATCTATAATGCCCCTTCCGCTGGTATTGGCATAAGAGAAATAATTTTGTAACTTCTCGTTTCCATGGCTCACAGATATAGAAGTAATGGAAGTAAAACCGGTACGAAAGAAATTCTTCAGGTTGTCCCGATCCGGCAGTTCGGCCCTTGCTCCCCAACTATCTACATCATCACTCACCCCATAGCGGTTTTGCATTTCAGGAAGACTAAAAGCATTATCAACGGTCAGGCTGGTAGAGAAAGATACTTTATGAACTCCAGACTCGCTCCCTTTTTTAGTGGTTATCAATATTACCCCATTAGCAGCCTGGCTACCATACAAAGCTGCAGCCGGAGCACCTTTCAGAATCGTTATACTCTCTACATCCTCAAGATTCAGATTAGAAATGCCGTCGCCTCCGTCACGATTGCCGGCATTGGCTGTACCTCCAATAGCCGAATAGGCTTGTTCGGAAGTAGAGTTTAGCATCGGAACACCATCTATTACATATAAAGGCTGATTATCACTGACTACAGAACGTATACCACGAATACTGACCTTAGCTGATGCACCCGGTCCTGAGGAATTCTTACTAATTTGCACACCTGCTGCTTTTCCTGCCAGTGCAGTAATCATATTAGGGTCCTTCACCCGGTTCAGTTCATCACTTTTGAGCTGCATAGCCGAATATGAGAGAGAAGATTCCTTCTTTTCAATGCCAAGTGCAGTGACAATAATAGGATCAAGCATCACGGCATCTTCTTTGAGTAGTATCTCAAATTCAGTTTGTCCCCGTACAGGCACCTCCTTAGTCTCACATCCCATAAAGGAAATTTGCAGAACAGCATCCTGTTCTACTACTAAAGAAAATTCACCCTCTGCATTAGTAATGGTTCCGTCGGGCTCCCCTTTCACTTTTACAGTAGCTCCAATCAAAATTTCCCCTTTAGAATCGACGACGTGTCCTTTTATCTTTTTTCTTGAAGAAAACTGGTCTGTGTGTTTATCATATTCTATATTAATAGCATTACACTCTTCTATTCCCAAAGGGGGTAAGAGTATTAAAAATAAGTATAAAAGAGTCCTTCTAGTAAGTAATATGTTCATTTCAAATAGATTGTGCTTATACAAAAGTACACAATAAATTCTAAAAAAATATTTTTTAGGTAACGTTTAAACAAAAGAGTTCTCAGAAATAGGTATTATCACTATTTTTGTTGCAAATAAACTGTAAATATGGAAATAGAGATAGAAAATCATCCCCTGGAACCGTTTTTACCTCCGCATGCAAAATTGTTAATGCTGGGCAGTTTTCCGCCACAAAAGAAAAGATGGTCTATGGATTTTTATTATCCAAATTTAAATAATGATATGTGGAGAATTGTGGGACTCCTGTTCTTTGACAACAAAGATCATTTTCTGAATGAGTCAAAGAATGCTTTTTGTCGTGAACAAATCATTGATTTTCTCAATAAAAAGGGGATTGCCTTATTCGATACAGCTTCTGCCATACGACGTTTGCAGGATAATGCTTCCGACAAATTCTTAGAGGTTGTTCAGTCTACTGACATAGCTGCTATGCTCCGACAATTACCGGAATGCAAAGCCATCGTAACCACCGGGCAAAAAGCCACAGATACCCTTCGCATGCAATTCAATGTAGAGGAACCCAAAGTAGGCGACTTTTCTGAGTTTGTGTTTGAAAACCGCCCGATACGGCTCTACCGGATGCCCTCTTCTTCCCGTGCTTACCCATTAGCATTGGATAAGAAAGCAACTGCTTACCGTATCATGTACCAAGATTTACAAATGCTTTAGAATAATAGAAATATGAAACCAATCTTTTTGCAATACCCAGCGTGTAGCACTTGCCAAAAGGCAAAAAAGTGGCTGACTGAAAATAATATTGAGTACACCAACCGTCTCATCGTAGAAAACAACCCCACCGTAGAAGAGCTGAAAGCATGGATTCCACTTAGTGAACTACCGGTAAAAAAGTTTTTCAACACCAGCGGACTGGTTTATAAAGAGCTGAACCTCAAAGAGAAGCTTACCACAATGAGCGAAGAAGAACAGATAGCCCTGCTGGCTACCAATGGTAAACTGGTGAAACGCCCATTGGTGGTGACTGATAATTTTGTATTAGTAGGATTCAAACCCGACGAATGGGAAAAACTAAAATAGTTGAAAACTTCTTTGCAGAAATACTTGCAGATTCGGAAGATTATTCTACCTTTGCACCCGCAAACACGGGAGTAGCTCAGTTGGTAGAGCACCGGTCTCCAAAACCGGGTGTCGGGAGTTCGAGCCTCTCCTCCCGTGCAGATGAAAAATCCACTTAAATAATGTATTTAAGTGGATTTTTCTTTAGAATTTAATATTCAGTGTTACTTCTTTATTTCCCACTAACCAGTCAGGCCCGTCTTCTACAAGACGTATTGCTTCTTTATCAGCAGAAGCACATAGGCTGTTCTTTATTTTTATATTGACCGGGCGCCCCTTTTTATCTACATGGAAAGTCAGTACCACTTCCCCTTTTACCTTTGCGCATTCTTCATCTGTTGGACGGATCCTATTCTTTTTCAGGTACTTCTTATATGCTTTGAACCCTATCACAGGAACAGGCTCCGGCATGGTCAACGGCTCAACGCGTACTACCGAACCTGTGAGATTCTTTTTCCTTTCAGTACCATAGCCCACTACCACTACTTCGTTTAATGCCTCTTTGCTTTCATTCATGGCAATCAATATTTCTTTGCCGGTATCTGCAGGAAGAGTTATCGGTTCATAACCGATATAGTTGACCGCAATCTCTTTGTTTCCGTCTGTATCTAATGTGAAGTTTCCATTTACATCCGAAACCGTACCCTTACCGGTTCCTTTTACAAGAATATTAGCTCCCATAAGAGGTTCTCCGTTTTCATCAGTCACACGTCCTTTTATCCCACCGACCTTTAGGCCTTCTACCCTATCCTGCAACTTCCGGGCAAGATTATTATCGTCTGCAGCGATTGTAGTATCAGCCAGTTTTAATTCTTCTGAAAGGGCCACACTCATCTCTACTTCTACCGCAGATTGCTCTTTCACTTCGGGAGCAATGGTTTTGGCAGTAACTGCAGGTTTCACTCTTCGTTCCTGACTGATGAGTGGTCTCATCGAATCCTTTTTCAGTGTCTTCGCCAACTTCACCTCTGCTTCAGCAGGTATCTGTGAAGGTGTTTGTAAAATAGTATCCCGTTGCAATTGTTCCAGAGCCATGAGAGTTTCTTCCGGTAATTTATCTTTTTGGAACAGAAAATAACCACCCAAACAAACACCTAACAGGAGACTGGCAGCCACACTCCAGGCTAAAGCATGATTCTGCTTCCTTTTCACCCTCATTGTAATCCGGCGGCGAAGTAACTCTATCTGTTGCTCCTGACTTTCCCCTGCGCCGTCGTAACCATCCATAGCGTCGGCAAGAAAAGGATCTCGCATCGCTTCCTTTTGCAGGCGATGAGCTTCCCGCCCTTTACGGGTTCCTCGTATGTAGTCTAATAGCTTCATTGGGTCTGGTTCTTTATACAAATCTTTAAATTACGTTTTCCATTCTGGATATGGCTTTTCACGTTATTCAGTGTAAAGCCTGTTTGCTCTACAATATCGGCATAAGACATTTCTTCCATAAAAAAATGCATGATGCTGATACGCTGAAATTCGGGAAGCTTTTCAAGACAATGCTTCAGGGCATTCAGTTGTTCTTCCGAAGTATCTTCTTCAGATAAAAGATGCAGAAATTCATCAGATTCCACAAGGTTAATCGTATAATCGAGAGGAATTTCTTTATTTTCTTTTCTCAGTATTTGTAGACAGTGGTTCTTTGCTACCCGATATAGCCAGGGTTTGAAAACCTTTATTTCATAATGGGGTATTTTAGGAAGCAGATCTTCAAAAAGTTGCATTACTGCATCCTGTGCACGTGCTTCGTCGGTCAGATACTTGAGACAAAGACCATATAATAACGGAATATATCGGTTGTAAAGTTCACCAAAATATTCTGTTTTACCAGACGTGGCATACTGATGTAATAGCTCTTCGTCGGTCAGTTTTAATATGTTCTTTTTAAAAAACAGGACTTCTTTTTGGGCAAAGTTAAAAAAAATAAGTAAACGTAGGGATATATGGAAGGATTAAGTAATCAATCCACCACAGAGCACACTGAGTAATTATATAGTTCATTTTAAATAATTAAGCCCCTGCATACTCTGCAGTGAAATACAAAAAAAGGCTACCGAAATATCCGATAGCCTTCTTACCCTATTCGTTATCCTTTTACCAAACAATCACCTTTTCTGTTATTGTTTCATTAGCTAATGTAATCTTTACAAGATAAATCCCTTTCGGCAGATTTACAGTTGTATTATTCAATGATACTGATTCTGAATATACATTACCTCCATCCATGGAATAAACATTGATTATACCGTTCAGATCACTGGCAGCAGTAATACGGATGGCGTCTCCCTCGCTCATAACCTTTACAGAGGTCTTCTCCGGTTCGTTTGTTATTCCGGTTCCTGCACCAAAAATAGCAAACGGGCCACCTACTTTAGCATTATCAACCGCTTGTACTCCCCATGTATACTCGCCAGTCAGTCCTGTTACCTTATATAACACTCTCTTGCTGATTAATCCGGAAACTTCGGCTACTTTCAACCGTCCGGTAGTAATATCAGCCGGAATTGTCATTCTGATAACATCTCCCTGTTTGATATACAAATTATATTTCAGAGCACTGGCCGGAGTTACATCATCAGCCGGGGCATCCCATGAGAACATTACAATGCCATTGGAACCCGACACTGCTTTCAAATTGGTAGGTGCACCGGGAGCCTTATTTGCAGTAATTCCTTCGCCTAAATTATTCTTCATCAGGCGGGTATGTGATCCTCCCGCATCGCCATAACCCACAAGAAATGCATCCAAATTACCATCATTGTCAAAATCTACCAGATTGGCTGTTCCACCCCTCTGTGCTTTTGCACCAGCATACACTAACGGAGAAGCAGTAAACATAGGAGCATCCAGTTTGCCTCCATTGTTCAAATAAACCATATCAGTCTCCTCTGTAGCATTCATATACAGGATATCGCTAAAACCGTCATTGTTAACATCGCCTGCATCGACAGAAAGCGCCTGTCTGCTATTTGGCAACCCCGTTGTAGCAGCACCATATTTGGTAAATCCTCCTACAGAATTGATATACACGTCACCGCGCCAGTTCCAGCTCACAGCTTCGTCCCATCTAACTCCGGGAACCATAAAATCCTGTTTTCCATCATTATTATAATCAATCCAGACAGGATTGCCTTCTTCTATACCTTCAAATTCAATGGGTTCGGCAAAAGTTCCATCACCATTGTTTTTGTAGACTGCACCATTATAACTGCCATGATAACCATAGTCGGCATCATACTTGTCAACGTCAATTCCTTCACCCGAAACAATCAGATCCAAGAATCCATCACCATCATAGTCAGCCCAGGCAGCCCCACCACCAGATAACTGAACAAAGGGTTTAGCCGCACTGCTACCCATTTTGTTTTTTACCGGCTTGTCAATACGTTCAAAATTCTCCCCATTTACATTTCTGTATAAGTATGAGATTCCGGTATTCTTGTCACCTTCGCTTGTACGCCCCTGAATATAAAGATCCGTCCAGCCGTCACCGTCATAATCAGCAGCTACTACATATCGGTTAGAACGATTTTCCTTTCCGTTATTAATCAAAGGGAATAGCCCTGTAAAGACCTCTTCAAAACCGGCATCTCCTCCTTTATTTTTCCATAAACCAGCATAGTATTCTCCATTACTTTTCTTTCCGGCCAGAAACAAATCCAGATTTCCATCATTATTATAGTCGAACCAGGTGGCACTGGATGTCCTCAAACCCGGAAAATTATGCGCAACTTGCTCAAATTGCTTTCCATCTTTATTTTTATAAAGTAATGTTTGCTCTCCTTGTGAAGTTACACCGGCTATAATCACATCCAGAAAACCATCGTTGTTATAATCTCCCCAGGCAGCAGCAGCTTCATACACCATAGGAATACTCTCTGTTCCACCGTCTACTACAACAGGATTAATGATCTCAGAAAATGAAGCATGTTTCACCTGAGCAAAAGCAGAGGTACAGGCAAGTCCGACCAACGCACATGTGCATCTAAAAATTTCTACGTTTTTCATAATACATTTGTTTTTCATTAATAGATAAAAGTTGTCGAGGCCAATGCAGCTTCTGTCTTCACAGAAACTACATATACTCCTCTATTGAAGCCCGAAATATCTATCTGCTCAGAATAAGAACCATCCTTAAAATTCTTCGCAAATAAAACCTGTCCGGAGATATTGTTTATTTTCACTGCCTCAATTATTTTCTTTGTCTTTACATGAAGCGTATCGGATTCTTTCTCCACATACACAGTGAGAGGATTCTCCTGATTGACCTTTGCAATACCCGAACCGGAGGAATGGAGCAAGCGAATGGCAAAACCGCCTCCTTTGGCCATGTTGATAGAAAGTTTAGTATCTTTAGTGATTTCCATCTTTTCACAAACATACTCTTTGGGCTGTTCACCCGATGCAGGAACATCCTTAAAGATGTCAGCCTGATAAGAGGCACCAGCTTCCAGAAAACTGAAATCAATTTCTACCGTTCTTGGAGTCCAGTCGGTCATACCACCTACATACCAGTCTTTTCCCTTTTGTTTAGCCATCAGAATATAATCTCCCAATTTGGCATCCAATGGTACTGTTTTATCCCAGATTGTAGGAACTGTTGACAAGAAACTAAGTATATCCGGATATTTATTGTATTCTGTTGGAGAGTCACATAAATATCCCACCCACTGGTCATAGATGACATACATTGACAGTTCGTGAGCTCTGGTACCCATACTCATTGGTGGAGTGTTGTCCTTGTCAATAGGTTTGAACTCCTCCTGAGTTACATTTCTCATAGACCCCGGAGTATAATCTTCGGGACCAGCCAATGAACGTATAAAAGGAAATTGTGTATGATATTCAGGCGTCAGAGTGCTTTCCCAGAAATTACACTCAGCACCACGGACAGCCTCAAAATTCAGGATGTTGGGATAAGTACGATTGATCCCGGTTGGAACCGGACAACCATGGAACAGGGCAACCATTTGATTGTCTGCCAGGCGTTGTGCAAACTCCCGTCCCCAACGCATAGCAATCTGATCACTGCGTTCAAAGAAATCGATCTTTGCTCCGGAAACACCATAGTCTTTCATCTTCTTAATCCAATCCTGCGGATTCTCTCTAACACAACTTGCCCATGTCCAAACCAAAATTTTCACATTCTTCTGTTTTGCATAAAGGCATAATGTACGTATATAATCTTCAGACCAACCGGCATCAAGTGTCATATATTCAATACCATGCTGAGAAGCCCAATCAACATAATATTTATATAATTGAAAAGACAGATTCTTATTTCCTGATGGAAAATCGACTCCTTCTAAAACGGCTTTGTGCCACCATTCCCAAGCACTTTTACCCGGCTGTATCCAAGAAGTATCCGTCAAACGGCAAGGTTCTGCCAACATATACACCAATTCATTGTTAAGCAGAGATTTGTCATCATCAGAAACAATAATAACTCTCCAGGGGAATGTGCGGCTTCCTTCTGTTTTTGCAATATAGTTTTCTCTTGAAATAACCAGATGATTAGAATACCAGTAGCTGGAATTTGAAGGATCAGAATCCATAACCTCTTTAGGGTATTGAGCCCACTTTCCACGCATAGAATTCACGCCGTTTTGCTCCATATACAATCCCGGATAATCATATGTATCAGATTCCGTTACAACAATCTTGTAAGGAGTATCAGGATACGAAAACAGTACGGGAGATACAGAAAAGCGATTGTTCGTGATATCAGTCGGTGCATTATAAGTTTTATAGAGCCGTTCAAAGTTTCTATATCCCTGATGAATCTGGTGTACTTTCCCCTGCTGGTCTTTTTCTCCGGAATAATTAGTATCGCACTCCGGGAAATAGATTGTCGGGGTTGAAGTAAAATTGAACACAGCATCTTCACTATTGATAATAATCTCTCCACCCAGACGGGTGATAAAACGATATGCTATCCCCTCATCGTAAGCTCTCACCAAAAGGTCATAGTTTTCATTAAATGATATTAACAGCTCATTATAAGCCTCTCTCAGAGTTTTATTTTTTCCGGCTACAACATCAATTGTTTGATCCACATGATTGGTCGTTGTACTTTTTACCGTTCCTCCTCCCACAATTGTCCCGTTAGAAAGATTCAACCCTATAGACGAAGGGGATATCAACTGCTTATCGCCATGCCATACCTCATAGGTCGTACCATTATCTACCCGTAGCTTTATTTTCAACGTGCCGTTAGGCGAGGTCGTTTCATATTCTTCTGCCTGCACACCGAATGTGCAAAAGAACAAAAGCAATAAAGATAAAATTGATTTTTTATTCATACTATTTTATGCATTAAATGGTCATTAATTATAGATTCTAATATCCCGGATTCTGATCCTCTTCGCTGATATCTTCATTGTTTTTAATCTCTGTATCCGGTATAGGATAGCGCATATGGAAATCTTTGATTGTTCCCGACATCTTAGCCCAAGGATTGCGTTCTTTGATTAACTCTACAAATTTACCGGTACGAATCAAATCCATTCGTCTCCATCCTTCAAAACAAAGTTCGCGGATACGTTCATTCATAATCTGTGTGCGGAATTCATCCTGACCATAGCTCCAAGCCATTTCATTAGGTAAAGTTCCACCCCAAGCACGGGCTCGTACCTGATTTACAATCGTATTTGCCTGTCCGGTTTCTCCAAGTTCATTTAGACATTCGGCATAACACAACAAAACATCAGCATAACGCAACACAATAAAATTCTTGCCGGAATACCATTCGTTAG
This sequence comes from Bacteroides sp. K03, assembly GCF_019734355.1. Lineage (NCBI taxonomy): Bacteria > Pseudomonadati > Bacteroidota > Bacteroidia > Bacteroidales > Bacteroidaceae > Bacteroides > Bacteroides sp. K03. The sequence goes on from NZ_JAASHC010000002.1 coordinate 252,972, forward strand.
CCAAATTCCCGTTGAACTGGTCCGTACGTTCGTCTTCATACTTCTTGATATGTGGATCTAATTCGTCAGCTCCCCACGAAACCTCAGTAGGTGTAATGCCCAGATAGGTAAAATCATAGCGTATACTTTCATCTCTGCGCAAATCACCTTCTTCCCAAATACCTCCTTCGGATTTTGATTTATAAGCATATTCTGTAGGTAATGCCACATCATAGCCGGCAAAATAACACCCCTCGCCAAATGTAGCAACTACTGTACGAGACCCCATATCAAACTGCCAATGATTAATACGGTTCACATTGTCATAATCTAACTCAAAGATCGATTCAGGTGAATTGAACTCTAATTTCTCATCGAAAAGATTTGCAAAATCAGGATCCAGCTGATAACGGTTCATCATTGCTTCAAAACTCTCTTTCGCCAGTTTGAAATCTCTCATTCCTGTCTCTAGGGGAACTGACATGTACGCTTTACCCAACATGGCATAGGCTGCGCCGGAAGTCGCACGTGTTTTATCACCGGATTCTGTATACTTTTCTTTCAAGGATGTTGAAGCAAACGTAAAATCATCAAAGATTTGCTTCCAGACCTTTTCCAATGGTTGGCGGGCTGAATTTTCCATCTTTGCAATATCAACTACCGGAATTTCTCCCCAATACATAGTAAGTTCCATCATCACCATAGCCCGTATGAAACAAGACTCACCCTTCAGACGCTTAATTCTGTCTAAAGTATCTTCATCCTGAGTTGTTTCGGACAATACATCAAGCGCATAAATCGCATTAGCGGCAGAAATAACAATCGGCCATCTTCTTGACCACATCTTATCTACCTGTGTAGACATCGAATTGAGTAAACCGTTGTAAAGATCCAGACTTGCCTGTGCAGCATCATCCATCTGCACGATACCCTGCTTGCTCTCATCCAAGCCTAAAAGTGAGAAAGTCAGTCCTTCGCGCCCGGATTTCGAGTCACGAAATGCTGTATACAAACCATCTACAGTTGGTGCTATATTTTCCAGATTAGAAAAAGCCTCCTGCTCTGTCAAGGATGTTTTAGGCTCCTGATTCAGGAAATCGGAACAAGAAAACATTGTTAAAGAACCTGCCAATATCCAGGCCGTTGCCAATTTATTTATTTTTATTACGTTTTTCATAACTAAACTATATTTTAAATACCTGTGTGAAGACTATTTACAATGAAACACTCAAGCCAAAAACAAACATTCTTGTAGGAGGATACCAATCTCCGGTTTCCGGATCATAACCTTTATAAGAGGTCCAGCAGAACACATTGGAAATGGTTGAATAAACCCGTAAATTTCCAATCTTCATCTTTTCCACAATTGTCTTAGGGAATGTATATGCTAAACTCAATGTAGACAAACGTAAGTATGAAGCATTCTGTACGGAGAAATCCATCTGACTGGCGGAGAATGTGTTATAGTACATTGTTTCGGTATCCGTAGGGTCATTATAGATAGGACGGGGGAATTTTGCATCTGTGTTTTCCGGACTCCAACGATCAACCAAATCAACAGAAGCAACTCCTGTACCCCGGCTTGTGATTAATGATTCATAGTAAGGACTTAGTTTCTTGGCTCCGTAAGAGTAGTTGAAGACAGCATTCAGCGTAATTCCTTTATAAGATAAGTCTGTAGAAAAACCGCCATAAAACTTAGGATCAGGAGAACCTACAATCACACGGTCTTTATCATCAATCACTTTATCGTCATTCACATCCAGCGGATAGAGATCTCCGGGATTAACCTGACGTCCTGAGAAATCAATATTCTTCAAACGATCCATATCTATCACCTGAGCAATACCACCAGTTCTCCAGATGTAGATTGTATTACGGGATTCACCTAAGAACAGATTACCCTCTTTCTGCATGTTACGATTATCATCAATTTTGTAAATAGCATCATTGTTTCCATAAAGCTGCGTAACCTTGTTCTTATCAGCAGAAATATTTGCAGAAAAATTCCACAAGAAATCTCTGGTTTCAATCAATTTAGCATTCATTGAAAACTCAATACCCTTATTTTCAATAGCTCCGATATTTTCTACAGCCGAGCTAAAGCCAGAAGTTAATGGCAGGGAACGTGTCATCAGCAAATCCTTATTCTTTATCACGAATGCATCCAATGATGCAGTAATACGTCCGTTCAAGAATCCCATATCCACTCCCACATTAAACTGTCTCTGAGATTCCCAGGTAATATCTTTTGTTCCCCGGCGTCCTTTAGGTACATAAGTTACTTTGCCATCTTCTAATTTGGCATCGTAAAGTGTATAAAATGCAAAATCATCAATATTCTGATTACCTACCAAACCATATCCCAAACGTAGTTTCAACTGGCTAAGCACATCTTGTTCCTTCATAAAGTTCTCCTCTGCTATATTCCATGCTGCAGAGAAAGAAGGGAACAGCCCCCAGCGTTTACCTTCGGCAAACTTAGAAGAACCGTCATAACGGGCCGTTGCAGTCAGATAATACTTACTTGCATAATTATAATTGGCACGTACTACATATGACATCAAGGTAGATGTAACAAAGTCAGATCCGATAGAACGTTCGTCTGTTTTATAGGAAGATCCTATATTATAATAAGAGAACTTATCAGTACCAAAACCTTTACCGGTTGCATACGTATAATCACGATTCGTTTGAGTAGCACTGGTACTAAAGAGAGCATTAATCTTATGTTCGCCAAATGCACGGTCATAAGAGATAGAGTTATCCCATTGCCAAGTCATTCTTTGATCACGTGTATGTTCGGCCTGACCATCTTGTGAATAACGAATAGATTCCTGAATATCCTTCGGAGTGTATTTGAAACGATCTTCCTGAAAATAGTCAATAGAGAATGAAGTACGAATATTCAGTCCTTTAATAGGATTGATATTCAAGAAATTAGTAGAAGATAACCGATTACGTCTACGGTTATTTTCTATTTTTAAGGTACGAATCGGATTGAAGTAATTGTCATCCTGTACTCCACCATAGTTCAACGTATAAATCTCAGAATTAATAGGTAACATCGGATTCGCACCACGAGCTTTATCATAAACACCATCATCTGAGAAAATATCAGAATCAGTATGTGTAAATGCTGTATTGGTACCAACTTTTAACCAGGATTTTATCGCATAATCTGAATTAATACGTCCACTATATCTTTTATCTCCAAGATTTTCAACCATTCCGGTTTTATTAGAATAGCCTAAACTAAAATAATAAGCACCTTTTTCGGAAGCTCCGCTAAAGCTCAATGCATGATTTTGTTCTACACCAGTACGGGTCACCGCATCCAGCCAATTATAATTATCATTATTATTATAAGCATCAAACTCATATTGAGCAAAAACATATCCTCCTGATCCGTCTTTTGAATAAGGTTTCATTACCCGATTATTCAGAAATGCATTGATTTCATCTTCAGTTGCTCCCGGATGACGTGCAGTAAAGGAGTTCATCGCTGCATCTTTTCTCAACTCAAAAAGGTCTTTTGTTCCCATAGTCTTGGGAAGTTTAGCATCTGTCTGAAAACCGACCCAACCATCATAAGTAACTTTTCCGATACCGTTTTTACCTTTTTTAGTTGTAACTAAAATCACACCGTTGGAAGCACGAGAACCATACAGGGCCGTAGCAGATGCATCTTTCAATACCTCAATAGAAGCAACGTCATTCAAGTTGACTGAATTAAACCCACCTCCGAAGTTATCCATAACCTGGCCATCTATTACATAGATAGGGTCAGTACTTCCATTAATAGTATTAATACCACGGATTTTAATCGTTGCGTCATCACCAGGTTTAGCAGCATTGGAAATAAATACACCAGCAACACGTCCTTGCAATGCCTGATTAATGTTAGTAACCGGTTTCTCTTCCAATACTTTGGCGCTCACACTTGAGACAGCACCAGTCAAATCACTCTTCTTCAGAATAGTACCAACCACTACTACTTCTTCCAAATCCTGAGCATCTGCTTTCAAAGAGACATTTATTAATGATCTGTTTTTTACAGCAACCTCTTTCGTTTCATATCCAAGGTAACTGAATACCAATGTAGCATCAGCTGCTACGGAAAGTGAATACTTTCCATCCAGGTCTGTAATAGTACCTTGAGTAGTACCTTTTACAGAAACACTTGCTCCCATTAGCACTTCAGAATCAGGAAATCCTGTAACAGTCCCTTCAACTGTCACTTTTTGAGCAGCTAATAGAGTACAACAAAATAACAGGGAGAAAAACCAAATTAATCTGTTTCTTTTCATAATACATTAAGATTAATAATTAAATGAATTTTATATTAATATCCTGTCATCGGCTACCAAACAAATACATAGCCAATAAATAGAATTAGATCAGACTGTTATCAAATCGTAGTTTTATACTTTGCTGTTTCTCAATAAACTATTGATAACATAAAATCTATTTCACATATGCAAAATTAGGCGAACGCATAGGAGTACACAATGGAGAAATATACTATAAACATGGACAATCTTACGATAAATAAAAAAAAGAAAGTATAAGTATTCTCAACTCTATAAATAGATGTAATATATGGGCTCATCAAGCATTCGCGTCCATCCAAGAAATCTTTTTTAGAAATAAATTAAAAAAAAGAAGAAGACATTTATGGAATCTTTCCACTAATAGTATCTATAGAGTAAAACATCGGATTTATGTATCACATTAAAACAATAAAATGTATGAAAACAAATCAATTAAAAGCAATGATGCTGGGATTGCTGATAGCAATCATTTCTTTGGGAACAGTAAATGCACAGACACTCACAGTAAAGGGTAAAGTGACCGACGCCGCAGACGGTTTTGGCATTACAGGATGCACGGTACTGGTAAAAGGAACTACGCGTAGTACAATAACCAATGTAGACGGCGAATATACAATCCGTGCTAATAAAGGTGAAAAGCTGATATTCTCCTACATTGGTTATGAAACACAAACAGTGAAAGTTACTTCTGAACGGCTGAATATCACCATGCAGGCAAATAGTCAGATACTTGAAGAGTGTGTTGTAGTAGGTTATGGCATGCAAAAACAGGTAAGCATGTGTGGTGCTGTATCGAACATTATGCCTGGAATAATGACAAGAAGGGCCTATGCCTACGATATGAATACGGAAGAATATAAAAACATTGAAGAAAACGGTTTCAAAAAAGTAAACGAAAATCCATTATCAACTTTTTCTATCGATGTAGATGCCGCCTCTTACAGTAATATGCGCCGTTATCTAAACAGAGGTGAACTACCGCCTGCTGATGCTATCCGCACAGAAGAGTTAATAAACTATTTCTCGTATAATTATCCCCAACCTACGAGTAAAGATCCGGTAAAAATCACTACTGAGGTAGGTTCTTGCCCATGGAATAAAAATCACCGCTTAGTACGCATCGGGTTAAAAGCTAAAGAAATTCCTACCGAAAAGCTTCCGGTATCCAATCTCGTTTTCTTAATTGATGTATCGGGATCCATGTACGGACCACAGCGGCTGGGATTAGTTCAGTCTTCTCTCAAACTATTAGTAAACAATTTGCGCGATGCAGATAGAGTGGCTATCGTTGTTTATTCCGGTTCAGCAGGAGAGCGTTTGCCGTCAACCAGCGGAAGTGATAAGCAGAAAATCCGTGAAGCGATTGATGAATTGACTGCCGGAGGTTCTACAGCCGGAGGCGAAGGTATAAAACTTGCGTATAAAATTGCGAAAAAGAATTTTGTGAAGGGAGGAAACAATCGTATTATACTTTGTACGGACGGCGATTTTAATGTAGGGTTATCTTCTAACGAAGGTCTGGAAAATCTGATTGAACAGGAAAGAAAAAGTGGTGTATACCTCACTGTTTTAGGTTACGGCATGGGTAACTATAAAGATAGTAAAATGCAGATACTTGCTGAAAAAGGAAATGGGAATCATGCCTATATTGATAATCTGCAAGAAGCCAACAGGGTATTGGTAAATGAGTTTGGAGCTACTATGCATACAGTAGCCAAAGATGTAAAATTACAAATAGAATTTAATCCATCTCAAGTGCAAGCATACCGCCTCATCGGTTACGAGAGCCGCCTATTGAAAGATGAAGATTTTAATAATGACGCAAAAGATGCCGGTGAAATGGGAGCCGGACATTCAGTAACTGCTTTTTATGAAGTAGTACCCGTAGGTGTGGAAAGTAATTTCGTGAACAAGGTGGATGATTTGAAGTATCAGAAGAAGGTAAAACCTGCTCTCCAGCCAACAACTGGTTCAAAAGAACTACTTACAGTCAAATTGCGCTATAAAGCACCGGACGAAGATATCAGCAAGAAATTAGAACTCCCACTTGTTGATAATAAGGGAAACAATGTATCCTCTGATTTCCGTTTTGCTACGGCAGTAGCCATGTTCGGGCAGTTACTTCGCGATTCTGACTTTAAAGGAGATGCAACATATGCACAGGTTATCGCAATGGCAAAAACAGCATTGGATAATGATGAAAGAGGGTATCGAAGGGAATTCCTCAGACTGGTAGAAACAGCAGATGGATTGAAACAATAAAGTATCAATAAGAGCGAACGCAGATTAACGCTAATTTTCGCAAATTTAATCTTTGCGTAAATTAGCGTTAATCTGCGTTTCTAAAGTTACATATTAATAACTTTATGAGACTTTTAAGTCATCTACTTCCTTGTCAAATAAGCTCATAACTACTACTCTGAATAGGCATATCAAGATTATGTAATACTTTTTCCAGAAGAATACCTTCACGATTATCGTACTCGTAACCAAATGTAGCACGGATACCCTGAAGGATAAATTGTGTAGCACGATCAAGAGCAATAGGCAGGCTGTCACCTTGTAATAAAGCTCCAGTAATAACACTGGTGAAAGTATCTCCCGTTCCCGGATAATGGGCCGGTAGATAAGGACAGGTTATTTTCCAAAAACGATTCCCGGAACGATTATAGGCATATACAGACGTCTTATGGATATCGTTCAGCACAGGGACGCTGGTAATAATCACTACCTCCGGTCCCTGATCTGAAAGTTGACGGAGATAAGATTTCAGCTCTTCATCTGTATTCTGTTCTTTATATGGTAAATCGAGCAAATAAAATAATTCAGTAAGATTAGGAGTGATGACATCAGCTTTAGTTATCAGCTGGCGCATCTCCTTTATCATAGAATCATGAAAGTTGGCATACAGTTTACCATTGTCACCCAAAACAGGATCTACTACCACAAGACTCTCCGGTTGACGAAAATCGTCAATGAAGTCCGACACAATTTGTATCTGAAGCGGAGAGCCGAGATATCCTGTATAAAAAGCATCAAACTGCATACCCAGTTTTTTCCATTCGGAGATAATCTTAGGCATCTCTTCCGTCAAATCAAGGAATGAGAAACTGGGATATTGTGTATGACTTGATAATACAGCCGTAGGCAACGGACATACCTGAAAACCCATAGACGAAAGAATGGGAATAACAATTGTAAGAGATACCCTTCCAACTCCCGAAAGGTCATGAACAGCAACTACTTTCTTTACTTTATTTGCATACATAGATACTAATTTTTCAATGTGCTAATATGCCAATGTGCCAATTGGCCGCGCTATCAACAGACGATAAATCATGCCGCATTGCACATTGGTACATTATTTAAGAATAACCAGCACATCTCTTGCCCCATGTGCTCCCATCACCAAAGCCTGCTCTATATCAGCTGTTTTGGAAGGGCCGGAGATAAATGTACCGAATTCATATTTTTCATTTTTTACTATTTCATAAGCCTCATGCATATTGCTGACAATCCGGTTACGATCAAGAATTATCACCAGTTTTTCTGCTATGAAGTAAAGGGCTTTATACTTTACTGTCTGGGGTATCCATACAGCAGCATTTTCAGCAACACCCAATTCTCCTGCTACTACAGCTATGTCCGTACCATCCAGATCTTGTGCACGATCTAATTCATCAGGATTGAATGTAGCACAAGTCACTTCATCTAAATCCGAAGCAATACGTGTAGCCTCAGGATAGGTTCGGCGGATGACAGCATTGACATCTTCTTCTTTTCCCAGAAGCATCGCCTCACCACCTACTGCACGAGTCATTTCACAAAATTCAGTTACCACATCAGGATAGACCGTTGTCTTTATTTGCCACTCCGGATAGTCAAAACGCTTTTGCGTATTCTTGCGAATATTGGCTAATATTTCTTCTCTGCTACTCATTTCGTATCCTCCTTTCCTTGTACTTTATTCTTCTTCCACATCTCATTGAATGACTCACCGGCAAATTTCGGAAGTTCACGCCCTTTCCCCCATGCATCGAGATTATTATACTTGATGAAACGTGGTAAATGATTGACCACCGGAGCTGCCCACAAAGCTGCATTAAACAACACAGGCCGATCCATCAATGCCTTCATTCCGCCAGACATGATCTTCTTTCCGGTATCCGCTTTTCCAATTTTATCGAGTATCTGACGCCATTTATAAATTTGCTCGGCAAGATCTACTTTTACCGGACAAACATCAGAACAAGACATACAGAGTGAACAGGCCGAAAGATTATCATAATACTTCTCCGGATTGTGTGCCATCCCCAGATTGATACCGATAGGACCGGGAATAAAATACGTATACGAATAACCACCACTACGACGGTATACCGGACAAGTATTCATACAAGCACCACAACGAATACAGTTCAATGTCTTGATATGATCGGGATGGGCAAGAATCTCACTACGTCCATTATCCACAATGATAATATGATATTCACCCCCTTCACGAGGTTTACGATAATGCGAAGTATAAGTAGTCACAGGCTGTCCGGTAGCCGAACGAGCCAATAACCGGGTAAATACTCCCAATGACTCCATATCAGGAACTATCTTTTCAAGACCGAATGCAGCAATATTCAGTGTAGGACAAGAGGTTCCCATATCAGCATTCCCCTCGTTAGTACATACCACAATATCTCCGGTAGAAGCTACGGCGAAGTTGGCTCCTGTCATGGCAGCCTCCGCATTCAGAAATATATTTCGCAGATTCTTACGCGCAGCATGTGTCAGATAAGTAGGGTCAAAATTGCCTTTCTCCGTCCCCATCTCCTTCTCAAAGAGCTCACCTACCTGTTCACGTTTAATATGAATGGCAGGCAACACGATATGACTCGGTGGCAAATGCATCAATTGCAGAATACGTTCACCAAGATCGGATTCCACAACATCAATACCTCTCTCTATAAGGAAAGGGTTGAGTTCGCACTCTTCGGCAAGCATGGATTTACTTTTCACAAAACGGTGTACCCCATGACTATTAAGAATCTCATAAACAATAGCACAGTATTCATCGGCATCTTTCGCCCAATGAACGATAGCACCATTGGCAGTCGCATTCTTCTCAAACTCTACCAGAAGCTCGTCAAGGTGGCTATTAGAATAAAGTTTCAGCTCACATGCCTTTTCCCGCAAATCTTCCCACTCGGGGACCTCTTTGCTCATCTTATCTCGTTTGGCACGAACCATCCAAAGGGTTTCATTGTGCCACGCTGCCATTACAGGATTCTCTAAGAATTTCTCGGCAGCCTTTGCATGTTTGGTACTCATAATTGCGACGCTAAGATTTCTACTACGTGAATAATTTTAACAGGCAGTTTATCACGTTCGATAACGCCTTGCATATGCATCAGACAAGAACTATCGGCTCCGGTAATATATTCCGCTCCGGTTTCCATATGGTGCCTTATCTTATCACGGCCCATACAGACAGATACGGCCTGCTCTTCGACAGCAAACATACCACCGAAACCACAGCATTCATCTACATGACTGGGCTCAAAGATTTCTATTCCTTCAACCAGCTGAAGGAGATCGCGCAGTTTATTAAAGTAAGGAATATTCAGCTCGCTCGGAGCAGATAACATGAGTTCGCGCACACCATGACAACTATTATGGATACTCACTTTATGCGGAAAACGGGCTTTCAGTTTTTCGGGCTTAATCACATCATGAATAAAAGCACAAAGATCATAAATTTTGCCAGCACTTTCACACTGATGCCCTTCCTTCGCCAGGATACCCGGATGATTCAATTTGACAAAAGCCACACAACTCCCGGAAGGACCTACAATGTAATCGTACTGTTTAAACAGATCATCAAAACGAAGCGCCAGTTTAGAGGCTTCGTCCTCAAACCCCGCATTTGCCATCGGTTGTCCACAGCATGTCTGATCTAACGGATAATCAACATCTACCCCCAAACTCTTCAGAAGTTTATACGATGCCACCCCCACATCAGGATAAATAGCATTAATGTAACAAGGAATAAATAAACCTACTTTCATAATTAGTCAGTTATTAGTTATGAGCTATGAATTACGAGCCGATAACTTGTAACTCATGGCTACTGAATATCTATCAGTTTGTGCGTTTGCAGGCTTAGTCTCCATTTGGGATGTCGCATCACGCAGTCCACCGTCAATGCGGTGTTACTACAAGAACAAGGTTGGAGGAAAAAATGTTCGGCGGGAAGTAACTCATAAACGTCAATATTTTGTCCTTCATAGACAACTTTCACTTCATCTATCTTGTTTAAGCTTAATTTTACACCCTGCTTGGGCGAACAAGTTATCCAGTCGATAGAATCCGGCAGCGGACGAGTACCATTCGTTTCAATACAAACGTACTTCCCTGCCTGATGTAAAAGATCAATAAAATTATCATCAATCCACAGAGAAGGTTCACCTCCGGTAAGTATCACCATAACTGCCGGATATCTTTTCACTTCAGCTATGATTTCTTCATCCGTCATCATCGTACCTTCTTCATGGCGGGTATCACAAAAGCTACACTTCAAATTGCATCCGGAGAAACGGACAAAAACAGCAGGGGTACCTGTATGATACCCCTCACCTTGCAGACTATAAAAAATTTCATTAATCTTTCTCATAGATAGCCGTGTTTGATTCAGATTCCTGTACTTCTACCTTAAAACAATGCGGAACTCGTTCACAAACCCAACGGGCTATATTCTCAGCGGTAGTATTAAAAGGAAGTACTTCATTCAGATTCTGGTGATCCAGCTTTTCTTTTACAGCCTTCTTGATATGGCTAAAATCCACTACCATCCCATCGGCATTGAGTTCCGCAGAGCGACAGTAGACTGTGATAACCCAATTGTGACCATGAAGATTCTCACATTTGCTGCTGTATGAAAGGTTCAGGCTGTGCGCAGCCGACACTTCCAGGCGTTTAATTACTGTATACATCGTCATATATATTTAAAAAGTCCTGCATCTAATGTCACCTCGATGCAGGGGCAAAGGTAATACAAAATCATATTTCCATTCTGCAAACATCGTTATTTTTTCTACATTTGCAGAATGAAAACTATCTGTATCATTTTAGGAACTGTATCACTGGCACTGGGCATTCTGGGTATTTTTCTACCACTGCTCCCCACAACCCCTTTCCTGTTGCTTACTGCGGCACTCTATTTCAAAGGGTCACCACGTTTGTATCAATGGTTACTGAATCAGAAACACCTCGGCCCTTATATTCGTAATTTTCGCGAAAACAAGGCAATACCGTTACGGGCAAAAATCATCTCATTACTACTAATGTGGGGCACTATGCTTTATTGCATCTTTTTCCTCATCCCATTGGTATGGGTTAAGATACTACTATTTCTGATTGCTTCAGGAGTTACCTATCATATACTTTCTTTCAAAACATTAAAGAAATGAGATAATCCGGTACGGGCATCAGCCAGTTTGTCTTCCCAATGTTTTACAGAGTTCTGTCCAATCACGTCCGATACATATTTCACTGAAATAAAAGGGATCTCTTTGGAAGTACAAACAAACGCCTGTGCATAGGCTTCCATATCAACCACATCTCCTTCAATATCGGTCAATTCGGTAAGAAAACTATCACCGGTATTACAGGTAGCCGATTCAGTCCAATGCCGACAGAAACCTTTCTGCTCAAGCAATGCAGAGGTATCCAACTCATAACTTAATCCCAATCCTGCAAGTTTATGCATATCCCGATCAATGAAATGGCGGCAAACAAATACATCTCCTACCTGATGATTGATTGTCCCTGCTGTACCCATATTTATCACAATATCCGGCTCTACCTGACGAATTGCTTCGGCCAGATGAAAAGCTGCTTTTACTTTACCAATACCGGTACGCACATAATACACTTCCACATCGGGCCATTTAATCTCCGCAAATTCGCCTTGTACGGCGTAGGTTACTAATATTTTCAACATACTATATTTATTTTCTTTATTTTGTCATATAACACTTCTTTTCATTAAGTTAGCAGATACATGAGAAAAGAACCTGTTTAACTAAAAATAGAACAGTACGAAATTTGAATTATCTATTTTACAGGCTCATAATTAATCTCAGCTTCTTCATCCGTCCGTTCTACCTTTATAATCACAGGTCGTAGCCCATCATTGCACGAACAAATAGCAACTCCTTCTTTAGTTACCCAGTCTCCATAATAAAAGATACCGGAACCATGTGCCAAAGCAAATACATATTGATAAATTGCTTTCCACGCCTCATCACAAAAACCTTCGGGCTTAGCATAATCCGCATAAAACACTTGTCCTTCCTTCATCATCGGACATTTTGTAAAATCCGGACCGGCATATTCTTTAGCCAGTTCTTCATTAAGAGTTGTTTTTAAAATCGTTATCTTACAGCGTTTCATATTTATTCCCATTTACTATTGTATTCTACATAGAGAAAAACAGTTCGTTATTTCCACAAAGATAGTGAAATTAATTTCTTATTTTAGAAATTATAATTTTAACAATCAGATAAAAGGCATTATAAATAAAAAACAGTTTATCACACATCGGATAACGGATATATCCGAATGCATCATTCTTTTGATTGAAATTTCTGAATAAATACTTCATTCTATTGCAATGTATTTTCTTTTCGCTATATTTGCAGTGATGCTTAAATAAAGTATCATTTTTATTCAGTTTAGTGTTCACCTAAAAGCTGCAATTTTTTAAATGAATACACCTGAGCTGAACAGGGATTCGTATGTTGTTTTACAACGATATGCGCACCCGTTCAGTATAAGTGTATTCGGGTTGTTTGCAGCACCCAAGGTGGACTATATTGGATTGGGTGCGTTTTTTTATGCCCCAATTAAAACTTTAAAAGAAGTATATATGGGGCACATTTTTTATTTATCTAAAGAAAAGTACTATACTGTTGGTACGACAGTTACACTGTTGTTCATTATATTCTCACCATTATTGCTTTCATGTGGATACACATTGAGCAACAAGACGACATAATTTCAAACTTACACATGAAAATCTCAGAGAGGGAACGTTCCAGATTAACTGACAAAGATGCAATTCGAGCAATGTGCTGGAAAGAATTATTCGACAGAATAGACAATTCTCAGAAACAAACAATACCATGAAAAAAAGGATTTATGATAATGAGTACCCATGTCCCTGCTCTGCAAAAAAAGATATGGAAACGTCTGAAGATGTTTATACATTTCTACAAAATCTCTATGAAAGATTAGACACTTTTGATTGGAACAAATTCGGCCTTGCAGATTTAGAATGCGCATATTGTTTACTACAGTTCGCCGTAAAACTGGCAGAATCTGACAGGCAAAAATATAATAAGAATAAAATATCCATTCTAACAAATACAAAAAATAATGTTACAGAAAAATTTCTGGAACTAATACTTGATCGCATTCGTCTATTTATAAAGGACACATAAAGAATTATCTCAATTTAATCTGATCCTAACCTATCTTTAGAGAAATCGCCGTTCACTCACGTTATTTCAAGTTGTGAGGAACGGCGATTGTTTTTTAGTACATTGTTATATCAGAATGCTTCACGCTTGTGCATGTCTCATATTACGTAGTTAGTTTCCATTTCCTCCCACTTACTTTTAATATTCTCTTCTCCATCAAAATAACCTAATTGAATATCCTTATCAAATATCTCTCCCGATGGAACAAGATATATCTTATTTGAGTCCGGATATTCACACACATCGTATCCCAAGAAAGTTCGTATATCCAAATAAACGCAAGGTTCTGTAGTGTGATTATACAGTTGATGCGCCCCTGTTTCACCCTTTTCAAAAAACACAAGATCTCCCTTGTTCACAACTTCCAGACCTTTAGGAGTTCTCAAAGTAGCAGCACCCGAAATTATCATAAATAACTCTTCTGCAAATCTATGATAATGATATGCCGAACAATATTGCCCGGGATTTAACCGGCGCAAATCAAAGTTTAAATTTTGAGGTTCTACTCCTTTACTCATCCTGGAGATATCAGTAAATAATCTGAAGTTATCTATTCTGTTTTCATTCTCTTTAAACTCTCTCTCGGTTGATTTCAGAATTGTTGCCATAAGTTATTTCTTTATTAAATTATTAATCTGTATGTGGGGATTAATTCAAATCTGAAAATAATAAACTATTACATTAATAACTATATTGTATCAGTACAACTTCCGTTAGAAATTATTTACTTTATAATATAGCTCTTCAACGCCTCCACATACTCTTCAAAAGCATCTACCCCTTGCGGCGTAATTTTACAGATAGTACACGGCATCTTCCCTTTAAAAGTCTTTGTCACTTCCACATAACCCGCTTTGTTCAGTTTATCAATCTGCACACTCAGATTCCCTGCCGTAGCTCCTGTCTGCTGACGGATATAGACAAAGTCCGCTTCCTCTACAGAAATAAGCAACGACATCACCGCCAGGCGAAGTTCGGAATGGAGTAACGGATTCAGTTCTTTAAACATTGTTTCTCTTTGCTTTATGATTGACAATATGTCCCGGAATGATCATCACCACTACAATAGCAAGGGCAAAAGCAAAAACCTGAGGTAAAGGACCTTCTACGATGGTGTTAATATTAAAAAGCATACCCAAAGAAATAGCGATACCAAAAGCGGCACAGTTATAGAATGACTTTTCCTGAATGACAGAGCCTGTTATGCCTGCACCAACGGATAACACAAGTAACAGCAGAGGTAATATAGCAATGTTGTTTCCATAATTCAAGGCCAACAGAGCAATAATGGCACAAGTTCCCCCCACTATTTGCCATACATTAGAAATCACTTTATCGACATAACTCATAGTTCTTTTCCCATCTCTCCGGGACATCCACCAGATATACAAACATCCTATTACCGGAATGACACTTCCAAGCCAGAACCAACTCTGACTTCCTGTGAAATAAAGTAATACAAAAATTGCAATAGAAACGGCAAGCGTTAAATATCCCCAGAACAAAAAGGAGTTACCACTTCCTACTACCAAACCTTTTTTACTATTTTGAATCATCTGTGCTATCAGCGCCAGGCTCTCTTGTTCATTCAATTTCTTATCTTCCATTTTTCTTAACTATTTATTTCAGCCGTTTGCTACTCAACAATGCATATAAAGAAACAAGCAACAAAGGTAAATGATACATTCCTAAATAAAAACCCGCAGGGGAAGCAAATTGCCCTATATTATAAACTCCGATAATGAGTCCTACCATTGCTGTCACCCTGTAAGTAGTCATATTAATTCGGGGACGACATAGCGTAAGCAATGTCAGAAACACAGGAGTCATTGGGCAAAAAGCCAGCGATGCATAGCCCGAAAAGAGATAGGCCGGATTAAAATCCGGTTTCACATTCAACAAATCCATAGGAAACCATAAGCAGAAAAAAGCTACAGGAATCAGCCATGATGTTCTCCAATTGAGATTGGAAAAATCATACTCATTCTCCCCCTTCCAGCAATCCCGAAACCAGACAAAAGCAACAAATGACATCATTACCAGATTAACCGTTACCACGCTGACTCCATATTTATTGGTAATGGCTATGCTCTGAATAACTGCATACAACAAATAACAGGCCCCCACATAAGCCGAGAAAAAACGCCCGATTCTATTTCTAAAAAACAGCAAGGCTACAATCAATGCAAGTGCCATCCACTGAAATATAAAGGAATAAGGATAAAAGCGGTTTATCAAAGCATGTCCCAGTGTAGTAAAAATAATCTGCCCCATCTCTTCAAAGCGAAAACCTTTAGTGGCTATCGGCATTAATATAAACTGCAAGACTATCAGTACCAGAAAGAATTTCCAGGAAGTGCAAAAACGCTCGAAACGTGTCGAAGTATCTTTCATAATCATTTCCCCTTCTTATTTCCTTATATTTGTACTGTAATTTATCATATGTCCGGGAATAATCATCATAAAGATGAAAGCAGGAGCAAAAGCAAGTATCTGATTTACACCTGTTACCCAAATGCATCCCAAAGAAGATAGCACCCCCAGCAGACCACCTATCAGTGCTATTTTAGAGTGTATCAGCATTCCGGTCAATATCACTCCCATTCCCATAAGCAAAAGAATAATAAACAAAATAGGAAGAGGATAGACAATAGAAACACAAGATACCAAAAAACCAGCACTCCCAAATACAATCCAGATATAGCTTACAACCCGATCTATATAAGTCTTTACAGCCGATTCATTCTTTCTGCTCACCCAAAGAGTGCCAGGAAATCCGATAGCCGGCAAAAGAAACCATAAATATTGCCACTCATACTTTCCGGTCGACGCAACCATATACCATACCAGTAATGAAATAATCACTGTTCCATACCCCCATATCAAAAAAGGAGTACCACCGTCCTTTTCAACTCTTGTCCGCGTGTTTTGAATCATTTGAGAAATAAGCTCTAAACTTTCTTTCTCATTCAGTTTTTTGTTTTCCATATATCTTATGTCCTTTAAATTATTCAACTACCTGTTGTACTCAAAACTATAATATAAGGCTACGATAACCATAGCACACCAAACTCCCAATATTTTCAAAATAATGTCTTCCATCGTATTTTCTGATTTAATAAACGAATTAAATACATTGCATCAAAGATTTAAATCCGATGCAAACATAAGTAGTTTATTTTATAAACCAAACTATTTAATAAATTAATTTATAGAAATATTAGTTCATCCAATTTCAGTAACAATAAAGAGGGCGATTAAGTATAGGTTTAAACTACACTCAATAACATACTTTATTAGCAACTGTATACCAGTTTATTACAAGTATAGCTCGTGTAGTAAGAAAGTAAAACACCCGGATGTTATACACTACAACATGGGGATGTTTTCAATAAGAACATCCCCATGTTTTGATAGCAGACTTCAGAAGTTAATGATAGCAGGATATAAAGAACGAACCACTAAAAAGTATGCACTTTGTCTCTACTTAACTCCGATAGTAAACATCCATCTAATAGCTATTTTCGCCCCAAACGACTAATTTCTGCAGAAAAGTTTTTGTAATCTCAGACTTAATTGTATTTTTGTGTACAATTTTGGTGTAGTAATGACAGAAGAAGCAAAAAAGCTATTAAGTACCTTTGAAGCGAGACTACGGCATTTAATCTATCTTCACGATGAATTAAAGCGTGAAAATGCTGAACTTAAGCAACTTCTCGAAGAGGAGAAGAAAGAAAATGAAAGGATACTGGCTGAATATAAAGAATTGGAAACAAGCTACACGAACCTAAAAACAGCTACGGCAATCAGCCTTAACGGCAGCGATGTAAAAGAGACAAAGCTGCGATTGTCTAAATTAGTGCGTGAAGTCGACAAATGCATCGCTCTGTTGAATGAATAAAAGAAGAGATGTATGAACGATAAAATAAAGATAAACCTGCAAATTGCAGACTCATATTATCCTATCACAATCAATCGTGACGAGGAAGAATTGATGAGAGAAGCAGCCAAACAGGTAAATATCAAGCTCAATGCTTATCGGGAGCATTACAAAAGCCTGGAACCTGAGAAATTAATAGCTATGGTAGCCTATCAGTTTTCACAGGAGAATATAAAACTAAGGCAACGTAACGATACCGGTCCGTATACAGAGAAGATAGAAGAATTGACGGAAATGCTCGAAGAGTATTTCAAGGGTGAGTGAAAACACGCCCTATCAACAAATTTATAGAAAACCCACGCACTGCAAGATACTCGGGAGAAAGAATTTCCTCGTATTTGCGGTGCGTTTTTATTTATACTTAAATTAAATTACAATGTTAGTAACAATAGTAGCATCCATTGCTTGCTTCATCGTAGGTGGCATATTGTCATACGTATTATTCCGATACGGACTAAAGGCCAAATACGATAACGTCTTGAAAGAGGCGGAAACCGAAGCGGAAGTGATAAAGAAAAACAAATTGCTGGAAGTTAAGGAGAAATTCCTCAACAAAAAGGCAGATCTGGAAAAAGAAGTAGCGCAACGTAACCAAAAAATTCAGCAGGCTGAAAATAAACTGAAACAGCGCGAAATGGTATTAAGTCAACGTCAGGAAGAGATTCAGCGTAAGAAAGCAGAAGCTGACGCCGTAAGAGAAAATCTGGAAGCTCAACTGGGAATTGTTGATAAGAAGAAAGAAGAACTGGACAAACTGCAACATCAGGAGATAGAAAAGCTGGAAGCACTTTCCGGTTTGTCTGCCGAAGAAGCAAAAGAACGCCTGGTAGAATCTTTGAAAGAAGAGGCCAAAACACAGGCACAGTCCTATATCAATGATATCATGGACGATGCCAAGCTGACAGCCAGTAAAGAAGCAAAACGCATTGTGATACAGTCTATTCAGAGGGTAGCTACGGAAACAGCTATTGAAAACTCTGTAACCGTATTCCACATTGAATCTGACGAAATCAAAGGACGTATTATCGGTCGCGAAGGACGTAATATCCGTGCACTGGAAGCTGCTACAGGTGTAGAAATCGTAGTAGATGATACTCCGGAAGCAATCGTTCTTTCTGCATTTGACCCTGTACGTCGTGAGATAGCCCGCCTTGCTTTGCACCAGTTGGTAACCGACGGACGTATCCATCCTGCACGTATTGAAGAGGTAGTATCCAAAGTACGCAAACAGGTTGAAGAAGAAATCATCGAAACCGGTAAACGTACCACTATTGACCTCGGTATCCACGGATTACATCCGGAATTGATCCGTATCATCGGTAAGATGAAATACCGCTCTTCTTATGGTCAGAACTTGCTGCAACACGCTCGCGAAACTGCGAATCTCTGTGCTGTAATGGCATCGGAACTGGGCTTGAACCCCAAAAAAGCAAAACGTGCCGGACTATTGCACGATATAGGTAAAGTGCCTGATGAAGAACCAGAATTGCCACACGCATTACTTGGTATGAAGTTAGCCGAGAAATTCAAAGAGAAACCGGATATCTGCAATGCTATCGGTGCTCACCATGACGAAACGGAAATGACAAGCTTGCTCGCTCCGATCGTACAGGTGTGTGATGCTATCTCCGGTGCACGTCCGGGAGCACGCCGCGAAATTGTAGAAGCGTACATCAAACGTCTCAACGACCTGGAGCAATTGGCTATGGCCTATCCGGGAGTTACAAAAACTTATGCCATCCAAGCGGGACGCGAACTTCGCGTTATCGTAGGTGCAGATAAGATTGACGATAAGCAAACAGAAAGCCTGTCGGGTGAAATTGCGAAGAAGATACAGGACGAAATGACTTATCCGGGACAGGTGAAGATTACCGTAATCCGTGAAACACGTGCGGTTAGCTTTGCTAAATAAAAAAACGAATAAAGAAGAATATCAAGATAAGGGCGAAGCAATTCGCCCTTTTTTAATAACGTTTTCCTGCTATGAGAAAGTATAAATTCGAAATATGTACCAACTCGGTAGAGAGTTGCCTGGCTGCACAGCAAGGTGGAGCAGACCGCGTAGAGTTGTGTGCCGGAATACCGGAAGGAGGAACAACGCCTTCGTATGGTGAAATTGTTGTTGCACGGGAACTATTGCATATCAAACTCCACGTAATAATCCGTCCTCGGGGAGGTGATTTTCTCTATTCACCCTTAGAAGTGAAAACGATGTTGAGGGATATAGAAATGGTAAAGAAAACAGGTGCAGATGGTATTGTATTGGGCTGTCTGACACCAGACGGAGAAGTTGACATGCCTTTAATGAAGGAGTTGGTA
The DNA here is from genome assembly GCF_019734355.1 of Bacteroides sp. K03. NCBI lineage: Bacteria > Pseudomonadati > Bacteroidota > Bacteroidia > Bacteroidales > Bacteroidaceae > Bacteroides > Bacteroides sp. K03. Next base: position 273,077 of record NZ_JAASHC010000002.1, read on the forward strand.
GCAGCTGCTGACGGGTTATCGGTTACCTTTCACCGGGCTTTCGATGTATGCCGTAATCCACAGAAAGCATTGGAAGAAATTATAGAATCAGGTTGTAACCGCATACTGACTTCCGGACAACAAGCAACCGCAGAAGCCGGGATTCCTTTATTAAAAGAGCTCCGGAGACAAGCTGCCGGACGGATTATCCTACTTGCCGGCTGTGGTGTAAACGAAAAAAACATAGCACGTATTGCCTCAGAAACAGGAATTGAAGAATTCCACTTCTCGGCACGGGAAACAGTGATCAGTGGCATGCAATACCAAAACCCTACCGTTTCAATGGGAGGAACAGTACAAATTGACGAATACACCAAACAGATAACTACCGCAGAAAGGGTGGAAAAGACGATAAAAGCAGTGAGTAGTGATAAGTGATAAGTGATTAGTACCATGGCAATACGATGGCGCAGTTTACTTATCACTACTCGCTTATCACTAATCACTAACTACTAATCACTTATCACTAATCACTCCCCCCCTATCTTACAAGTATGGTATAATCGTTATATAGATACCAGTTATGATAGCAGAGGTGATGACGCCGGAGATATTGGCTCCTAAAGCATCACCAAGAATAAAAGAGTTAGGATTGTCTTTACTTACTATCTTCTGTGCTACTTTTGCAGTTGTCGGCACACAACTTACAGCAGCAATACCAATCACCGGATTATAATTACCCTTTTTGATAAAGTACATAACATACCCTCCCAAGATGCCTCCTATGCCAGAGAAAAGCAGGGCGATAACACCTAAAACCAGCAATTTCAGAATCTTTGGATCAAGTAACAAATGGGCATCACAAAGTACCCCCAGTAACAATCCAAGCATAAAAGTAGAACCATACAGTAACGGGCCACTCACAAAGTCATAAATATGCTTCATCCCGGACTCACGCACAGCCACACCTATAAATAAAGAGAAAAACAAAGGAGATGCTACCGGAAATAAGAAACACAACACTGCGCACAGAATAGCAGAGAAAGCCAGTTTTACTTTTGCATCGTAATTTTTAGGGGCCTTCTTTGTAGTCATCTTAATAGCACGCAGACGTTTGGGAACCATTAGTTTTACTAAATAAGGATACCCACCATACGTCAACCCCAAATAGAGATAAGCTACTACTGTGATAGGAACAAACAGATGCTTTGCCAGTGCCAGTGAAGTAAAGAGCACCATTGGTCCGTCTGCTCCGCCAACCATAGCTACCGAAGCACTCTCTTTAAGCGTCAGTCCCAAAGCAGAAGCAATAGGAACGGTTAGGAAAGTACCCAGCTCAGCACACAATGCCAGAAATATACTTGCAAATGGTTTCTGGAGCAGAAAACCTACATCAAGCAACGTACCGATACCCATAAACACAAAACAGGCTATCAATCCATTACTGAAAGTCAATGTATAAACCGGTTGCAAAAAGTCAATCTGCATGGTATTCATCAACTCATCTGTATCTGAGAGCATCGGATCGAGAAATAAGTTTCCCAATGTACCGTCCGGCATTATCAGCGTACCACAGTTGATAGCTACCATTCCCAATCCCATCGGTATCATTACCATCGGTTCCAGCACACCTTTCCAGCCCAGATAAATAAGCAGAAAACCTAAAGCGACAAGAAACACACGGGCACTTGCGAGTAGCCAGCCACTCTCCATCATTGTTCCCACTCCTTGGAACAAGCTCATAAAGTCTATATTTTCCATGATATGATAAGTTTATTATTTGGTATTGGCAGATGATTTCTTACTGTTATCTTTATGCTGTTGGAGCATTTCTTCTCGTTTTTCAAGATAAACGATGTGGGTATCTTCAGGGTAATAATACTCCAACAGATTATCATCGGATGCACCCGGACTTACCCCATGATAATATCCGTGGTAACGAATGATATCCCGATTAATACCACGACTGTAATCTTCCCGTTTATCGCCCGAACCATCCTGTTCAGCTATGGCATTGTGCCACAACAAACGCTCCACATTCTGACGTACTTTCTTTAAACGCCGCAATCGTTGGAGTTCTACCTGATGAGAGCTATAGAAATCGAGTGAATCGGCTGCACTTGCAATAAGTTTTATCACTGCAGCTACCAAAAAGCCTATGACGAACGTAAGTCCCATCATGGCAAAAGTGGCTAATAATAATTTTAACATAGTAATATATTTTAAGTTATTAGTTCGTTTCAAAGTAAAGAAGAGGCGCCCAATGGTAAACCATTATTTAGACACACATGAAATTCTTTTAATTCCATTGGGCTTTCCTCATTCATCCACATAAAGGCAATCGGCTGATGCACTGCCTGAATCACTTCGGTTACATCTTGTCCTTATATGATGCTTATCCCGTTATCACAACGGAACTACAATATCTTTTATCCCCGGATACCAATTAATATTCGGGAGGTATATCATTCAATTCTGCTTTCGTGAATACCGGGCCGTCCTTACAAACATAAAGTTTCCCGACATTACAACGTCCGCACTTACCTACACCACACTTCATTCTGTTTTCCAAGGTGGTATAAATATTCTCGTCTTTAAAACCTAACTTCTCCAATACCGGAAAAGTGAATTTAATCATCACCGGAGGACCACAGACAATAGCCACCGTATTCTCACTATCGGGAGCTGCTGCTTCCAGAACCGAAGGAACGAAACCAATCTTACCTTTCCAGTCGGATGTTTCGCCTCCCGGATCAACCGTAGTAATCAGATTGACATCCGGACGACTCTCCCACTCCTTCAGTTCTTCTTTATATACCAGATCGTTGACAGACTTTGCACCATAAACAATCGTAATATCTTTAAAATTCTCCCGTGTATCCAAAGCATTCCAGATGACACAACGCATAGGAGGAAGTGCAATACCACCGGCTACGAACAACAGATTCTTACCCTTCCATTCATCTATGGGGAATGTATTTCCGAAAGGTCCCCGAAAGCCCACCGTTACTCCTTCTTCAAGTTTAGATAACCCGGTAGTCACCCTTCCCGCCTGGCGGAAAGTACATTCTATATATCCCTCACGCGTAGGAGAAGAGGCAATACAAAAGGTAGACTCTCCTTCACCAAAAGCAGAATACTCACCAAACTGTCCGGCTTTGAAGTGAAAGTTTCGCCCTTCCTCTTCATTCTTAAATCTCAACCGGAAAGTTTTGACTCCCGGAGCTTCCCGGGTTATCTTTTCCACCACCATCAAGTGTGGAAGATATATGTTTGACTGCTCATTCATGATTGGCAATAGAAATTAAATGTTCAAGTATATTCATATCTACAGGACAGGCACGGGAACAACGTCCACACCCTGTACAACCTGTTTCGTGTATCCTCTCGGGCATATAAGAAAACTTGTGTAATATCCGCTGACGCCAACGGGTACTTTGCGTAGGACGCGGATTATGCCCGGAGGTATGTTGTGTAAAGAGAGAAAAGCCACATGAATCCCAACAACGGATACGTCTGCCGGATGATCCTTTGGCATCTTCCTGAATATCAAAACAGGCACAAGTAGGACATACAAAAGCGCAGGCTCCGCATCCTAAACAACGTTCCGACTGTTGTTTCCAAACCGGACTATCAAAGGCATCAGTAAGTTTCTCACGAATTACTTCGGGAGTGAAATGTGTTGTAACGGTAGCTAAATATTTATCTTTATCGATATCACCGGCAGGTTCAAATTCTACAATATAGAGTTTTGCCAGTGCCTTTCCTTTCATTGTCAATATCTCCACAAAAGCACTTCCATCAGGCAGGAGTGTTACCTGTATATCACTTCCGTTGGTATTTCCCGGTCCTCCGTTCACCGAAGTACAAAAACAGGACTCATCACAACGGGAGCAACTAAAGCTGATCAGCGTAGTTTTAGCACGCCGTGCATTATAAAGTTTATCTTTATAATCCCAATTAAATATCCCGGAAAGCGGGGCAAAGCCGGCAGCATCACAAGGACGGATTTTCCATAACACCGTTTCAGGGAGAGCATCGGGATTAGAATCTTTCAGCGTAGTATCTTTGCCTTCTTTATGATAAGAGAACAACACTTCGGCTGTCGGAAAAACAACCCGTTTTACCGATTGAGTAGTCTGTACATAGTCTGTTGCCACCTCATCCGGTGAAGTAATTTGCCGGAAGTCTATTTTATCTCCGTGCTGTACGGGAGCGAGTACACGCATTCCTTTTTTCAACATCTGGTTCAGCCACTGTTCAAGGCTATTCTTACTTATATGTAGATTTTCCATGACTGCAATTTAATGTATAAAGTTCTCCTTATCCCCCACATTGAATGTAGAGAGTACATTCCCATTCTGAGCAGTTTGTCCGGGAGTAAGTCCGAACTCACTTCCGATATCCTCCATCATCTTATGAGTCAGAAGATGTATCGGAATACCTACCGGACAGGCTTCACCACAAGCACCACAACCAGTACAACGTCCGGCAAGGTGCATAGCACGATTTATCTGCCATTCAAAATTCCCTATCGGAGCAGCCCAGGGTTGAATCCATTGAGGACAATTCACCTCAACAATACAACGTGTACAATAACACAAAGGACAGGCTGCCCGGCAGGCATAGCATTTGAAACATTGAGAAAGTTCCTGCATCCAGAAAGCCCAACGTTCCTCACGGGTCATCCCCTCCAGTTTGAGAATCATTTCCTGTTCCTTCTGTTCCATTGCATATTGAAACTGAACCAGGTATTCGCTCATTGCATCAAAACCTGAAAATTCGATCACTTCCCCCTTCTGATTCACCGTAAGAAAAACAAAATTATCTTCTTTCAACTGGTGTTCTACTGAGAGTTGAACAATACTGCGCAATACCGGAATAGTGGCTACTACTGCTACTTTTCCGGTTCCCAACAGTTCCGGTTTAGTCAGATATACAGCCAGGTTATTTATGCAACGACTATCATAGATGAGGCGTTGTGCATCTTCGGCACTTTCACAAAAAAAAGGACGGGGTTTCTTATTTCCCTCTTCATAACCTATCACTTTGGTTACAATACCTTCGGACAGCAATGCTGCCGCTTTTTCAGTTAACGCACTCATTGATAGTCTCCTCTCCCAAATAGTTTGTAACTTTCTGATACTCTTCATAAGGTCCCAGTTCACGTATTTCTGCTACTGTACTATTCACCAGGTCCGCCCACTTGGCTCCTTCGGCAGCCGACACCCAGGAATAACGGATACGACGTACATCAATGCCCAGAAAATCCAACAATCCACGGAATACAATCCAGCGACGACGGGCATGGAAGTTACCGGAAGTATAGTGGCAATCATTAGGATGACAACCGGAGACGATAATTCCATCGGCACCTCCTGCAAAGGCTTTCAGCAGCAGCATAAAGTCAATGCGTCCCGTACATGGGAAACGTACTATTTCCACATTTGTGGCATATTTCAAACGGCTTGTTCCCGCGAGGTCTGCTCCGGCGTACGTACACCAGTTGCAGACAAAGGCAACAATCCGGGGTTCAAATTCAGTTTTATTTTCGTTCATAGCCTGTTCTTTTTTAGTTTTGCAGCAATGCCATCACTTCGGCATAAACCTGTTCATTGGAATACCCTTGTATATCTATTGATTTGGAGCGGCAGAAAGCAACACATGTTCCGCATCCCTGACAAAGACCGGGATTGACCCGCGCCACTGTCTTAATCACATTGCCTCCACGGTCTTTTATCTCTTCACGCTCAATGGCTTGATAAGGACAGGCAGTCTGGCACATGAAACATCCTACACAAGTGCTGAACATCGGCGGTGCCGTACGATTGACCACTGCAATCAACGGTTCACGAACCAGATTGGCTTGTGAGAACAATCCGGCAACCTTAGCGGCGGCTCCTGATGCCATTCCTACTGTTTCGGGAATGTCTTTCGGTGCCTGACAAGCTCCGGCAAGAAAAATACCTGCCGTATTTGTTTCCACCGGTTTTAATTTGGGATGTGCTTCGGCAAAGAACTTGTAAGGATCATAAGAGACATGCAGCTTCTGCGCCAACTCCTCAGCACCTTTATTGGCAACTCCGGCTGTGGCAAGTACTACCATATCGGCTTCTATCTCCACAGGCGAAGCTCCCAGCAAAGTGTCTACTCCTTTTACAATCAATTTACCATTTTTCTCATAAATGCGCGAAACACGTCCACGTACATAGTTCACCCCATCTTCTTCGATGGCGCGGCGTACAAACTCTTCATAGTTTTTACCTCCGGCACGAATATCCATGTAGAACACATAAGACTCGCCCTCATGCACTTTGTGCTGATAAAGCATGGCATGTTTAGCCGTGTACATACAGCAGATTTTAGAACAATAAGGGATTCCTTTGGCCGGGTCACGCGAACCGGCACAGGCCACAAATACTATTTTCTTAGGAATCTGTCCGTCAGAAGGGCGACGTATTTCCCCCAATGTAGGACCGGATGCCGAAGCCAGACGCTCAAACTGAATACCTGAAATCACATCCTTATATTTTCCATAACCATATTCCGGAAAGAAGTCCGTATTTAATACATTGAATCCGGTGGTCACTACCACTGCTCCCACTTCTTCGGTGATGATACGGTCTTCCTGATCAAAACGGATAGCACCGGTAGGACATAGCTTCTCACAAACCCCACACTTCCCGGTGCGATAGTGTGTACAATGCGCTCTGTCAATAACCGGTTTATTGGGTACTGCCTGAGGGAAAGGGACATAAATAGCAGTACGCATACCCAAACCTGCATTAAATTCACTTGGAATCTTCCTGGTGGGACATTTAGTAGTACAAAGCCCGCAGCCGGTACATAGTTTTTCGTCGATACTCTTTGCTTTCAACCGGATACTCGCTTTGAAGTTTCCAATGAATCCTTCTAAAGAGTCCAGTTCGGCGTATGTATAAAGAATGATATTGGGATGTTGCGCAACTTCCACCATCCGGGGGGTAAGGATACATTGAGAGCAATCCAGTGTCGGAAAGGTTTCGGAGAGTTGCGACATATGCCCACCAATAGAAGGTTCTTTTTCCACCAGAATCACCTGATGTCCGCAGTTGGCTATATCCAGACTGGCCTGTATACCGGCAATACCACCCCCAATAACCAATGCTTTCTTTGTGATAGGCACCTGAATAGGGGTCAGCGGATGATTGCGCTTTACTTTCTCCACCAGGCTCTTTACTATATCGATGGCTTTATGAGTGGTATTCTCCCCTTTCTCGTGTACCCATGAACAGTGTTCACGTATATTAGCTATTTCACAGAGGTAAGGATTCAACCCTGCTTCTGTACAAGCTCTGCGAAATGTAGGTTCGTGCATACGCGGTGAACAAGCTCCTACCACAACACCGTCCAGCCCATATTCCTTAATCGCTTGTTTGATCAGTGTCTGTCCCGGATCGGAACACATATATTTATAATCAATAGCATAAGCTACTCCATCCATCTTTGCAGCTGCTTCGGCCACCTTTTCACAATCTACCGTAGCACTGATATTCTCGCCACAATGGCATATAAAAACTCCTATTTTTGACATACTTCTGCTTCCTTTAGATTGACGGTGATAAAATGGCGGTTCAAACCCAACTCAGCGGCAGTAAGGCCGATAGCCAGCCCGATAGCCTGAGTGATATACAGAACAGGAATATCAACCGGCTTTTTAAGATAACTATTAATGGCAGGACGCCGCATATCCAAATTGGAATGACACATCGGGCAAGCTACAATCACAGCTTCTGCCCCTCTGTCGTCCGCATCTTTCAGTATATTACCAGAAAGACGTCCGACAAGATCTGTACGAGAAACCGACAAACCAGCTCCACAACATTCGGTCTTAAAAGCCCAGTCCAGAGGGATAGCACCAATCAGAGACATTAATTTGTCCATACTCTGAGGATCTTCCAGACGATCAAAATTCAAAATCTTATGAGGACGTACCAACAAGCAACCATAATAACAGGCTACATTGTGGGCAAACGGATGTACAACTTTATCAGGAAGTGTACCCAACATATATTTCTCTATCATCTGAATGACATTGAGTATCTTTACAGTACCCAGATAAGTCATACCGATAATTTCCAAAACTCTCTCTTTCAGTGTTTCATCACTTGCCAGTTCATGCTGGACTACACTCAAGCGGTTATAACAGGAAGCACATGGAACAACTATTTCATCCAGCCCCTGCAATTCAGCCAATGCCAGCACCCGGGCAGGCAAAGAAAGAGCAAGCTCCTTATCCATAGAGTGAGCCGCTGTTGCACCACAACAGTTCCAATCTTTTATCTCTACCAACTCAAGTCCGAAAGCCTTTGCCAGTGCTTTGACCGATTCATTATATTCCCGTGAAGTGCCTGTAAGCGAACATCCCGGATAAAAACCTGTTCTCATAGTCTGCATATTATCTGGACTTTTCAATGGTTCGTGCAAATATCTTTTTGATTCTTCCGGTATCTTTTATTGAATCAGGAAGCATATGTAACTTTCCTTTCATCAACATAGAAGGAACTACATTCAGGTCTTGTGTCAAACGGAAAGTACGGACCTTGAATCCAACCACTAATCCTACTTCGTACAACCTCCCCGTATACTTCACCGAATCAAGAAAAGCGGAATAAAAAGCAACCACTGGTTTTGCTTCTTTATTAATAGCTCTCGTTTTACGGGCCTCTTCGCGCAGATAGTCCATAACTTTGGGGATGTCAACTTCTTTAGGACATCTGGCAATACAATTTTCACAGTTTAAGCAAATCCAAATGGCATTGGAACTCAAAACGCGACGATCGTTCGCCTCGTTCTTTGTTTGCAACAGTCGTATGATGTAGCTGGGGGCATAGTCCATATCCTGAGCCAGTACACACCCGGCAGTACACTTACCGCATTGATAGCAATAAGATACTTTCACACCATTTTTCTGCTCCAAACCATTGGAAATACATTTTTTGTTTTCCATGTGGGCATGAATAAAAATAGGTAATAAAAAAATAGATTATCGAAATCGCAGAGAAACTGAGAAAGTATAGAAATTACTTACTCTGCAAATGGATAGAATAGTGAATTGACTAAATAAGAATATGAGCTAGCGTATAGATATAGTATCCACACGAATACTTCATGCAACTGGTACTGCAAGGTAAATTCCTGTACTTGTTCTCGGGTAACTGAACACTGAGTGCACTAAGAATCTGTATAACAGAAGTTGGCTTATTAAATTTCAAAAGTTTAAACGGTGCCACATTCCTTGAACCGGAGAGGCTGGAAAGAATCCCGTCACAAACCTTATAATCAGATGATTCATCATGAAATACAGAATGCGTATCTCTGACACAATCATTATCTGTTCTGGAAGATAGAATGCAAGCAGACTTTACAGATTGAGAGGTATCACCTACCCGGACTTCAATTTCATTCTGAAGTCCGGATAATTCTTGTCCGGGAGCGATGGTCAGTCCCAATACAAAAAATATACCTATCAATATGTAAAATGCATACTTTATCATAATCGCTGCAAACGTAATAATTATTTTTAATGAAAAACACACTCTACACAAATAATTAACTATTATTGCAACTTGTCTTTCCTATAAACCATGCACCACCTTCATCAATTGTTCTCCCAATCCAATAGTATATCCCTGAGACACAAAGACTACCCTGTCAAATGTATCGGCGATGATAAATATCGGCAATGTTTCGGAATTCGACAATTTCATAGATTCCGCAATTTGCTTTTGAATACTTCCGTTCACATCCACCCCATAAAGGATAGTAGAAGGTAATCCTGGGAATTCTGCCGGATGAAACTTTTTATACTGTTCTTCATCGGGGAAAAGAAATACCATTTTACGTCCCCACTTCTCGAAATCGCTACCCAATGCAGCAATATCTTTCAGAGCATGATTGGTGGGCTCCTGCCCTGCGCCCAGTATACCCACAACAAAGTAACCACGTCCACAGGCTTGCAAGATACTTTGCATATCACTACCCTCTACCGGACGATACATAGACTCAGAATTAAAATTACCGATAACCTGCACCTGAGTTTCACTTTGCCGCATTGTCAAAGCAGTCGTTGTCACCTGGTCTTTCTCTACATTGAAGAAAGAGAGATTAGCAAGTACAGAGCCATTGGCAAGGCGGGTCCCGGTGGTAAGCATATAATAACCGGCATCCAGTCGTGTACCGTTCTTCAACAGATTTTCCCAGGAAGTAGTACCTTCATCATAGTTCAACAGATGAAAAGTACCCTCTTTAAAACGTGACAGTGTAAAATGAGAGTAATACTTGGGATTATCGAGTGAGCGGATAGGCCGATAAGTGGCTTTTACAACACCCGAAGGTGCCAGGGTCTGTTCGGCCACCTCAAAATCCACATCGAAGGTTTCTCCATTCTTCAATCTGTTATTAGCAAAATCTTTATACTGTATTTTCCCCGTCACCTCGTCTATCCAGGCAGGAATGCCTAAAGCACGTGCCAAGGCTACAAAGAAAATATCCCTGGATTTTTCATCAGCTACCGATGCTTTCCATACACCTGCAGGCGACATAGGAATACGTTGTGAATTCAACTCATTATTAATAGCAATATTCTTTTTGCACCAAGCTACCAATGCTTGTGGATTTTTTCGATAGTGTTCCACTTCATCAGCCGAAACAGCTTTCTGGAAAAACTCCTTATAAGGAGTCAGCATTTCATTTGCTATCCGCGGATTGAGAATAGAATAATAATAATCTCCGCAATACCCGGCAACGGAATGGCGGAAATGATCTTCCAGAACTTCCGGTGTTACATCGCGCAAATCCTTATCCGATACCAACCTGAGCAAACTAAGTGCAAGCTCTGCCTTCTTCTCTTTGGCAGCAACCGAAAGAAAATCGGTCAGCGTTTGATGATTACCCCTCGAAGCAACCAACAGACGAGATACAGACTCAGCATTCATAGCATACTCACGGGCAAATGCCACTCCTTGCTCTTCTGTGGTAAAGGTAGCCACATATGCATTACGAATAGAATCCTCCTGTGCCATACGACGATTGTTTTCTGCCCGCTGTTCCGGAGTTACTTCAGGCAAATCCGTACCTTCGGCAGGAGGAACAATATCCAGTGTCAGTGAATACGTCTCACCCGGTTTCTTATCAAGGACAAGCGTCAGTTCACTCTCTTTTCCAAAAGATAGTTTACTGAATCCGAAATTATCTCCTTTTGAAGCCCACACCAGCATATCTCCTTTACCCGCTGTCAACGAAACCCGGCCGGTGTCATCTGTATACTTGGTAGCTACTGAGTAGAACTCGGCATAATTGTATACCTTAAACTCCACCTTAGCCTCCGACACAGGATTACCCCCGGCATCTACCACCGTAACAACTGCTTTTGCCGTAGGGGCATAGTTCTCAATAACATTAATTTCAGTATAGTTGGGTGTTTCATACATGATTTCTTCTGCTCCTTTATAACGTCCAAATACTTTTGTATGCATCAGCATCCCCCGGCTGGCAGGTGCGTTAAACCATCCCAGATTCAAGACAGGCTCCGGTTCGCAAGCTCCGAAAAAATACCATTTACCATCTGCCCAAGCCTCTACCCAGGCATGATTATCATCTGTGTGTGCCCAACGCGGAGTATATACCTGCCGGGCAGGAATCCCCACCGCCCGAAGTGCAGCTACGGTAAAGGTAGATTCTTCACCACAACGTCCGTAAGCCGTCTTGACAGAAGCTAACGGTGAACTGGTACGGGCATCACTTGGACGATAAACTACCTTCTCATGGCACCAGTGATTTACTTCAAGAATAGCATCCTGCATCGAAAGTTTTTTAATGCGTTCTTTCAGCTCACCATAAAACACACTACGGGAATTATCCAGGTTCTCATTATTCACCCGGACAGGAAGTACAAAATGACGAAAAACATCTTCTGGGATCTTCTTTCCCCAGGGCATTTCTTGCCGGGCCTGTTCAGACAAACGGATATTTTCCAGATAATAGTCTCCCGAATAGTCAGTGATATCTCCTATAGGCATATAAGCATACAAAAACATCAACGCTTCCCGTTCCGCAGTAGTCAACGTAGAATCATTAAAGATAGCAAACAAGTTACCCAAAGGAAGTTGCAATTGTTTTATTCCGAAATCAGCTTTCACCTGATTACGATATGCTTCCTCCTTCAAGAAATGAGTTTCACCACAGGATAATAAGAAAACAGCCAACAACAGGCACGAGAAAAAGTGAATCGATGTTTTCATTTTATTTCTATATTATATAATAAGGTACAATCAAAATCTGCTCAGCTGGAATAGTATCATAGAGCACAAAGTTATGTAATATATTTGTAATATCCACTTGTCATTTCGGCCTCTTTCAAGAAAAAAGAGGGTAAAAAGCATAATTTTTATGTTGCACAACATGTTTTTCGTGAACTTTTCGTATCTTTGCAGTGTTAATAGAGAAAACAAGATATAAAACCGCTCTTCAAAACGTGGAGGGCAAAAAAAGATGAAGATTATGAAAAAGAATGCAAATGAAAAAATTATGATGTTGCAGTATCGTATTAAACGTTATCATGCAATGGGAAACGGAACAATGTGCCAGACTTTGAATGGCCAACTTCAAAAACTGCTTTCAAAGCAGATTGCCATGTAATAAACACACCACTATATTATATGTAACAAAAGCGGAGAGTCTGAAAAGGTTCTCCGCTTTCTTTTTATCTACACAATTCATTTATGCGCAAGAGTTTATTGCAAACTGATCTGTACCGTAACAGATTTTATCCCCAGTCACTAAACTCAAAACTAAGCTGCTCCCACACTCCGTGCTGTTCTTCTATTTCATCTTTCGGATTGGAAACAGAAAGCCCTATCAACCGAATGGGGTGATGTTCATAATCCACCTCTTTTAATAACTGTTTTGCTAAGGGAAGAATCTTATCCAAATTTATCAGTTCATTAACCTGGGTGATACTACGCGTTATCTGACTAAAATCATGAAACTTAATCTTTAACGTCAATGTATTTCCTTTAAATTCCTTTCGGTGTAACCTCTCTACCAGCTCCACAGCCACATGATACAGTTCAATAATAACTGAAGAGCGTAAAGAGATATCTTTCTCTAATGTTCGTTCGCAACCAATCGATTTACGGATGCGAATAGCTTCCACCGGGCGAAGGTCTATTCCGCGGGCAAAATCATAATACAATGTACCAACCTTACCAAACTGCCGGATAAGCATTTCCACCGAACATGTGCGTAACTGTAATCCATTATGAATACCCAAAGAATGCATTTTTTTTGCTGTCACCGGCCCTACTCCCCAAAATGATTCAATAGGTAGAGTACCTATAAAATCCATAGCCTGATCCGGATGAATGGTACACAACCCGTCGGGCTTACGATAATCCGAAGCAATCTTTGCCAAAAACTTATTGTAAGACACACCGGCAGAAGCTACCAGGTTCAATTCTTCCCGAATACGTTTTTTTATTTCACAAGCTATGTCTACAGCAAGCCGGATCCCTTGTTTGTTCTCCGTCACATCCAGGAAAGCCTCATCCAGTGAAAGTGGTTCAATGATGTCTGTATAATCATGAAATATTTCATGTATCTGACGTGATACAGATTTATACACTTCCATTCGTCCGGGAACAAAGATCAAGTGCGGACACAAACGTTTGGCCTTCTGCGATGCCATGGCCGAATGTACTCCATAACGACGAGCCTCATAACTGGCAGCCGCCACTACACCCCGCTCTTCCGAATGCCCCACAGCAAGCGGTTTACCACGCAGTTCCGGATTATCCCGCTGCTCTACGGAAGCATAAAATGCATCCATGTCAATATGAATTATTTTTCGTTCCACAGTCTTCAGTTTCGAAGATCAAATATAAGAAAATCCGCATATATCCTAATAGGATTTACACGGATTTTCATTTCACTAACCTCCGGTTATAAACTATTCACAAACTTTTTGGGCGATTCTCCGTAATACTTCTTAAAAACCTCCCGGAAGTATTTCGGATCACTAAATCCTGTAAGATCTGCTACCTCGGCTACCGTATATTTTTTACTCATCAATAGAATCAAAGCTTTATTCAGCTTCACCGTACGAATATAGTCGGCCGGTGCCTGATGAGTGATCGATTTGATCCTGGTATAAAAACCGGATCGGCTCATATTCATCTCAGCACTAAGTACATCCACATTAAAATCGGGATTGGAAAGATTCTCCTCTACGAGCCTCCGTACTTTATCAAGAAAATTTTGTTCATCTCCGGAGAAAGCATCTTCAAGATCGGATTTAGCCTCATCTTTACCGCCAAGCACTAATGTTATATATCTTTTTCTTATAATCCGACGATTAAATATCAAGTTGTTTATCTCTACCCGCAGGCGAGATATATCGAGAGGCAACGCCAAACAACAATCTGCCACTCTTTGAGAATCATCTTCCACATTCACAGGATCTTTGAATAGAATAACAGGAATATGAGCAGTTTTCACATCAGATTTTATTTGAAGACAAAGTTTTTCTCCCGAAATCATATCAAAAGCCTCAGCCAAAAGTACAACCTCCGGTCGTTCTTTACGCATTACATCACAGATCGACTCTGCTTTAGATACCGTATGAACATTGTATTCTTCTGATAACACCTGTATTAAGAACGAACTGAACTCTCGATTTTCTTCCACCAACAGGATAGAATGCTTCTCTCGATTTTCTCTTTCTGAAAACTTCCCGCGAACGGTGTCTCTTAACAAAAAAGCCTCCTCATCCGGATGTTTTTTATAAGTAGAAAACGAAGTTCTGAATAATGAAGTAACTGACAATGAATGCTGCACACTTGAGAATTTTCTGAAAACGATAGGGAAAGTAAGCATGACAGATGCTTTTTTATTTTTGTTTGAACAGAAAAGAATTTTTCCTTTATGTAATTGTATTAATCTGCGGATTAGTAACCAACTTATTACGCCAAATGAGTAAGTTTCCGCCCCTTTTTTGTGATATAGCATTTTTTTTTAATACAGTCATTATCTGTAAATTCTAATTTAATTTTCCAGTTTCGCAAAGTATATACAGTAACTATTTCGATACTTTCTCCCTCATTCATACAATCAACTATCATTTCTAATAGTCCCTGTAATATTGCCGTCATCTTTTCTTTATCAATCCAAACATGTACAAAACCGGGGGTTCCTTCCCAATGCAGTTTTATTTTTTTCTGCTTTACAGAAGAAGATATGGATTCTATTGTTTCACCCAAGTAAGTATTCAACTCTGTTTCAAGTAAAGAGAGGCGCCGGGAATGAGAAGTTATACGCCCAACAGTAACTAAATTAGTAAACATACTATCAATACCTTTGATCTGTTGCAAAATATTTTTAAGAGTATCCGAAGAGTACTTCCGACATAGATTTTCCAATGGATTTTTAATCAATGTCAATGGCATGCACACATCACGGGCGGCACTAACAAAGACTTTCACTGTTTCCCGGGATAAGTTTCTCTGTCTCCATACCAACCAAACATAAACAAACAGAAAGCCCAATAACACGATCAATATGCCGTAGCATAAAAAAGCCCCTCTCGTTTGCCACAAGGGGGGATGTATGATGACCCGCATATTTCTTTGTGAAATCGGATTACCATTCTGCGCGGATACTGCCCGCACAGATACCAGATGTTCTCCCGGAGTTAGATTAGAAAAAGAAATAAGATTTTTTCGGGTAAGTGGAGTCCACTCCCGATTATTTAATTTCCATGAATACAAAATCAAATCAGATGCATCATAATTTATAGCAGCAGCTGTAAATGAGAATGTATTTTGATCATAACTCAAATTCAGCACTTTCGTATAATTCAGAGCATGGTTTAGGGGAGTATTCTTCGTGGTAGTAGTAATCAGTTGATGTAAAATACTAAAATTATCCAGATACAGATATGGATGAATGCTATTCAACGAAAATGATGCCTGCTTATCAAACCGGAATGCTCCCATAGAGGTGCCCAACATAAAAATTCCGTCCTCCAAAGAGCTTCCGGAAGTAAGATAGTCAATTCCCCCCAACAGTAAATGAAATTCCTTATTCGCCGGATTAAAATTATATAGTTCTTTTCCGGTTCCTATCAGCATACAATCTCCATCCGGTACAATCAAGGAAATGTCCCGAATGTATTCACTGGCATAAATTTCAGTCTGATCTTCTTCCTGATTTATAACTAATAATCCCTTCCCTCCTGTACCAATATAGAGTTTACCATATTTATCCTGATAGAGTGAACGGATAAAAGGTTGTGAAGACACTGGTAATTTAATTTTTTTCCACTCCTGTGTTTTCCCATTTAGTAAATATAATCCACAATCAGTACCTATCCATACATCTGTTTCGTCTTTTGGAAAAATTACATTAGCAGATATTGCATCAGCAAATTTATCTCCTATTTCCATTTCACCTTTACGAATCAGAAACAATCCATGCATATAGTTGGCTACACAAATATCTCCCGATGGCAATTCGCAAAGCGAGGTATATAGCTTACAAGGTAAGTTTGATGCCACCTCCTGCCACCGACTGGTTTCAGGAGAAAAACAACAAACGCCCTTATCTGTAGCAAACCAGATGTGCCCTCCCGAATCCTTCAGCACAGCATTTACCCTGTCATTAATCAGTGACTGACTATTTCCGGCAATGTGTCTGAACCATTTATATCTTTCCTGACCAGGTGGCGTATACATCGTTATTCCATCCGGAAAATCAGCAACCCATAGGCGTTGGTATTCATCCACATACAAATCGGCAATTCGATTACTGCGGATACTCATTTCTTTTCCAATATCAGTATCAAGAAAAGGAGTGATCCGATAATTTTCCATATTCATTTGAAAAACCCCTACTCCATCGGTAGCAATCAGAAGATTATCCTCTCCCAATAACTTCATGTTATTTACCCGAAAATCCTTCCAGCTTTTATGAGAACAGAGTAATTCACCATTATTGCAATCAAAAATATTTATCCCTTGCGACCGGTCAACAATGACAAGACTATGCCACTTGGGAGAGTAGAACAGATTATATATCTGCTTACAGTGCCCTCCCGACAGTTCCTGAGAAATATTTGTAATACTCTCATCCAACAAAGAAAAAGAAAAAACGCCCCGATCAGAGCTGAGATAATATTGACTATTCCCCACAGGCAATATTCCTGTTATATACCCCAAAGTGTGCTGTATCCGACGTACGGCCTTGGTAGGTAAATAGCAGACATACAATTCATTTTTACTACAAAACCAAAAATTATCCAAACTGTCAAGAGTCAGAAACGTGAAATTTCCTTCTATCTGCTTCCGAAAGTCAAAATAGCCTTCAAAACGGTCGTCTATCCTGTTATAAGACAATAAATAGCCATTTCGGGTAACTACCCACAACTCTTTTTTACTATCAGTAAAAAGTTCACTATTAACTGAATAAAAGTCAATCGAGTCATTATCAGCATGTAAATCATAGTGTTTCAAAGAAGTGCCATCATAGCGATTTATCCCGTTATAAGTCAAAAACCACATGTATCCGCACACGTCTTGCTGAATTCGGAAAATAGACCGGTTATCTGTATCTCCATTTCCTGATACGTGTTTACAGATGCCGGCATTACACACTAAGCCGTACATCATTATAGCAATAAATAATGCATATTTCATTTTTTTATAAAATTTAAATTGAAAGAAAGTAGTTTGTAAAAATCAGAAACTATTCAGCAGACTTTAAAAAGAAGTAATGCTGCCCTATTCACAGCGTGAGTAGGTGATCTTATTTTACGTGCTCCTTCACGATTCAAGCCCTGCCCCTTCATGGTATAGGAATTAAACAAAATACTATTTATATTCTTATATCAATCTTATTGATCAGACATTGAGTATAATGGAGATGAGGGAAACGTACAAAATCAATCCGACTGATATAACAACGAATGACACATTCAAATTGTTTAGCAGACTCTACAAATATTGAAAAATAGAAAGGAAAAGAGTAATTATACAAACTAAAAGAACAATATAAAGATCAAGAAAAGAGAAAATGAAGTATACAAGAGTGAAGCATTCACGACAAGAAAACAGATATAAAAATAAAAAAAGTTCTCCCATACCTTTGAATCTCAAAAAAATGAGTAATTTTGCATGCCATAAAAATAAAAATTCTTATGGCAATCTACGTAGAAGAAGTTTCCAGAACTTTTGGTGAATACTTACTTATTCCCGGTCTTACTACCAAGCAGTGTGTACCCTCTAATGTTTCATTGAGAACACCGTTGGTAAAACACAATGTGGGTGCACAATCGGCAATCGAGTTGAATATCCCTTTTGTTTCAGCAATCATGCAATCTGTATCTGGTCCTGAATTGGCTATTGAGCTGGCACGTAACGGAGGCCTTTCTTTTATCTTTGGTTCACAACCCATTGCCAGCCAGGCAGAAATGGTGCGAAAAGTGAAAAAGTTTAAAGCTGGTTTTGTAACAAGCGATTCAAACCTGACACCGGAACATACGTTGGACGATGTACTCCGTCTGCTTGCACAAACAGGGCATTCTACTATTGGGATTACAGACGATGGTACCCCGAATGGCAAACTATTAGGCCTTGTTACCAGTCGTGACTATCGTATATCAAGAGATGCACGTGACAAAAAGATCAAAGATTTCATGACCCCTTTTGAAAAACTGATTGTAGGTGAAGTAGGGCTTACATTAAGCGAAGCCAATCAGATAATCTGGGATCACAAACTCAACACCCTTCCTATCATTGATAAAGAACAACATCTGGCTTATTTCGTTTTCCGTAAAGACTATGACAGTCATAAAGAAAATCCCAATGAAGTATCCAGCCCGGACAAAAAACTGTTGGTAGGTGCCGGAATCAATAGCCGTGATTACATGGAACGTGTTCCCGCTCTGATAGAAGCCGGTGTAGATGTACTTTGCATCGACTCTTCAGATGGTTACTCGGAATGGCAATATGAAACTTTGAAATGGATCAAAACAAAATATGGCAACAAGGTACTGGTTGGTGCCGGTAATGTTGTTGATAAAGAAGGTTTCCGTTATCTGGTAGAAGCCGGAGCCGATTTCATAAAAGTAGGCATTGGCGGAGGTTCTATCTGTATCACCCGCGAACAGAAAGGTATTGGACGTGGACAAGCAACCGCTTTGCAGGATGTAGCCAAAGCACGTGACGAATACAAAGCTCAAACGGGTATCTATGTGCCTATTTGCAGTGATGGTGGCCTGGTACAAGATTATCATATGGTGCTTGCTTTGGCTATGGGAGCTGACTTCCTGATGATGGGACGTTATTTTGCCCGTTTTGACGAATCTCCTACTAAAAAGCTATGTATCAAAAACAGTTATGTAAAAGAGTACTGGGGTGAAGGCTCCAATCGTGCACAAAACTGGCAACGGTATGATATGGGTGGAACGGAGTCATTGAAATTCGAAGAGGGTGTAGACAGTTACGTACCTTATGCAGGCAAGATGAAAGACAACCTTGCTGTAACTTTGGGCAAAATTAAAGCAACCATGTGTAGCTGTGGTGCTGTCAATATCCCGGAATTGCAACAAAATGCCAAGATTACCATGGTTTCATCAACAAGCATTACCGAAGGTGGTGCACATGATGTGATTCTGAAAGAAAAAGGGTAATAATTATTATCTATCATATACACCCCGAAAGTTCATTCAACAAATACGCAGTTTGTTAATAGTGTTAATGCATTTTTTAACACTTTGGATTTACTTTACAAAAATGTACATTTTAGTCTGTCAAGAATGTACAATGTAGTATAGCAAAAGTGTACAATTAACATTCGCATAAGTGTACACTCTTGCTTACCTTTAAACAGGATATGTATATTAGCTATAATTCAAGCGATTACATAAGAATAAATATTCATATACTATCTTACATCTCTTTTTTTAAAATCTTGTACTTACTTTTTTGACAACCACGTATTTGTTGGATGAACATAAAAAAGAAACCACCCTTAAAAGAGTGGTTTCTTTTTTTGTGTGGAGCTGGAGGGAGTCGAACCCTCGTCCAAACGAGGAAATCATAAGCTTTCTACATGCTTATCTTTGCCTAATTTTTCGTGTAACGGCAGAACCAAAGCCATCAACCATTACCTTATCCTCTTAAGTTTCACCCAAAACGCGAGGCCGCTTCAGGCTATCCCCGATGTAACTGCACCACTGAACCGGAATGCTTCGGAGCAACAGCTTCCGAGTGATGTCTCGTCCTGGCACCTGGTGCCTGGATTAAGCTAATCTACTATGATTCGATTAAGCAGCAAGAGCGTAATTAGTTTCGCCAGATAAAATTTTGAGGACTGAGATTTAAGTGCCAATCAACGACGCACTGCATGCTTACTCACTATTTCTGCCCGCTGTCAAATCCAGTCAACCCCAGATATAGTTCTGCAAAGATAGAAAATCTTTCGTGACATTGTGTCATGTATTCACAAATATTATCAATCATTCTACACTACTTCCTAAAAGTAATAAACAAAAGTACCTCTCCGGATCATTTTTCTCCTGTTTTCGGACTATTTTACCCCTTCCTTATCATAAACATACACTATCTTTGACCCTCAGAATATTATTAATAAAACCACATACCATGAAAAGACTTATCATTGCGACTCTGCTCTTGGGAAGTACTCCGATACTTTCGGCACAAAAAACAATGAAGTTACCTGCCGTATACAAACCTGTAAAAACCGAAATGTATAAAAAAGGCTGGATAGATTTTAATAAAAACGGCATTAAAGATGTATACGAAGATCCCACTGCTCCCATCGATGCACGTATTGAAGACTTACTCAGTCAGATGAACCTGAACGAGAAAACCTGCCAAATGGTGACCCTCTATGGATACAAACGGGTACTGAAAGATGCATTACCCACTCCCGAATGGAAACAAATGTTATGGAAGGATGGTATGGGAGCTATCGACGAACATCTCAATGGATTCCAGCAATGGGGATTACCCCCCTCGGATAATGAGAACGTATGGCCTGCTTCGCGTCATGCCTGGGCTTTAAACGAAGTACAACGTTTCTTTATCGAAGAAACCCGATTGGGTATTCCCGTAGATTTCACCAATGAGGGAATTCGCGGAGTAGAAAGTTACAAGGCAACCAATTTTCCTACCCAATTGGGATTAGGACATACCTGGAACCGTAAACTCATCCATCAGGTAGGACTCATCACCGGTCGGGAAGCACGCATGCTGGGATATACCAATGTATACGCTCCCATACTCGATGTAGGACGTGACCAGCGTTGGGGACGCTATGAAGAGGTATATGGAGAATCGCCCTATCTCGTAGCCGAACTGGGTATCGAAATGGTAAAAGGCATGCAACACAACTATCAGGTAGCCGCTACGGGAAAGCACTTTATCGCTTACAGCAACAACAAGGGTGCCCGTGAAGGTATGGCACGTGTAGATCCGCAAATGTCTCCGCGCGAAGTAGAAATGATACACGTTTATCCCTTCAAACGGGTCATTCAGGAAGCCGGATTGCTGGGTGTGATGAGTTCGTATAACGACTATGACGGACTCCCTGTTCAAAGCAGTTACTACTGGCTGATGACGCGCTTGCGCGGACAAATGGGTTTCCGCGGATATGTGGTTTCCGACAGTGATGCAGTAGAATACCTCTATACAAAACACGGTACTGCCAAAGATATGAAAGAAGCTGTGCGCCAAAGCGTTGAAGCGGGACTGAACGTGCGTTGTACCTTCCGCTCTCCGGATTCATACGTACTTCCTTTACGGGAACTGGTGCAAGAAGGCGGACTAAGTGAAGAGATTATCAATGACCGTGTACGTGATATTCTGCGGGTAAAATTCCTCGTCGGACTTTTTGATACTCCCTATCAGACAGATTTGAAAGGAGCAGATGAAGAAGTAGAGAAAGAAGAAAATGAAATCGTAGCTTTGCAGGCATCCCGCGAGTCGATTGTACTACTAAAAAATGACAAGAACACACTTCCATTGGATGTAGCTTCTATCAGGAAGATAGCTGTCTGCGGCCCCAATGCAGACGAAACAGCCTATGCACTGACTCATTACGGACCATTAGCAGTGGATGTAACTACCGTGCTCAGCGGTATCCGTCAAAAAGTAGACGGAAAAGCCGAGGTACTCTACACCAAAGGTTGTGAATTGGTAGATGCCAACTGGCCGGAGTCAGAAATCATTGATTATCCGTTGACAAACGACGAACAGAACGAAATAGACAAAGCAGTGGCACAAGCCAAAGAGGCAGATGTAGCAGTGGTGGTACTGGGTGGCGGACAACGGACCTGCGGAGAAAATAAATCCCGCAGCAGTCTTGATCTTCCGGGACGTCAGCTTGACCTGCTGAAAGCAGTACAGGCTACAGGCAAACCAGTTGTACTGATACTTATCAACGGACGTCCGCTCTCTGTAAACTGGGCAGATAAATTTGTACCTGCCATTATAGAAGCCTGGTATCCGGGATCGAAAGGAGGAACGGCAGTAGCCGATGTACTGTTTGGTGATTATAATCCGGGTGGTAAGCTTACAGTCACTTTCCCGAAAAGTGTAGGCCAGATACCTTTTAACTTCCCCTGCAAACCTTCTTCGCAAATTGACGGTGGTAAGAATCCCGGACCGAAAGGTAATATGTCGCGTGTGAACGGTGCCCTTTATCCATTTGGGTATGGGCTGAGTTATACTACATTTGAATATTCGGATATCAGTATTTCTCCCAAAATCATTACTCCCAACCAAAAGGTGCAAGTGCGTTGTAAAATAACCAATACCGGAAAACGTGCCGGAGATGAAGTGGTGCAACTTTATGTACGCGATATCCTGAGTAGCGTCACTACCTACGAAAAAAATCTTGAAGGATTTGAACGTATTCATCTGCAACCGGGCGAAACGAAAGAAGTATCGTTCACTCTCGACCGCAAAGCACTGGAACTTCTCAACGCCAAAAACGATTGGGTAGTAGAACCGGGAGACTTCAGTATCATGCTGGGTGCTTCTTCGGAAGATATTCGGTTAAGTGATATCCTGACTGTAAAAGAGTATGGTGCCATAGAGACAGGACAAACAAAAACAGCCGACCCTGTCAGTGCCAGTACTAACGGAGAAATGAAGAATAATGTACTTGATAACAATTTATCCACTGTCTGGGAAGGAAATAAAGGAGATTATATTACCTTTGCTCTTGAGAACGGAGCCAAAGTAGACGGAGTTTCCATAGCCTTCAGCCGCGCCAACGGACTACCAGCCGAATTTGAAATTCAGCTCTCGGGTGGCGGAGGGCAATTCCTTACCGTATACTCAGGCACTGTAAAAGAGTATAACAAACTGCTTCCTTTCCGTTTCAAGGGAACCACCGCAAGCGACCTGCGTATCGTACTGGGCAGTGACCGCGTGGGTATCTCAGAAGTGAAACTGGAGCAGTTGAAAAAGAAATAAATTATGTTCAGATTGGTTATCGGCCTGTGTGCCGCCAGTATGCTGTCATCCGCCTGTACTACCCGCAATGCATCTCAACAACGGGCAGAACATGAATTGACTATGCTGGTGGGTACTTATACATCAGGTAGCAGTAAAGGCATTTATACATTTCGTTTCAATGAAGAGAGCGGCGTGGCAACTCCACTTAGTGAAATAGAAGTATCAAACCCCTCCTATCTCACCCTCTCACCCGACAATCGATTTGTATACGCTGTCAGCGAAGAGAACGACACAACAGCTTCTATCAATGCTTTTGCCTTTGACAAAGAGAAGGGTACATTGACCCTTTTGAACAAACAAAGAACAAAAGGAGAAGATCCATGCTACGTAGCTACCGATGGGAAAAAAGTGCTTACTGCCAATTACAGTGGTGGCACAATGTCTGTTTTCCCTATCCGGTATGATGGTTCTTTGGAATCAGTCGATACGCTGTTTCAAGGTACAGCTTCAGGACCGGACCTGGACAGGCAGGCTACTCCACATATTCATTGTACGCTCTTCTCTCCGGATGGTAATTATATTTTTGCTACAGACTTCAGTGCCGACCGTATATTACGTTATGCGGTACATTCAAAAGAGGAGTTGCCACGACCTCTGTCCGAGGCTGTAAACATTCAGCCCGGATCTGGTCCAAGACACCTGATATTCAGTAAAGACGGAAAGTATGCTTATTTAATAAACGAATTGTCCGGAAAAGTAATTGCTTTCACTTATTCGGACGGGAGACTGAATGAAATACAAACAATTGTAGCAGATACCATACAGGCAAGAGGTAGTGCAGATATCCACCTGAGTCCGGATGGAAGGTATTTATATGCGAGCAACAGACTGAAAGAGGATGGAATTGCCATCTTTGAAGTGAATCCGGAAAAAGGCACACTGGCTAAAGTTGGTTATCAGCTAACAGGCCTTCATCCACGTCATTTTAATATAACTCCTAACGGAAAGTTTTTGTTGGTAGCCTGCCGGGATAGTAATATGATCCAGGTTTTCGAAAGAGACACAGTAAGCGGATTACTTAAAAATACCGGTAAGGATATAAAGATGAGCAAACCTGTATGTATTCAGTTTGCTAAGAATAAATAAGTATGGACATGAAGCTGTTCACCACGGAGGACACGGAGAGCACAGAGATATTATTTTCTCTGATGAAACGCGGATGATCACAGATGAACGCAGATTAAAAGACTGCAGTTCTTTGTTTTATCGTTATTTCCCTTTGTGGGAATCTGCGATCATCTGCGTTTTAAAAGATTTAAACTCCGTGTCCTCTGCTACCTCTGTGGTGAAATACCATACAGAAATGAATCTATTTAAACAAGCTAAATTGTATTTGCGTAAATCTGCGTTTCCGAAGACACCCATTAAAAGTCCTATCAGACTTTTAACACCCTCACTAAAAACAGTTGAGCCTGTTTCAACCCATTACTTTTTGGCTATTGCTTTCACCAATATTCCATTTCCTTTTTTTGCACATTGAACGCACTCTTTACGTAAAGTACCTTCTTTCAAATTAAAAATGAGATCCGGATTAAAATGTTGTCCGTTAATTCGGGTTTCAAAATGCAAATGCTCTGTCGTAGCCCGTCCTGTACGTCCGGTCAAAGCCACTGGTTGCCCGGCTAATACCCTATCTCCACTCTGCACCAGATTCTTCACATTATGACTATAAATGGTCTCAAGTCCGTTCGAATGCCGAATCACCACTACATTTCCATAAGCAGCATAAGGTTTTGACATTCGCACAACTCCGCAAAAAGCAGCACGTATCGTATCGCCGGCACACGTTTTTAAGTCCGCTCCACTATGTCCTCTCCGGGTTCCATACGGAGAAATAACCTTTGCACCAGGCAATGGAAAAGCGTATTCATTCTCTGTCAGAGTGTCTAAATGCAACAAGAGACTCTCATCCTTAGTAAATAATCCCGGTGTCGCTACCCGGATATGATTGATCTCCATACTTGAAAAGTGTGGTTTCTCGGGTAAATCTACATTATTTACTATAGAAAAAAGAGTGCATAATAGCCAAATCAATGTGTTTTCCATGCTTTCGATAATTATTCAAAGAAAAATAGTTGCGCACTATCACAACCGGCATATTTTTTTAATAATTCCTGTATCATATCAGCCGCTTCAGCCAATCCGTCCACACCACTATATCCATTGACTATTGCAAGGATATGAGTAGTATCCAATCCCATCTTTGTTCGTTCATTATCACTGGTAGGCGTACCTATGCCTCCTATTTCATCCCTGTATACGGGTAATCCTTCAATATTCAGCACACCTCTGCCAATACCTTCAAAAGGTTCATTTGCTTTTCCGATCCCCAATTCCAATGTTGTCCCCTTTATTTTATCGGCATCAAAACCACCAATGGAATAACCGGTACGAAGCGACACCAGATTAATCAAATCAACCAGCGTATCTATCTGATACAATGGAATACCACGCATTAAACGTCTGCGCAAAGCCTCAGCCGAAGGACGGTAACGTCCCGGATCTTTACCACAACGTTTATATGCCTCACGTGTAGCAGCAATAGCTGGCTGCAACTTAATATCTTCCATCCGTGTAGTCGAAGTCAATTCTTTAGTAAAAGCATTTATCTCCTCCCAAAGTCCTTTACAGTAAGCTGTGTTTTTGACTTCTGCATAGACTGCTACTCCCGCAAAACCGGGACATGCTTCTTTTATTTCTCCAGATACTGTTATCATAAAAAAATTATAGAATTATAGAGCTATGGAAGAGGTGAGGATTATAAAGTTATAGGGTCATAGGTATGAAGACTATAAAAGCTAAAAACATAACTCTATAACTTTATAACCTATCACTCTATGGCTCTGTTACTCTCTTCATTATTCCCGATAAAATACGCCCTGAGGTGATGCCCAACCTTCGTGCCGAAAAGAATTCATCATGATGAATATAAGTACAAATGCCCGATACTTCGATCTGGCAACCGGGGACACCAAAGTCAAGCAATTGCTGGCGATTGGCCTCCCACAGATCGATATGATATTTTCCCGTCTCCGCCTTACGATAAGAGATACGTGACATATCAAAACCATTCAACCGAAAGGTATCATATACCTCATCACCGACTTCAAAGGATTCCAACGAAATACCAGGACCGATGCAGGCCACAACCTCCGAACCTTCCGTTCCATAAACCGTCCGCATCTGTTCCAGTGTATGACCAACGATAAAATTCACCGTCCCCCGCCACCCGGCATGAACGGCAGCTGCCACCTGATGCTGCCTGTCATATAGCAATATAGGAACACAATCTGCCGTAGAAACGCAAATACAACAACCTTCCTCACGAGTTATCAGGGCATCAATACCTTCCAGACGCATACATCTATCCTCTTCAGAAAGAGCAAGAAAGGCTTCATCTACCACCAGATTCTTCGTTCCATGTGTCTGGTGTGGGATAATCAATTCATGAGGCTTCTCCGGCATTGCTTCAAACAAGATCTCCTGATTCCGGCGGACACATGCCATCTCGTCACCAGCAAAAGGCGAGCAATTGAATGTAGCATATGTCCCCTCACTGCACCCGCCTATACGGGTGGTTACAAAATGAAAAATGTCGGAATACACATCCAATGATGCATATCCCAACATTCTTTTATCTTTTGTAAGTGAAATCATTTCTCTTCCCAATCCTCTTCTTCGTATTCATAATCCAGATCATCGTCATCATCGCCGTCCTCATACTCATATTCAAGATCTTCATCCTCTCCCATGGCTTTGAGTTCTTCCTGCAAGCGACTTACATCCTTAGGACGATGTACAATAGCCTCTATCTTATTGCTTTCTTTATTCAACTCTTCCCACAGGATATCTTTCAATGCTGAAATTCCCAAACCAGAAACAGAAGAAATAAACAAATGCGGAATCCCCTGAGGCAACGTAGGTTCTATCTCATCCATCAACTCCTGATCGAGCATATCACTTTTTGTAATAGCGAGTACACGCTGCTTATCAAGCATTTCCGGATTAAAGGTACTCAGTTCATTCAGCAGTATTTCATATTCCTTACGGATATCATCACTATCTGCCGGGACCATGAATAACAAAAGAGAGTTGCGCTCAATATGACGCAGGAATCGCAATCCAAGTCCCTTACCTTCACTGGCACCTTCAATAATTCCGGGGATATCGGCCATCACGAACGATTTCCCGTCGCGATAAGAAACAATACCTAAATTGGGTTCCAGTGTAGTAAACGGATAGTCGGCTATTTTGGGCTTAGCAGCAGAAACAGCAGACAATAGTGTAGACTTACCCGCATTGGGGAACCCCACTAACCCCACATCAGCCAAAAGTTTCAACTCCATGATTACCGTCATTTCCTGCATCGGCTCACCGGGTTGTGCAAAGCGGGGTGCCTGTCGGGTAGCCGTTCTGAAATGCCAGTTTCCTTGTCCACCGCGTCCACCTTTCAACAAGATAACTTCCTGTCCATGTTCGGTCACATCACAGATATACTCTCCTGTTTCAGCATTGTATACCACTGTTCCACAAGGCACTTCAATTATTTTGTCTACACCGTCCTTACCAAAACTCTTGTTTTTACTACCGGATTCTCCATGAGTAGCCATCGCATGACGGTCATACTTCAGATGGAGCAACGTCCAGTAGTTACGGTTACCTCGCAAAATAACATGGCCTCCTCTTCCGCCATCGCCCCCATCAGGACCACCGTTAGGAACATATTTCTCGCGCCTCATGTGCGTAGAGCCTCTTCCGCCCTTACCTGAGCGACAGTATATCTTTACGTAATCAACAAAATTCGATTCAGCCATAATATTTAGTAGTTAGAATTTAGTAGTTAAGTAGTAAGTAGAAGATGGATTTAGTAATATTTCAGCAGACCTTGACAATAAGCATTCAGCATTCTACTCACTTCAGAAGCCAACCCCAGGAGTACTGTTTTATCTTCTTCTGAAATATATCCCAGGTCTTTGGAAAGAATAACGAAGTTTCTTGTTTCCTCCAATGAGCCTTGTGATATGTTGTAAAAGTGTAATTTATCTTTCTGCCCTACTCTTACAAATCCTTCTGCAATGTTAGCAGTAATAGAAGCAGAGGCACGTCGCATTTGATTAACCAATCCGAACATCTCTTCTTTAGGAAAGCCTTTAGTCACCCGATAAATATTTAAAACATATTTATGAGCTTTTTGCCATACTAAAAGATCTTCAGATGATTACGCCAGCATTCCTACTTAACTACTTACTACTCACTACTTAACTACTCTAATTATTTATAATGTATCTACCGCCTTACATATTTCCTCAAAAATACCATCCATTGAGCCAAGCCCATTGATGTGTTGGTATTTTCCTTCACCTTTATAGAATTCTTTCAAGGGTGAAGTCTGAGTATTATATACTACAAGACGTTTTTTGATTGTTTCTTCGTTGTCATCGGCACGTCCTGAATCCTTTCCGCGTTTGATAAGGCGAGTCATCAACTCATCTTCGGGAACATCCAGGTCAAGCATTACAGAAATATCCTGTCCACGTTCTTTCAACATTACTTTCAACGCTTCTGCTTGCGGAATAGTTCTTGGGAAACCATCAAAAATAACTCCCTTACTATCCTCAAAACTATCAAAAACGCTGGCCAGAATGTCTACCATCAGTGCGTCGGGAATCAGTTGTCCCTGATCAATATAACTTTTAGCAGTCTTGCCCAACTCTGTACCATTTTTAATTTCTGCACGCAAAACATCTCCGGTAGAGATGTGATTGATACCATACTTTTCTACAATACGTTCACTCTGTGTTCCCTTTCCTGAACCGGGAGCACCGAAAATTACAATGTTCAACATCTTTTTTACCTATAAATTAGTTTGTATTTGAATTTAGTCTACCACAGTATAAATGTCCGGATAGTTTCGCCCGAAACCGTCATAATCGAGTCCGTAACCAACAATAAAATCGTTCGGTATTTCCATTGCTACATATTCGATATTCAAATCCACTTTCAGTTTGTCGGGCTTCACCAGCAGAGAAGCAATATGTATAGTCTCCGGATTTCGGGTACCCAATGTCTCGAGCAAACGCTGCATCGTAAAGCCTGTATCTACAATATCTTCTACGATAACTACCGTGCGGCCGGCAATGTCTTCGTTCAGACCGATCACTTCTTTGATAACTCCCGTTGAAGTGATTCCCTGATAAGAAGCCAGTTTCACGAAAGAAATCTCGCAAGGGATAGTGATATGTTTCAACAGATCGGCAGTAAACATGAACGAACCGTTCAGCACACTGAGGAACAAAGGGTTCTTACCTGCCAGGTCCCGGTTAATTTCGTTCGCTACACGAATTACTTCTTTTTGAATATCCTGTTCTTTAATGGAAACAGTGAACAATTTGTCTTTTATCTGAATGGTGTCCATAACCGATTATTTAAAAAAGTTGGATGCAAAAATACAATTTTTATTCCACTCCATGCATCATCTTTTGCAATTTCTTCGAGAGAAGGAACAGAATAAGGGACGCAATGCCCGACATAATGACGAACACCATAAAGAAGTCGTACATATTTGCAATCTGATATCCAAAGAGTGTTTTTACTTTACCTGCCTCGGGGTAAAGCCCGGCAAGCATCCCGGCAAATTTATTGGCAGTAGCAGTAGAAAGATACCAGATTCCCATCATAAGGGAGGCAAAACGAATCGGAGTCAGTTTATTTACCATCGACAAGCCAATGGGCGACAAAGCTATCTCACCCATTGTATGAATAAAATAAAGCCCTGTCAGCCAGATGATACTTACTTTCACACCCGGTTGGGCATCTTTCACTCCAAAGCAAATAAAGAGGTATCCCAAAGATAAAAGTAACAGACCAATAGCTTGCTTGGTAGGTGAAGAAGGCTCCATATTCCGTTTGTTGAGAAAAGCCCAGACGCCCGGCATTATATAGGCAAGTATTACCACAAAAAACGGATTGAAAGACTGAAACCAGGAAGCCGGCATCTCCCAACCTAAGATATCACGATTCGTCTGGTCGGCAGCAAAGAGAGTTAAGGAAGCACCGGCCTGTTCATAAGCTGCCCAAAAGAAGATGACGAAGAATGCTACAATGTAAATTACAAAAATACGGCTACGTTCGATCTTTGTTAATGAACCATCCAATAAAATGGTGGTAGGAAACACGATGCAAGCGGTGAATATACCGATACTGACCCATTCGTCGCCAAACCAAAGATAAAAGAGACTGCCCAATACTAGTGTAAGAAGCACTAATAGAAAAATATTCCGCCTTTTCTGGCTCCGGCTTAATTGCGGATGAGCTATTTTTTCTTCAGTATCCATCTTTTTCTCCTTCTTCGCGTCCGGAATTATACCCAGCGGTTCACCGTCAGGAGATATCAAATACTTGTTCTTCTGCGTTTCAAACAAAAGGATAGTAAATACAATCATACATGCAGCAATCAGAAAACCCCATTTAAAATCTTCCGGATTACCGGTATCTCCAAAATAGCCACAAACCAAAGGAGCAATAAAAGAGCCCACATTCACTCCCATATAAAAAATGGTATAGCCTGCATCAAGACGCTTATCTCCCGGTTTATAAAGTTGTCCTACCAATGACGATACAGTAGGTTTGAATGAACCATTTCCTAATATAAGAAAGGTCAGGCCACCATACATCAACCAATGTGACAGTTCCGCTTTATCGAGCATGGAGGCACTCAGAAACATCATTAACTGTCCTACCCCCATCATTACAGCACCCCAAAAAACAGAACGGCGTATCCCCCAATACTTATCGGCTATATATCCGCCAATCAACGGAGTTAAATATACCAATCCGGTATAGCTACCATAAATGGATGCTGCTGCTTCGGTATCAAAAAGTAGAGCCTGAGTTAAAAAAAGAATAAAAATAGCACGCATACCGTAATAGCTGAAACGTTCTGCTGTGCTTGTTGCAAAGATTAAATAAAGGCCCTTTGGATGCCCTTGTAATGCTCCCATAAGTAGAGTGTTTAGTAGTTTATGGGACGCAAAGGTACGAAAAAGTACTTTTATTCCGTAAAAAATATGCAACTAAAGGTGAAAGAAACAATGTGTTTCATCCTGTTTCATTACTATGAGAATTTTGTTTCAACCTATTGAGAATTTACTCTCAACCTATTGAGAAAAGTTTCTCGACGTATTGAGAATTTTTTCTCAATGCATTGAAACAACTACAAAAAAAAGTATTGTATGAAATCTTTCGGGTTACTTAAGTAGCCGAAAGGAGCAAAGGATTCATACTAAAACAAGTTTTAATCGGACAAATAATTACTATCTTTGCGAGTCAGAAAATTAAAGAAACAAATCATGAAAATATTTCCAAGTAACACTATCAAGAAGCTGGATGCTTATACCATTGAGCATGAACCCATTCAGTCAATCCAACTGATGGAGCGTGCAGCCAATGCACTAACAGAAGCCATCACTAACCGCTGGGATAACGAAACCCCGGTTACTGTATTTGCCGGACCTGGCAATAATGGAGGAGACGCCCTTGCCGTAGCCCGTATGATGGCAGAAAAAGGGTATAAAGTAGAAGTTTTCCTTTTCAACACCAAAGGAGAACTTTCACCCGATTGCCAGGCCAATAAAGAACTGGTAGAGATCATGGACGAAATAACCTTCCACGAAGTAAGTACGCAATTCGCTCCACCGCCCTTGACGGATGAACATCTGGTTATCGACGGTTTATTTGGTTCCGGATTGAACAAGCCTCTCAGCGGAGGGTTTGCAGCAGTAGTCAAATACATTAACTCTTCACCTGCTACTGTAGCATCCATTGATATTCCTTCGGGACTGATGGGAGAAGAGAATACATTTAATGTCCGGGCCAACATCATCCGGGCCGATGTTACCTTCAGCCTGCAACTGCCTAAACTTGCTTTTCTTTTTGCTGAAAATGCTGAATTCATCGGAGAATGGGAGTTACTTGACATCAACCTGAGCCAGGAAGGCATCGAGGAGTTAGATACCAACTATGAAATGTTGGAAGTGGAGGATATACGGTCTATTATCAAACCCCGAAAGAGATTTTCGCACAAAGGAAACTTTGGTCATGCACTATTGATAGCCGGTTCACGCGGAATGGCAGGAGCATCGATACTGTCGGCTCGTGCATGTTTACGCTCGGGGGTAGGTTTACTCACTGTGCATGCTCCTATTTGCAACAATAACATTTTACAGACAGCGGTTCCCGAAGCAATAGTGGAGCAAGACGCCAGTGAGACTTGTTTTGCCATACCAACAGATACGGATGACTATCAGGCAGTAGGCGTAGGACCGGGATTGGGACGAAACGAAGAAACAGAAGCTGCA
Organism: Bacteroides sp. K03; assembly: GCF_019734355.1. NCBI lineage: Bacteria > Pseudomonadati > Bacteroidota > Bacteroidia > Bacteroidales > Bacteroidaceae > Bacteroides > Bacteroides sp. K03. The sequence continues at coordinate 305,991 of NZ_JAASHC010000002.1, forward strand.
CTGCTGGAACAATTGAATGGCTGCCAGACTCCTTTGGTAGTAGATGCGGATGCACTGAACATATTGGCCAATCATCGCCATGCACTGACCAACCTACCCAAAGGTTCAATCCTTACTCCTCATCCCAAAGAGTTGGAACGCCTGGTAGGTAAATGCCAGGATTCTTATGAACGCCTGACCAAAGCAATAGAGCTTGCCCGTACCGCCAAAGTACATATTGTATTAAAAGGTGCCTATTCTGCTATCATCACTCCAACCGGAAAATGTTTCTTTAACCCCACCGGCAATCCGGGAATGGCTACTGCCGGAAGCGGAGATGTGTTGACAGGCATCATTCTGGCATTACTCGCTCAGGGTTATACGGCAGAAGAAGCTGCCAAGACCGGAACATTCGTCCATGGACTTGCCGGTGACTTCGCTCGTAAAAAGTTAGGTACAATTGGGCTTACAGCAGGAGATATCGTCAACAATCTGCCTATGGCATGGAGACTTGTAAGCGAATAAAGGTTAAGAACTTATGAATTTCCGAATAAGTTCATTAACTTTGTTTTCTAAACCAGTTAAAAATAGACAGAAATGAAAAAACTAATCATATTGACAGGACTGTTGGCTGCCACCACTATGATATCTGCTCAAACAGATGTTGTGGCTGGTGTAATGCGAGGCAAAGATTACGGAGTAACCTATGCACTTCCCAAAACACAGATAGAGCTCGAAGTCAAAGTTAATAAAACAACATATACACCGGGAGAATTTGGTAAATATGCAGATCGCTACCTGCGGCTAAACAACATATCTGTTGATCCGAAAGAATATTGGGAATTAACAAGCGTAAAAGTAAAACCGGTAGGTATACCCGATAAAGAGAATGTATATTTCGTAAAGATGAAAGATAAAACCGTAGCTCCGTTAATTGAACTGACAGAGGATGGAATTATCAAATCAATCAATGTACCTATCGAGGGAAAAAAGACTCTGCCTGCCAAGACAATTGTACCTGCACAGAAAAAGGTTAATCCAAGAGATTTCCTCACAGAAGAGATCTTAATGGCCAACTCAACAGCTAAAATGGCAGAACTCGTGGCAAAAGAAATCTACAACATCCGTGAAAGTAAAAATGCGCTGGTACGCGGACAAGCAGACAACATGCCCAAAGACGGAGCACAACTCAAACTGATGCTTGACAATCTGGAAGAGCAGGAGCGGGCTATGACAGAAATGTTCTCTGGCACATACAATAGAGAAGAGAAAATATATACGATTCGCCTGAATCCCGCAAAGGAGATGAATAATGAAGTAGCTTTCCGATTCTCAAAGAAACTGGGCGTGGTAGCCAACAATGACCTTGCAGGCGAACCGGTTTATATTACCCTGAAAAATCTGAAAACAGTTAATATTCCACAGGACGACGGTAAGAAAAAGGTAGATGGTGTGGCCTACAACGTACCAGGCAAAGCTTCTATTTTACTGACTCAGGGAAAAGATGTGTTATTTGAAGATGAAGTGCCTGTTACTCAATTCGGAACAGTAGAATATCTGGCACCTACATTATTCAACAAAAACTCAACGATTAAAGTAACATTCAATCCGGTTACCGGTGGTCTGGTTAAAGTTGACAGGGAAGAAGGGAAATAAACGACTATTATTCATTCTCTAAATAACTTATAATATGGGTGGCGAAGGACATATGCTCGACATGATCCGTCGATTGAAAGAAGGCAGAGACTCTGCCAACTTACGCAGAGCGCGAACCAACGAGAGGATGAAACGCTTACAAACGAAAACACCCTATCCCCTACCCGACACGACTCCTGAGGAAATGGGACGTATCATCCGGCAATCCAAAGAAAAGAAAGAAGCCGATGACCGTTACTTTGTGTTCGGAACTCTCATTATCATCGGGGTTCTATTGGCATGCGCCGTTATATTATGGGCTATTTTTATTCGTTAATTGTCAGTTTGACAAATCCATCTTTTTGTAACTGAGAAAAATAAGCAAGTATCCGAGACTCGTAGTTCTCTTCATGGTTGAAGTGATCTGCGAGTTTTTCTATTATCTCACGTATCGTACTTTTGCCATCTATTTGCTCCCACACGGCAGTACCATGTTCTTCAAGATGTACATGAATATCAGAGGGCATTCCTTTGGGTAGTAAAAAACGTTGCATCCATTCATACTTAAACCGGGGAAAAGCGATGACAATAGTGCCATCGCTTTCCTTTTTGGTTGTAATGTGTGCACTGCGGAAGGGAATAACCTCCAACAAGTTGATCTTTTCTTTCGCAGCCATACATTTATTTCTTTATATTGGGTAATTCCAAACCATATCCCTTCTTTTTATCAACTACCTTTAACAAGAAAGCGACAAACAAAGACAAGGTGGCTAAACCTGTAAAAATACACATCGGGATTGTATAGTCATACTCGTTAGCATTTCCACTTGTTCCCACTACACAATAGGTATCAAGTACCCAACCAATAAGAGTAGGAATACCCCACAGACCTATATTCTGTATAAAGAAAATAAGAGCATATGCCGTTCCTAACTGATTTACAGGGAATATTTTTGCCACAGAAGGCCACATGGCCGAAGGTACCAGAGAAAAAGCAATGCCCAGAATAATCATCAAAACAATTGCTACAAGCCAATTATCAATGCTGGGAATTGCATAAATAAAGTGAACACAAATCAACATAGCTGCACCCAACATCATAATAGAAGCAGCTTTTCCACGTTTATCAACCAGACCACCAAAAACCGGAGTCAGTATCAATGCTCCCAAAGCAGGCAGGCCCACAATAGAACCAGCCACGCTTTCATCAATCCCATATTTACCAATCATCAGCTCGGATGCAAACTTCTGGAACGGAAAAACACAAGAATAGAACAGCACGCACAACAATGCAATCAACCAAAATCCCGGATTGGTAAGAATGTGCTTTACATCTTTAAAGGAGAACTTGTCCTCATCTCCATCCTCAGTAGAAGCCTCTACTTGCTTATCCAGCTTTTTGTCCATCATAGAGAAGGCAAAAAAGGCAACTAACCCTCCTATAAGTAATACAAAACCAATCAACAGAGGAGTATCAATACTAAAATTACGTGCCAAAGGTATAGCTACAGAATAAGCAGCCTGGGAACCGATACGTGCCAAGGCAACCTGTACCCCCATAGCAGTGGCCATCTCCTTTCCACGAAACCATTTAGCTATAATTTTAGAAACAGTAATACCGGCTACTTCAGCTCCCACTCCAAAAATAGAGTAACCGGCAGAAGCGACAAATACCCCGGTTTTATATCCAAATATAAGTGATTCATCTCCAGCCAGAGCTGTAATAGCATAGTATTCCAATCCCGTACCTACTACCATCAGGATAGCTGCCAACTTTCCGGTGAAACGAATACCAAAGCGATCCAGAATCAATCCTCCCCAAATCAGCATCAGCAAGAATACATTCAGGAAGCTGTATGCTCCCGTGAAAAAGCCAAACTCCGTACTGGTCCATGCCAAATCTGATTCCAACATGTTTTTCAATGGCGCCATTACATCATTCACATAATAGGCTGCCATCATAGTAAAGGCAACAATGGCTAATGCTCCCCAACGGGTAGCCACAGAGTCATTCAATTTCTTTTTTAATTGTTCCGTCATAGTTCTATTTTATTAACAAAAAAAGGCTACAAATCCCCTGGATTTATAGCCTCTTCTCTTTTTCTTTAACTTTCCATCTGTAATTATTCTGCCACAGGAGTTTCTGTTGCAGGTGCAGTCGGTGTTTCTGCAGCAGGTGCTTCAGTAGCAGGTGCAGCTGTACCCGAAGGCAGGTTATACGGATTTGTTTTTTCTTCTTGCTGAGCTTGTTCCAAAATTACATCCTGTCCTCTGGATGCATTAGTAGGGACAACATAAGCTGTAGCAATACTCATTATAACCATGAATGCTGCCAATCCCCAAGTAGCTTTTTCCAAAAAATCTGTAGTTTTGCGAACGCCCATTATTGCATTGGATGATGAGAAGCCGGATGCAAGACCACCACCTTTAGAATTTTGAATCAGTACAATAAAGCACATCAATATGGCTGCAATGACCATTAAGATAACGAATAATAAGTACATTTTTTGTTATTTTGATTTAGCGTTAATAATCAGTTTCTCTAAAAATCTTATTTGATCTGCAAAGTAAGCATTTTTTTTTGGATATTTCAAACTTAATTTTTTAATAATTTCAAGAGCTTTGGAATATCTTTGCTGTTTAACATAGATTTTAGCCAATGTTTCTGTGAAACAGCTATCATCCTCCTCTTCTTCTTCGGTACTCAATTCTTCGGAAGAAGATTGTTCCGGAGATTCTTCTCCTGATAAATTTCCATCTGGCAAAGGTTGTAACTTAAGAGCCGGTTCACTCTCACTTTTTTCAATAAACCCATCAATCAGTTCAAAGCCACGAAGTTTGGGTGCTTCGGTTTCATCATCGGTAGAAATACCATCATCCTGTAGTAAATAAGCCGTATAGTCCGTCGTATAATCCAGGCTGGTCTGAGAAGTTACTTCTTCCGGTACAGTAGACAAAAAAGCATCTATCAACGCTAAAGTGCGATCAAGATTCGGCTCTATTTCCGGCAATTCATCTACAGAGGTTGTTTTCTTTTTACGGGATTGCAATATATACTTATCTCCTTCTATGAGGTAGAAAAGTGAGCGTCGGTCGGCCACATAAAGAGTTGCTTTACGTAATTCGGCCCCGAATGTAATGTCGTGTAATAAATACAAATTCTTTAAATATAGTAACCACAGCGTTTGAAAATAAGGATAGCGTGTAAGCATCGTCCGAAGCTCATACAACGTATCCTTATTCAGCATCTCGGGGTGCTGAATCCATTGTTGAAGGTTAGCAGAAGTCATTCAAATTACCAATTTGCCACTGTCGCATTAAATATCTGATCAGTTATCTCTTTCGTTATTTCAGCAATCGTTGCATCCGGTATATTCGGTAATAATGAATTCGGATCGAGGTCGGAACGGAAAGCCGAAAATTGTTGTTCGAAGTCTTCTGCATGATTGGTATTATTCACAAAACGAACATTAACTGTAACAGTTACTTTTGCTTTTGAAGAAAACCCATCAGCCGAAACAGCTTCATTATACACATTTATACCTGTTATTTCTCCTTCAATCTGCAAATCAGCATTGGCATTTCTCACCAATTGCAAACGAGTCTGACGAGTAAAAATATCTTTTAAATCGTCATTAAACTTATTTGCCAAAGGCTGATAAACATAAGCAGATTTTATCGGAAAATCAGCAATTGAGATTGTCTTTACTTTATCATAATTAATAGACGCCCCATTAAACTTATAAGAGACTGTACACGCCAGAAGTATTACCGGCAAAGCCAGTAATAACATCCATTGTGGTATTTTTTTATTCCAATCCATATTCTTTTATTTTTCTGTAGAGGGTGCGTTCCGAAATATTCAAATCCTGAGCTGCACTTTTTCTCTTCCCATGATGTTTATCCAGGGCTTTACGTATCATTTCTTTCTCCACTTCATCCAAAGAAAGAGACTCTTCCACATACTCTTCCGTATCTTGTATATCATCATCTACCGGGCAGGGAGCCTTCACCGTATGAATGATTGTAGGCATTGTTGAAGGTGGCGTAGGTGCCACAATGGGCACACTTCCCTTCTCTGCCATCAAATTGTGAACCATCTTCTTCAATTCAGATACTTCCTGTCTCATATCAAACAAAACCGAATAAAGAATCTCACGTTCACTCTCAAACCCTTTATTATCTTTTATTCCGAACAAAGCCGGCAGACGTTGCGTGTTCTGAGCCGGGAGATATGTTTGCAAAATAGCTGCGTTAATCTCACGATTGGTTTCTATAATCGAAATCTGTTCTGTTATATTCTTTAGCTGGCGCACATTTCCCGGCCATGGATAAGCTAGTAACACCTGTTTGGCATCTTCTGTCAGCTGAATAGCAGGCATACGATACTTCTCGGCAAAATCACTGGCAAACTTACGGAATAGTAACAACACATCTTCACCACGTTCACGCAAAGGAGGTATCTGAATAGGAACCGTATTGAGACGATAGTACAGATCTTCGCGAAAACGTCCGTCCGCAATAGCCTGTGTCAGATTAACATTAGTAGCAGCAACGATACGTACATCCGTCTTCTGTACTTTTGATGAACCTACCTTGATAAACTCTCCGCTCTCAAGTACACGAAGCAAACGAGCCTGAGTTGGTAAAGGCAATTCCCCTACTTCATCCAGAAATATTGTTCCACCATCAGCTTCGCCAAAGTATCCCTTTCGTTCGCCAATTGCTCCCGTAAAAGCTCCTTTTTCATGTCCAAACAGTTCTGAATCAATTGTGCCCTCAGGAATAGCACCACAGTTTACTGCAATGTATTGCCCATGTTTGCGACGGCTATACTGATGAATAATCTGCGGAAAGCTCTCCTTTCCCACACCACTTTCTCCGGTTATCAACACGGACAAGTCAGTGGGTGCAACCTGGATGGCAACATCAATGGCGCGCGACAAAGCCTCTGTATTACCAATAATACCGAACCTAAGTTTTACTTGTTGAATTTCCGCTTTCGTCATAATCGCACTATAAATTCCTTCTTGTGTTTTTGTTTATACATCATCATCCACAGTGTCAAGCTTCAACTTATCACTGTCATCACGTTTCTCGTAATATTGTTTTCTCAACGGATTAACATGAGCTTCTTTATCACGCAGGCGATTGCGGAACACATCTATTGCCACATAGATTGCCTGACGGAAAGAGTCTTCACAAGCCAGTCCTTTTCCGGCAATATCATATGCTGTTCCATGAGCTGGCGAAGTACGTACTACCTGAAGTCCGGCCGTATAGTTTACCCCTTCATCCATAGCCAATGCCTTGAATGGTGCCAATCCCTGGTCATGATACATAGCCAGCACACCATCAAAATGAGTAAAGTTACCCGATCCCATAAATCCGTCAGCCGGATAAGGACCGTAGCAAAGTATTCCTTTAGCAGCCATTTCCTGAATTGCCGGGATAATAATCTCTTGCTCTTCGGTACCAAGTAACCCCTCATCTCCTGCATGAGGATTCAGAGCCAGTACAGCAATACGTGGTGCACCAATACCAAAATCCTGCTTCAGGGAGCGATTAAAAATAGCAATTTTCTCCTGAATAAGTTCTTTAGTAATGGTTGAAGCAATATCACGTACGGGAATATGCCCTGTTACCAGTGCCACCCGAAAGTCGTCCTTCATCAGGATCATCAATGATTTACTTCCATCACCCAGTCTCTCCTCAATATATTCGGTATGTCCGGGAAATGAAAATCCTTCCGACTGAATGGTATGTTTATTGATCGGAGCCGTCACGATGACGTCAATCAATCCTTCTCTAAATTCTTCAATAGCCTTCTCTAAAGCACCGAGTGCAGCTTTTCCTGCTTCCGGATCCGGTTTAGAGAATTCCACTTTCACTTCGTCGTCCGTACAGTTTACTACACTCAAACGATTGAAAGCTGCCTCAGAAGCAGAATTAACAATACTAAAGTTAGTAGGTAAATCCAATGATTTACGATGATAAGCTGCCACTTTAGGGGAACCGTAAATAATTGGAGTACACAACTCCAGCATAACAGGATCGGCAAAAGTTTTCAATATCACTTCATAGCCTACGCCATTGATATCTCCTTGCGTAATACCAACCCTTATTTTACTATCTTCCATGTGTCGTTATTTATTAGTTTGTTCTTCTCTGGCCACACCCATCGGAATCTCTCCCTGGGTCTTTTCTGTAGGAAGCTTCAATGTATACAATGATGCTTCGAGCATACGTACCAGATTACGTTTTAATTTATTAGGTGAATATACAAATACTTCTGCTGTTACAATGCGCTGATTGGCTTTGTCCAAACGGGTATGAGACACAAACGGACCACCCATAAAGTCGCCCTTCATACGCCAAAGTCCACGGGCTTCCATGGTGTAATCTCCATGCACATCGATAGGACGGACATCCACTGTTATAGAATCCGTAGACATATACATGCCTTCTTTAGCTCCCGGAATATTAGCTTTCATCACAGAGTCACGCTTATGAATAAAATATTCTTTAGTAAAAGTATCCTTATCAGTATAAGGATAAGAATAGATCACAAAGTTCTGATCTCCGGTAGCCGTATTAGTAGATGCCCAGAAAAAATCTTCCCCTTCTTTAGAAGAAGATAATTCAGACGGAAGCCAAATATCACAATCAAATTTACTGCCTACTTTGGTAGAGATGTAATCATTGTGTTTATTATGAAGCTGGGAAATTTGACGATTCATCTCAGCACGTGTGAAGAAGTCGATAATCTGTTGTTTGTTTTCCTCTACAAACTTTTCAAACTCCTGCTCATTGGGAGCCTGAATAGTCAAAATAAGCTGAGGAGCAGCATATACATCCTTTGCATACTTAAATGCCGGTTTGGTATATATATCACGCACATCCACTATAATAATGTTGCGTATTAATTTTAATGTAGAATCATAGTCTCTCGGAGAGGTATACATAATCCTGAATGAACGTTCAGACTGCGGTAATCCCGGAACATCCGTATCAAGCACATCAAACAAAGCTCTTCCCGCAGGACGCTCCCACAAGGCATGATCAACTACTACAAGAATCTCATATGCACGACCACTGGAGGTCGGAGTAAACACACCCTTCTTGCCGTTACAAGAAGAAAAAGTCAATGCTACAAGAGCCATACTGATAAAAAACAGATACTTCTTCATATTGATCATTTTTAATGTTTTTACAAAACTACGATAAGTTCGTATATTTTCATCGGATAAGTTAATAATTTATATTAATTCTTGTTATTCCCCTCCCGCTTTGCAGTAGACAACATACCACAAGCCGCAAAAATGTCTTCACCGCGCGAAGCACGAATCGTAGAAAAAACACCATGTGAAGTCAGATAATCACGGAATGTTACCATTGTCTCCATATCCGTTCCTTCCAGATCTACTCCCGGAATAGCATGAAAACGAATCAGGTTTATTCTACAATCTACCCCACGGAGCAATTTCACAAGTTCTTTGGCGTATATCATCGAATCGTTGACGCCTTTAAAAACAATATATTCAAATGAAAGTCTGCGTTGTTTGCTAAAATCATAGTTCTTTAACAAATCTACAATTTCAGTAATAGAAAAAGCACGCTCTGCAGGCATTAAGTCTAAACGCTGCGAGGGAATCGGAGAATGTAAACTAATAGCCAGATGACAATCACTCTCCTCTATGAAACGCTGCAAACCTTTACGCAAACCGATAGAAGAAAGTGTTATTCGCTTAGGACTCCAACCATAACCATAAGATGCAGTTAAAACTTCCAATACCTTTAACACTTCATCCAGATTATCCAAAGGCTCGCCCATTCCCATCAACACAACATTAGTCAGCTTATCCCGCTCGGGCAATGAACTGATCTGATTTAGTATCTGATTAGCAGTCAGGTTTGTAGTAAAACCTTGCTTACCAGTCATACAAAACTTACAATTCATCTTACAACCTACCTGAGAAGAAACACAAAGTGTTGCACGATCGTCATCAGGAATGTAGACTGCCTCTACAAAGTTCTTCTCACCTACCTGAAAAAGATACTTAATAGTCCCATCTACCGAATGCATTGCCTCAACAGGAGGCACCCCTCCTACTTCGTATTCTGCCCCAAGTGCTTCACGGTGTTTCAATGACAGATTTGTCATCTCATCAATAGAGTTTACCTTTTTATCATAAAGCCACGATGCAATCTGCTTAGCAGCAAACTTCGGCATTCCCAGGCCTCTCACCACCGACTGCAACTCATCAAGAGTCATTCCTAAAAGAGGATATTTGGACATATTCTGTACAATTCAATGTTTATTTATGCAAATGTAAGGAATTAAAGTTGATTTCAGAGCAGACTACCACCAAAAGTTAACGTAAAAAGGCTGTTCCCTATGCGGAAACAGCCTTTTCATATATAAGTCAGTTCTTCTTAGAAGAACAGATAACGTGTATCTTTCACCTCAGCCTTCAGATAGAGATCGTTCATCAAACGTCCCGCCAGGCGTGCATGCATATTTTCCAATGTAGCTTCTTCAGCTTTTACATCAAATGTTTCATTCAACTTGTCCTTAGCATACATCTGCAATACAAATACTCCTGCATTACCTTTAATCGGAGCACTCAACTTATTCAACTCAGCAACCGAAGCATAAGCACCTACTAAAGGTTCACTACTACGCAAAGCCGGTATATAAGCAGGAGCCGCAAAAGTTACATGTTTTACAGAGTCGCTCACAGCGTTAGCCATTGACTTATACTGATCAAAAGAAGTCGCATTGACAGCCTTCATATCATTCATGATCTTTTCGGCTTTCTTATCCTTTATTATTTCAGCTCTCAACTGATCCTGTACCTGTTTCAAAGAACGGTAACCTTCAGGAGTTATGCCAGCCAGTGCAACCACCAACATTCTGTCGCTCTCACCACATTCATACAAACCAGAAACTTCACCTGGCTTAGCTGCGAAAGCCCACTTCAAAGCTTCTTTTGTACCCTTAACTCCACCAATTCCATGCTCAGAGCTATACAGATCATTTCTTTCGAGTAATCTATAACCAGCTTCTTCAGCATTAGCCACCACTTTATCCAAAGAAGGATTAGCTGCGATAAACTGGCTGAAATCATTATAAGCTCTACTATAAGTTTCCTTGCTAAAGTCCACTGTACGTTTAATAACAGCCACTTTATATTTATCCTTAACGGCTTTCTTATTAGTAACCTGAAGAATAACATTAGCCTGTCCCAAAGGAAGATTGGTCATTTCGTTTACACCCAGATTATTAATAGTTGAGATAAATTTCAGATTATCACCATCAATCTGCGCATTTTCATAATTGGCAGATGAAACCCAGTTTGCTTCTCCGGTCTGACCATATTTCTTTGCTAAATCAACAAAGTTTGCACCACCTTTTATTGCATTATAGATACTATCAGCCAATGTTTTAGTCTTTGCAGCATCTTCAGCTACAACTTGAATCTGACGGAACTCTACAGAGTCGGCAGCTGCAGTTTTAGCAATAACTTTGAAAGAGTTGATTGTGTTATCACTACCATTATAGTAAGGACCATACACTTTATTCAGAACTGCAGAATCCATACGGGCTACTACATCTCTCGGGAAAGCAGTTTTGTTATAATACAAATCAACATAAGGTTTTTCTGAACCTGTCGAACGAATAAAAGTAGTATATTCACTTTCAGTATTTGCTAACTGCTGAGTATATTCGCCCACTTCTTTTTCGATAGCAGCTCTGTCTTCAGGACTTGCAGTTACCTGTACATCGATGTATTTAATGTCACGGGTTTCTACATACTGCTTGAACTGTTCTTTCTTCTTATTATACAGATCTTTCAACTCAGACTCTTTCACTGTTATTGTAGAATCAACAATAGAAGAATAAGGAACGGCAGCAAGCAACAAATCCATCTGATTTACTCTTGCATCAAAAGCATCCTGTGCTTCTACCGGATTAGAGAACAGTGATTTTGAGATCAATGCCTGATATTTCTCAGCAAGACGATTCTGTATCAGACTTTTTTCTACAAATGACCAGAACTTATACATTGAGTTATAATATTCAGCGTATTGTGCCGGCATTTGAGACTGATTCATTTTAGAATAATCTACCAGGAATTTTTTCAGCATATCTTTATCAAAAGCACCAGTCTGCGGATTACGAAACGGAGTCTGCTGTAAAAGCGGATGAACACCTGCGTCAATAATTGCCTGGATTTCAGCTTTTGAAACTGTAAGACCTAATTTTTTTGCTTCTTTTTCAAGAAGTTTATTATTTACGTATGTACGCCATACTTCATCTTTCACTTGATTGGTTTGCTCATCATTCAACGAATTCGTCCCACTGGAGAACTTAATTACGTCAGTATATTCTTCTACCAATGCCTGATAGTCCTGAGCGGAAAGTGCGTCCCCGTTCACCTCTCCTACGTCATGTGATTGGTGTGGCTGAAGAACTTTCCATGCGTCACCCGCAATGAAAGCAAACAACGCCAAGCCAATAACGATCACCAATAAAGGTCCTTTCGATCTAATGTTTTGTAATGTTGCCATTTTAATTAATACAGTTTATTTGTTTATTATTATTTTCGTCTCAGTTGTTTTAGCGCACGAAGATACAAAAAATGCTAATATACATCTATTTATTAGCAAAAAAAATGGAGGTCTACACCATTATTCCATCACTTTCAGCCGCACAAGCTCAATTTTAGTCGGTGTTACCTTAATAATTTTAAACTGATAACGCCCTACGGAAATTATTTCATGCAGTTTCGGGAAGCTTTGATACTGGCTCAGAATCAATCCACCAATAGTCAGATAGTCATCCGCTTCCGGTAAATCAAGATCAAAAGTTTCATTTACTTTTTCAATTTCCAAACGGCCGGAGAGCACATACTCCCCCTCTCCTATCTGCTTACAGATATACGATGTATTATCATGTTCATCTTCTATGTCACCAAAAATTTCCTCTACCAGATCTTCCAGAGAAACAATTCCGGCAGTACCTCCAAACTCATCCACTACCACAGCAATCGTTTTCTTTTGCTGCATAAAAAGTTTCATTAATTTGTGAGCAGCCATCGTCTCAGGCACAATAGGTACCTCCTTTACATTGTCCCGCCAATCCTTAGGGTTACGAAACATTTCTGAAGAATGGATATACCCGACTACGTTATCAATATTTCCGTCGTAAACAATAATTTTTGAAATTCCGGATTCTACAAAGCGATTTTTCAAATCTTCAAGTGAAGTAGATAAATCAACAGCCACTACCTCTGTACGTGGCACAATACAATCCCGGATTTTTATAGTTGAGAAATCAAGCGCATTCTGAAATATCTTCACCTCGGTATCCAGTTCATCACTATTATCAGCGTTATCAATACCGGATTGTACAAAGTAGTCCAAGTCAACTTTACCAAATGCTTTTGCTGATGCCTCCTTATTTATCTTCATTCCGAAAAGACGCAGAAACATATAAGAAAGTCCGGAAGAAAGTTTCGATATGGGATAAAGGATAATATAACAGATAAACAAAGGAACGGCACATACATTCAGTACCAGATTAGGGTTGATTTTAAACAATGTCTTAGGCAGGAATTCACCTGTCACCAAAATAATTAATGTTGAAATGATGGTTTGTACCAATACCATCAGAAAGTGGTTAGTGATAAACCCGGACAACAAATTATCTCCAATAATCTGTGCCATCAGAATACCATAAATGACCAATGCTACGTTGTTACCAACCAACATCGTAGAAATAAAATCATTTGGATTTTTGAAGAATACAGACAGAATTTTTGATGACAGCCCCCCTTTTCGCTCAAGCTCAAAACGTAGCTTGTCAACAGAGACGAACGCGATCTCCATGCCCGAAAAGAAGGCTGAGAAAGCCATAGTTATTAAAAGGTAAACAATAATACTCATACTTATCTTACAGAATCCGTTGATGCTTTTTGTTCTTCTTCATCTACGTAAAAAATACCTCCCATATTTCTTATCTGATAGATGGTCATTTGCTGATTAGAATCAAAACCATACCCGGTAATAATCCGATCGGGCTGTTCTATACGTATAAACCGATCCGAATAAACCTTCTCGGTGGCCTGATTCCAATACAACAGTTCTGTATTAAACCGTTCTCCCTTTCGGTTTTTAATATCGACATTTCCCATCAGCTTCCAAAGTTTTTGCTTATCATAGAAATAAGCAGTATCAGCTTTTATACTGGCATCTACATTAAATAAAGAATCAAACTGTTCAAGATAGACACCTTTTTCAAATGCCCAGTAAGAAGGTCTTTTACGATCGTACATCAACCATTCCTCGGCCTCCATACGATAGCGTGTCACACCCGAATCCGAAATATAGGTTACAACCCCTAAAGTTGCCATCGAAGGCAAAGAATCCCGTTCCGTTATAGCCTCACCAAGCTCTTTCTTCTTCCCTCCGCAGGAAGAAAATAAAAGAAGCATAACAATTGTCCCCAGGACAATTGTTATGCTCATGTTTTTACTAAATAAAAAGTTACTTTTTTCTTGTAACATATTATATTATCTGATCGTTGTAGTCTCTCCGATCCATCCGCCAATTGTGATACGGTCGCCAGCTTTATAACCTAACATGAACAGGTCTTTAGCTTCCGGAGTATAAGCAGAGTATGAAGAAATCAACTTATTAGCTTCTTCAGCCACACTTGGATCTACTGCTTTAGCTCTTTGCAATTTATCAATGGCAGCAAAGAAAGTACATTTATTCAATGCCGGTTCATCATTCCATTTATAATTACCAGCATATAACTGAGCAATCAGGATATAAGGAGCACCATAGTTTTCATTGAAACTGATAGCTTTCTGGGCATAGCTTCTTGCCTGCGAAATCTTCTTAGCTGATGCCAATACACTGGCAGCCTTATATGCCGACTCTGCTTTCTTTACATTATCAGTTTCATAAGATATAGCTTCATCGAAGAATTTAACGGAACCGTCAATATCTCCTTTTTTGAATGCCATAGCAGCACAACCGATAGCAGCATCAGCACTTGGTTCCAGTTTGTAAGCATATAAAGATGCCTGAAGATATGCATCACTATCTTTACAGCCCATCATAGCCATCACTTTAATTACCTCTTTCAAAGCTTCCAGATTTCCCTGATTAGCTTCTACTTTAGGAGCATATATCTCTTGCAATGACTCACAAGTAGCAGCTCCACTATTTATGAACTGTGCATCCAGACCTTCTCTAACAGATCTCAAAGCAGCCTTAATGTTCTCTTTCTCAGTTTTAGCAATTGCTTCATCCGTATACTGAGTGTCAAGTAAGTAATCCTTAATAAACTGTTCTTTATGAGAAGGATCTGCTTTCAACTTTTGCAAAGACATATCCAGGAAGAAATGCATCACATTAGGAGAAGCATCAGCTTTAGCTCCTTCAAGAGACTGTTTAAACCATTCATAAGCCTGATTTACATCCGGAGATGGCGCAAACTGAATGTAGGCCAATGCCTTATCACCCAATGCATCTTCTACCGAAGGAACTCCCTTCATTCTTGTCTGGAAATCGGGAATATACTTCATACGCACATCATGCGTATGCATCAAATCATCAAAATACTTCTTATATTCAGGACTATTCCTATCAGTCATTTTGGACATCAAACCCTCCAAAATTGTAAAACCGTCCTTAAAAGTATAATAGCGAAGTGTAGGACAGGTTTCCAACACTATTTTCCACGGCGCATAGGCATCTTTAAAGTTACCTGCTTTTACAGCTTCATGTGATACACTACTGTTGGGGATACAGATGCTATCGTTCTGTGCCGCAACAGAGGTTGCACCCGCCGAAAGGAACAACACAGCCACAAGCGTTTTAATCTTCATTGTATCTAAATTTTAGTTGTTATATAATTAGTCTATTTCAATATTAATCAACCTTACGTTTGAAGAACCAACGTTCATTAAACGTGATTCCAATGCTGAATCTCAAAATATTTTCATTCAACATACCAGTCTGCAAACCCTCTACACGCACATACTGCGCTGTTAGACTAACGATAGAACGTGAGCGTGGAATAGGTAAACCCAAACCAGCTGTAACACCATACTCACGTGAAGCCCTTTCACCAGCTTCTGTCTTGTAATAAGGAGTAGTATAATAACCTCCTAAACGATATTTCACATGTCCAAAATAAGTTTTTCCAAGTTTCGAAGGCAAATATTCAGCGCCTACCGAAATTTTTGTACGATCACAAAATGCATTAGGTTGATTCATATAAGTCACATCCCCCCACTTTTGCAAGCTGTAATCAATTCCCACCGTCAGGCGGTCATCATATTTATAAGTAATACCAGCTCCAAAACTATTCGGTAATCCGAATGTTGCAATCGTATCTTTAGTAGTTATTACGCTCGTATTGGTTTGCACATAAGTATCATTATTCAAATTATGCTTCGGAGAAAACACAGCTCCCAATGTTACTAAATGTTTCTTACCAATAGGTTGTGTATATTGTATACCAAAATCCAGTTTATAATCACGAACCGACATTCCGGTCGACTCTACATACGAATTGGAAACTGTTTGCCCGTCTACATCCGTATAAGAAGGATATACCATAGCCAAGGTACGTGTTATGTCTCCCCAAAAATAAGAAACATTAGCACCAATACTTAAGTTATTAAGTACCTTCACACCCAAACCGGCATATAATTGATGCAAACCTCCATCACCTAACAACTGCTTTGTGTAACTCGGACTGGCAGATGTCTCCGAATATCCCTGTGACACATTATAACCGACATTTGAGAACGGCAGTAATCCGATGCTCATTGCCAGTCTTCTATGCAACCGAAATTGCATCGCAATATAATCAAAGCTCGAATTTTTTACATTCAACTTCAAAGCGCCATCACTGATATTAGCATTTTGCATACTCACTCCTCCTTCAAATAAGAATGTCAGTGAGTCAATAGCAGTATATGAAGCAGGATTCAACGGATTAATTTGTGAACCATCGCGCAATCCAAAGGCAATCCCTCCCATTGCTTTACTATTTCCGAAATTCTGATTGACTAAATCGCCATAGCCATATCGTGTATAAGGAGAGTTTGTATTATTTTGAGCGACTGCCACTCCTGCAAAAGTCGTGAGCAAAAGCGCACAAAGTGTCTGTTTAAATCCTACCATTATTATAGTTTAAAATTCTATTTAATCCTTTCAACACTAAAAATCTATCTGCAAAGATGACACTTTTTACGTTCGTATCAAAAGAAAAATCATCTCCGCCCGTTAAAAAAACCAAAACTTCAGGATATTTATGTTTCATAGCCGTAATATAACCTGATATTTCATATTCAATACCTTTCCATACTCCGGCACGCATAGCAGTCTCTGTATCCTTCCCCAAAGCCGGCGTACATCCCTGTGGACTAACTAATGGCAAACGTCCCGTAAACTGATGAAGTGCCTTAAAACGCATCTGCAACCCCGGAGAGATATTCCCACCATGGTATTGCCCCAGAGAATCAATAAATTCGTAAGTAATACAAGTCCCCGCATCAATCACCAGAATATCCCTTCCCGGAAATTGTTCATTAGCAGCCACCACAGCAGCCATCCGGTCATACCCCAGTGTCTCGGGTGTTTCGTATAAATTGATTACCGGAAGCGGAGTATCTTTATCCAGCCAAAGCAAAGGTACAGAAAGCTTACTTATTTGTTCGGAAACACGCTCATTCAGATTAATGACAGTTGCAACAATACCTCTGTCAATTGGATATTCAGTACAAATACGCTCCAGACAATCCAGCGATTCATTAGAATCATAGATAACATTTACCATTGTAGCCCCCTCAAAGAGTGCCACTTTAGCTACCGTATTTCCTATATCGATAATTAAATTCACTGTTTTTATCGTTTTGAGCGTGCAAAGATACAGATAAAAATTCAAGCACACTGCACACACATATAAAAAAACTCCCGGCAAGTTCTCTTTCACAGAACCGCCGGGAGCTTTCTCCACTCAATTATCGTCTTTTATTTCAGAACGTCATTGCCTGACCACCAATTACTCCTGCAATAGCACTGGCTACTGCAATAATCACTTTCAGAATCGTACTCCAAACCGTCTTTTTCATAGATCTCTTTTTAATTATTAGTTATTACATAAAAGCTTCAAACACCGCGCAGCCAACTTTCAACTTTCAATTTTCAACTCTCAACTAAACCGACGGATCCTCACCTTCTCCCTCATTTCCTCCGCCATTGTTATCAATGCCTTTCTTCATCAAGTCAGCATGTGCAAATGACAATCCCTGAGTCAGTGCACGGGTAGTACCCACAGCTATCGGACGGAAATATTCAGGAGTAAACTGACACTGTACCGATGTGATCTGATTAGGATTCACCTTATCTTCTGTTTCTACCCCTTTGCCTTGCGAACGGACCTTCATTGTAAAAGTCCCCAGCCCTTCAAGGCGTACCGTATAGCAATCCAACAGATATCTACGCATCACCGAAAGCAAGTTCCGCACCACATTCTGCACATCACCCGGTGTCAGTGAAGCCTTTTCGGCAATCTCCTCTGCCAAGGTTTGTGTATTAATCCTTTTCTTCATCTTCACCAAAGACGGATGCCATGTTTTCACTCCGGCTTTATTGGCTTTACTGGTTTGTATTCCCTTATAAAATAAAGGCATAAATCCCTCCTCTTTTTAATGTTACTAATCGTTTTTTCATTCACGTTTTGTTGATCAACATTGCAAAGATGGAGGTTTATTCTAAGCCCTCAAAGCAAAAAAGAGTCTGCTGAATGATTCATAACACACTGATTTTGTATTCTGTTATTTATCAACAAACTACAAGTCTTCGAAATCATAAAAATAAAAGTAGCCAGGCATTTCCACAAACAGGAAAGCCTGGCTAGCTAACAACTACATTTGAGATGAAAAGAATGCAGTATTATAATTCAAAAAAAGGATCTACAAAACTTTAATAAAAAAAGCCCTCCTTGTAAATAAACCACGCCTGATTTAAAAAGGAGGGCTACACAAACAAACAATAATATTAAGCTGAATTATCATGATTCACATCAGAATAATCCGGCACTCCTTACGTCATCTTTTGTAGTAAGGAAGAAAGCATTGAACGAATCCAATGTTTGGGTTTATACAGTCGTCTTCTGTTTCCAGGCAAAATAGGGAATACAAAAGAACAAGAAAAGTCCCTTTAACAAGTTCAAAAAAGTCCTCATCAAAAGCTTATTTTTTACAAGGGCATCTAACAAATATTTATCTGTCTCATACTCTTAATTCGAAAAATAACGATTAAGAATTTCATGTTTTATCAGTCTTCTGTGGTCAGAATAAGTATGTGTAGAAAGTCCATATTTCTTTTATGAGTGTCTTCATCAATAAGCTCGCAACACAATTTCGAAGGCCTCACTATACTCCTGTCCCCACTGACCACCTCTCATCGCAGCAAGACCAGTGATGTATTCTGCTGAACGTGGATGTGGATATGGACGCATCACGCCACGATACATTGAGAGAGCCTTCACCTTAGCATCAACGCCTTCCTTGCCTACCTCTATATAGCAGTTAGGATTGAATGTTGTCATTGCATTGTTGATCTTCCACTCCGTACAACTAGGAATCTCCATATACCTACCAGAACTCCTGCACACGCTTCACTTCTGGTCTGCGTTGGAATAGACGGATAACCTCCTGACACGCTATAGAAGTCTATAGGTGGTTATTGTTAGTATCCGCAGGATGATGAGTGATGTCGCCTTTGGGTGTAAAGGGGTGGCAAGCAAACGGGTCAACTCCATCCAAATGAAACCTATAAATTCGGTAGTTACCGTTCCGTTCCTTCGTCGTTTGATTTCATCAGGGGGAAGATGATCATTACTAAAACATACAGCTGAATGACCCATTCCATAAAAGACTAAACCTTTTCATCATTTCCCTGCAATAAGGCTTTTTGAAAGCGAGCCCTCATATGAGCCATACAGCACATATTAATTGGACACTTACGAATCAATTCAGACAAACCTCCGTATTCTCTTTATCCAATTTCTCATACACAGAATTATTCGACTTAAACTCAGGCACCACCTGTTTCATCAACCTCACCGTATCTTCAATCTTCACCGCGAGTGCCAACTCAGCCAGTTTATCATAAGAGGCAAGTATCTCATCCCGTTTGTATTCCCTCACTTTGGCTATACGTATTTTATAATGATCCGTCGGAACCGTATTCTCCTCATTACTCAAAACCTCTTCATAAAGCTTCTCACCGGGACGCAAACCAGTAAACTTTATTTTAATATCTTCACCCGGAATGTATCCTGCAAGGCGAATCATTTTCTCTGCCAAATCTACAATCTTCACCGGTTCACCCATATCGAAAACAAATATCTGATTACCGGTACTCATTGTGGCAGCCTCCATTACCAAACGGCAGGCCTCGGGAATAGTCATAAAGAAACGGGTAATTTGGGGATCAGTAACGGTAACGGGGCCGCCTTCCTGTATCTGTTTTCTAAAATATGGAATCACACTGCCATTACTGCCAAGTACATTGCCAAAACGGGTAGTTACAAACGTCGTTTTTCCTTTCACCTGGCCATGTTCCATAGCAAGCCCTAAACTTTGTACATAAATCTCAGCCAGACGTTTGGAAGCTCCCATCACATTGGTTGGATTGACAGCCTTATCGGTGGAAATCATCACCATCTTCTCAACGCAATATTGTACACAGAAGTCGGCAACCAACCGGGAACCAACCACATTGACCCGGACCGCTTCACAAGGATTCTCTTCCATCAAAGGGACATGTTTGTAGGCAGCCGCATGAAATACGACTTGTGGACGGAACCTCTCAAAAGCCATCTGAAGACGTTCTTTCTGACGGACATCACCAATGAAAGGAACAAATGTCAGTTCGGGGAAAAAGCGTTCTAATTCCAGACGGAGTTCGTGCATGGGAGTCTCAGCATTATCAAAAAGAACCAATTGCTTAATTCCGAAGGTAGCCAACTGTCGGCATAATTCACTACCAATACTACCGGCAGCTCCTGTCACCAGAATGGTTTTACCCGTAAAATTCTTAATAATTTCCAGCATGTTGATCTCTATCTCATCACGCCCCAATAAATCCTCTATCCGGATTTCTCTGATGACAGTTTTCTTCAAACCATCCCCCAAAACATCGATAGGCGGAGAAACATAGTTTTTCACATTATTATCCTGACAGAATTTCACCAAATGCCCCTGTTCCTTCTGAGCCTCTTCATACGAGGGAAAAATAATGCCATTAATATTGTACTTTTCTACAAAGCATACAAAGTTGGATTCATCTGCAAAATAATAGACCGGTGACTCTGACAAAGAGTAGGATTTGAGATTTTTATCCGGATTCACAAAACCGACTACATGAAAATGCTTACTCGTGTACATCCGTTTCTTGAGCGCAACGCTTTTATCACCGGTACCATATACCAACACTCTTGCTTTTCTGGAAGTAAACTGCAACACAGCAATATCATAGATCAAGATAAGCACTACGCGGGCACCCACTAAGATCCCTGTAGTTGTCAACAAATCGATAAAACAGCATACATACAGATACTTCTCCGGTAACCATGAACCAGTCAGAATGGCAACAATCAACAACGATAATTCTTTCAGCAGGATGGCTGTCTCAATTTTACCAACACTCTTTATCGATGCATGACGTATAATATTTCTGCTGACTCTCAGAAAATGAAAAATAAGAAAACTGATGATACCCGAACAAACCGAGATGGTTATGATGACGTCTTTTTCAATATTAGTGATAAAACTATTAACAAAAAGCAAAGTGATACATGTACCTGCGACAGACAACACCGTATCGGTAAACAAAACAGCCCGATAATTTACAAATCTCTTCCTTTCGGACAGATTATCGAAAATCTTAGAAATAATACTTTTCACAATATTTTTTTTATGTTAGTTAGCGTCCAATTTTGACGTGTAGCCCAAGGAAAGCCCCTGTATCTTGACCTAAAACGTTTCTCAAACATGCTGTAAGACCGTTGGTCATAGCTGAACAAACGCACCAGACGTAAATCTTTAGACATCACCACCCTCCGGTTCACAATTTTTCTGACTGACATGCACACCGTTGCTCATACGGATATCCATCAATATACGAAGTTCGGTATGCGGAAGAACCGGAGAATCTCCTGTCGGATTCTGATTCAAAACCGGTACAGATGTTTCCACCGAATCCACCTCCGCGGGAGGGGTACCTAGGACTTGGACAGGCATTATCTTTTTTCGGGTATCATTGTAACATTTTTCAAACAGGTTATAAGGTACTTTGTTGGACAAACAAAATTGCTCTATGGAGATTCCATTCGGACCACCTTCTAATTTATAGCGCCAAAACAGACGTTCAAATTCATTGTAACTATAAATAAACTTTTCTTTTTGATTTAACGAAAGCAAAGTTCGAAGGTTTGCAGCGGGTAAGCAATACGTCATTTTTGGACTCTAACAGAAGTATTCATTTTACGACAGACTAACTCTGAAAGGCTGACAATGCCTTTACGCATATAAGTAGCAACTTCAGGAGAGAGAAGAATCGCTCTTGGGAATACCGGTAACCGTTAGCGGGTTTAAACGGATTTCTTCCATTTCGAATTCACGAAGACGTTTCTTGTTGTCACGATACCATTTAATGAAGTTGCAATACTCAACACCTTCGTATACAATAGGCATTGATCGAAATCTTCCAAGGAGCAGTATCTGTTTGATAACGGAGTAAAAACTCACTGTAAAATTCACTCATATTCATTCTTTCTCAATTTTTAAGTAAAACCCAAACGGAGCCATATCAAGAGCCATACAATGAGCGCTTACGGACATTGGATTGTTTTATTATCTAAAATCCGCAATTTCATCACCAAATTTTCCTGCACTTTTACGTATAATATCAAGACCATGCGTCTTTTTAATACCATGATATGTATTAGGAAGCTTAACGGCCCTTCCCAACTGATAAGTTAGTGATATCTTGAAAACCACATCATTTGGTTGATATAGATGAGAAATGTCATCAATATGGTTAAACCTGCAATTATTCATTGTCTTTATTCCCAATCCTGCTGAGTTATATCCATAACCAAAGATGTTTTTCGCAGTGCTATTCGCAATTGCATATTGCATCAACCCACCGCCCAACGAATGACCATACACATTAATTGGAAAATCTTTAAATTTATGTCTTCTATCACGACTATCTGATACCGATTGGACTATATCAAGAGCCAGTGTGTAAATTTTATCAGACCCAAAGAAGAACTGTCTTAGATCCGTAATCAAGTTATGAATATCTTCCGTACCTGCAAATCCAACATATATAGCCTTATTGTCATCTTCGTTCCTGTATGCCACATAGGTATTCAGATTCCCTGACAAATGTTGCTTTCCACAAATATCTATACCGCCTTTGCTCTCAAAGTCCAAATTATAACGTTCCAAATAAACGTTAGTAAATATTCGATTTGCAATATCTGCAGATTTAGCAGGAATCGTATAAGCCAAATCCACATATTTTATACCATCAAGGAGTGTATCCATTGCTTGTGTTGCCTTTTTCCGATTTGTTTCTCCCAAAATACGAGGTATGTGAAAACTCTGACAACCACTCAAAACAGATATATAATCTACAAAATGGAACTTAGTCGCAAGTGAATCTGTGATGTCCAACAAACGCAAAGTTCCAAATAATCCGTAATCTATACCATCATTATATTAGGGTCTTTTCTTTTGAGAACAAACTAACTGCGGTATTAGAATACCTCCAGTCTCCGTAGGTTGTCATTTCAATCGATTGCCACATGTGCATCATGGAGTTGTGAAAGCTCAAAAATCCTAAGGCCGTGACGTTGTGCAGTCTTCCTAAAAATTCAGCAATACGATGGAACAACAAGTTTTGAAGATTCTTTCTGTCATAATTGGACAGTGAATCATAAGGGACATAGTTTCCGTCTATAGAGAAACACTCACCTAAAACATAAAGAATCTCAGATACCTCATCAGCATATCGCTTCTTCGTTCGATCATCAAGTCCCTGTTGAAATCTTTCTATCAAATTCTCAACACTATCATGAATAAATCTATTATCATGTTCATCAAGAGAATAGAATTTCTCCTCATCAATAGACTAAATCTCATTTAGGAATATATCCAAATTCTGAAAATGACGTCTAAGTTGCTCAAGAAAACAATGAGAATGATAAGATAGTATAGATAATCCATATAGTATAAAAGTAATGTCAATGGTAAACAGGTACACACATAACAGTTGCAGCAACTAAAGTGTTTACATCAAGCCTCCATTGGTGTCGTGTTAACTTCTGTATGAGAACTCTGGCTACTTTCGTTGACCATATTATTCAAGCCCTAAACGCCGAATCATTTTCTTCACGTTATTAGGCCAAAGATCTTTTTGATTAACCTTTATCCCAAAAGTATCTGATGAAATTACGGTATTCAACACCTTCAGAAATACAATAGGCATTGATCGAAATCTGCCGGGGAGCAGCATCCGTTTGATAACGGAATAAAAAATCACTGTAAAATTCATTCATGTTCATTCTTTCTCGATTTTTAAGTTCGAGGCAAAGATAATGGACTAACAAAAACAAGACAAGAGCCATACAGTGAGTGCTTACTTATCATTGGCAAATTCTAAATTTTCACTTTTCATTTTCAAGCGAAGTTAGATATTCTTCATGTAGATGGTAATATCTCTTTTTGAAGATTACATAAACACTAGCAAACGCCACAAACGAACAAATCAGGTAAATCCAGTGACATACGATAGTATTAGGGCATATGAATAAAAAAACTAAGGAAACAACTAACTGCATAGCCATATAAATGAGTGAGACCTTCACATGTCCAATCTTTAATTCATTAGCCATCAACTGGAATGCATGCTTGCGATGAGCCTTTCCAAGGTTCTCATGTAGCATAATACGATGCATAATCGTCAAGCAACCATCAATACCATAAATTAAAAGGAAAATCAAATATGTAATATCTTCAGTCTGCATAATCAATTTACCAATAGCAAACAACATGATAAAGGCAATGCCAATACTACCGACATCACCTGCAAAACACTTGGCTCTACCTTTGGAGTGGAAATTGAAAATACAGAAAACGACTATACCTATGATAACGGTCATGAGCAATGAGTTTTCAATAAATCCTCCGCCATTATCTATGTTAGTAAGATTCTGATTGACTAATGCTAAAGGTGCCAATACTGCCAAGGAGTAACCTGCTGTTATACCGTTTACACCATCCATAAAATTGATAATATTAGTTGCTCCCACACATACGATCAATGCAATGATAACTACCCACCAATATTGCCATTGCAATATTCCAAGTGAATAAAACATCAATCCCATCGAAAGAAACTGTACTACGAGACGGAAACTATCTGGCAGGGAATGAATATCATCAATAAAGCTCACACCTGCAACTAGTACCAAGCCTATAATGAAAGGTAGGTAATTACCGAAGCAGAAACCTTCTACAACAGTGAAACCACCTGCAACTATACTAATAGTCCATACAATAACCGAAATAGCAAAGATGATACCGCCACCTCTCAATACAATTGAGGAATGGCTTGAACGCTCATTTGGCTTGTCAATGATATTAAACTTGTCTGCAATCTTAAAGTACACAAGTTCCGCAACAAGCAATACCACGAAGATAATACCATAAATCAATATTGTATCCATATTCTATTTCAAAGAATCAGCAACGCATTTCAAACTATCTTCCAATGATACCAATTGATAATCAAAGTCGTGCTTGCTCATCTCTGGATCATAATAGTAAGTAGCAAACATCTTATTAATCGGTTGCAAGACGAAACTTCCTAACCATACCAAAGGGTTAAACAACTTTGTAATCCAGACCTTATGTCCGGATTCTTTTGCAAAAAAACGAATAATCTCAACAGTATCACTCTGCTCTCGGTTTTGAGGATAGAAGGTTCCTTCCATCTGGCGAATAATAACTTGCTTTACGAATTCTGCAAGATTATCTATATAAAGCATGCTTCTCTTATTATGCCATTCTGGGAATAATGGAGTTTTTGATGCTAAAGTTGCCAAACGAGGGAAGTTTCCTTTTGCATTAGGACCATATATCATAGGTGGTCGAAGAATACATACTTTAAATAATGGGCTTTCCAGCTCGTGTAATCCCTTTTCCGCCTGAAGTTTGCTATCCCCATAAAAACCATTCGGATGCTCACGAGTATCAAAAGTAAGCTTTTCAGCCTTCAACGATTGGCTTTCGTGAAATACGATCTGACTGCTCATGAAGATGAACTGCTTTACCCCAGCCTCCTTAGCATGTTTAGCAACCTCGATAGTCAAATCCCGATTGACCTTATAATACAATGCTTCCATCTTAGAATCCGCATTCACATGTGCAATACCAGCCACATGATAAACAACATCATAATGGGAATAATCAGTATTCTTCCAATTATCACCCATTGTATCTACGGCATCGATTTCAAAATTATACGATGTAGAAAGGATATATTTCCGCACGCTCTCACCAACATAGCTACCAGCGCCTGTAATTAAAACCTTTATCATAATAATGTTTAATAAACTTACAAATAACCATTCATTTTGCGCCAACAATAATGTCAAAACTTCCAAAATGGAGTCCAAAGCACTTCCGAAGGATAATATTGAAGAAATGAAGAAAGCCGTTTCATCTTCATCCAAACCCGTTTCGGAGCTGGATAATTATCAAGATTGTGCATTCTTACATCTCCTCGACCAAAATCCCTAGATAATAATATTTAACACAATAAATACCTGCTTTGATATCAGAGTTACATAAGAGATATTTATCATCAATATCAAATATTTCTTTTTGAGCACACATAACTGCTACTGAGAAGCATAATAGCCCCATATTCTTCAATATTTTGACCATTTGGAAACGATCAAATGAAAAAAGATGTAGTAATCAAGAAATTGTTTCAATCCAACTCCTTCGTGAAAGATATGCTTATAGATATGCATAAGAGAATATACAACATTGAATCCAACACTTAGATATACATATCCAAGATTCTTATCAAATAATTGAAATTGAGTTTTACCCTCTCCTTGAAAATATTCTTTGTATTTTTAAAACGAAATGAATTATGTGTATAACTAGGAATGAAATGGATCTCAGTAGTAGCATCGTTAAACATCAGCACATCGGTATGATGTATCACTATGTCTTTTATTTTGTAATATTTGATTGAGAAACGATAAAATTTCCTTTCTTGATCCCTCAACCCATAAATCTATATCTCCAGACTGCCTTCTAAGAGAATTTGGATAAAGTTGAGCGACACCTTGGCCTTTTAGAAGGCAACTTCTGAAATTTCCATCATCAAAAAATGCGGATAACATCAGCAGCGCGCTGATCTAACTTTTTATTCTGTTCCTCTATTATTTTGGTATAACCATACCATTTCACTATAAAAATCGAAAAACATTCAGAATCTACTACTTGTGGTATTTGTTGAGTATCTATCAATTTTTAAAACCAGTAAAAGGAAGATAATAAGTGAATGTTTCTGAGCAATCTCAAAAGGTTCATGCCATTCTGATTCGGTAGGAATACGTGATAATTTGGGAATCTTTCCTATTGAAAACTTGGAAAAGTTCTTTTAAAAGCTCCATCAATTATTATTTATTATGCTGATATGCTCTTTTTCTTTCGTCCAAGTACATTTTTGGTACTGCACATAAAAAATTACCTACACGACTGAGCTGCTTTTTTGGTTCTTTAAAGATTCGCTCTAACCAGATGAAACGTAATCCTACAATTTCTTTTTTATTATTATGTAAATCTCCTGTATAGAAATTGAATGCTGCACCTATACCGAATAAAACCCCTTGTTCAATATAGGGAAATATTTTGGATATAAAAATCTCTTGCTTTGGCGCACCAAGACTTACCCACACGATATCAGGCTTCAATTCATTTATTTGTTTGGCAATTGAGGGATAATCAAAATCCTCAACTGAAACAAATGGAACATCTACATGTTCTAAACTCAGTGAGAGTCCCTTTTCTGCAACCTTAGACTTTATCTGATCAACTTTTGAAGCTTTATTCCCCAGGAGTACATGCTTATAAGGCCGTTCTATATAGTATTCAAATAATTCAGGTCCATTGAAAGCTGAATAATGGGTACCATAGATAGAATTAGCCATCTTAGAGATAGAACTACCGTCACATGTATTAATATTTGCTCCCGTGACAATTTCCCTGTATTTGAGGTCCTTTTGTGCAATAGTAATAACATTAGCGTCCACAACGCAAACATACGCCTTTTGTTTTTTTTTGATGTAGTCCTCAACAGTCTTACAGAAGACCCTAGAGTCAAATTCTATGTGAATATTAAAAATGTTCATAAACAATCAGTCTTTATGATGCATCAAAAAATCTTTTTGTACTTCCTTATATATTTCGACACTTCTACTGTATACATTATTCATCGAAAATCTTTCATCAAATGTAGTCATGCCATTTTTTATTAGTTTTTTTCTAAGGCTTTCATCTTGATAAACTTCTTCTATCTTTGAAGCCAAATCTTCAATATCACCAACCTTATGAATTTTAACTGTTTCTCGCTTATTATTTAATGAAGGAATATAACCTGCATTTGATGCCACAACAGGTAGCCCCATTCCAATGGCTTCACGAATAGTATTTGGCATTAAATCAATTCGAGTTGGAAGAACTGCCATAATCGCGCTTGCAGCTAACGCATATACATCATCATGATCTTCAACAAACCCGGAAAAAGTTAATAAATTACTAGCTTGATATTCATCTGCTATTGAACATAAATACGACTTGTATGAATCTGTACATTTACCGATAATTAATGTTTTTAATTTCAATCCTTTAGAGCATAGTAGAGAAATTGCCTTAACCAAATCTTCAACTCCTTTATCAGATGTAACCCGCCCATAAAATGAAATATCATATTTCTTGTTAATATGACTGGCCATAATTTTCGGTCTCCTAGTAATATTTCCACCACTCAAAAATCGTTTCTGCCCATTTTCAAAAGGCTTGAATTCAGGCATATCTGGAAGATTAGGAGAAACAACCAAATAGTTAGCAGAAGTGTTCAACTCTTTCTCAATTCTCCTCCTAATATTCTGAAATTTTTGATCTAAACGTAATGGTCGATCCTCTGCTAGATATGCGTATCCTTGTATGGTGATGAGTATTGGATATCTATCTAATAAAGGAATTACTCCTGCCGAATAATCTGGATTCTCAGTACCATACACATGAACGACATCGGGAACAATTCGATCCACAATTTTTGGGACCTCATTAAATGTTGTTTTGAAATTTGTTAATACGTTTGCGGCTCTCTCCGCAATCTTATAAGGTTCATCATGGTTTAATTTACATCTGACAATTGGAGCAATAATGGTGGAAAGTAAAGATGGAGAATAATGAAAGAAATGAAAATATATACCATCTTTTTGACATTCAAAATTCGTATTTGAAGTATAATTTGGAGCAACTACATGTAATTCAACGTCATTTTTTTTCTTATATAAATTAATATACTCCTGAATCCAAGGAGAAAGCTCTCTAAAATAATGCTTCAAACCAAGCATTTCTTCAGTTTCCTTACTCCAATAATGACAAATTAGTGCTACTTTAATCATGTTTATTATAAACCTTTACATTTTCTCTTGAAAAAAGTTAGTAAATGGGCTAAAATATTTTTTATCCCACACCTTCTTTTTTGAATTTTCCAGAACAAAGAAGAAGTATATCTTCGATTTGGGCTGACAAAACAAGGGTGTTTAATTTCGCCAGGCAATTCATGAGATGGAATCATTAAATAACTTGCTGAAGCTGGCACATGAGTACCAGAATCAAACCCAATATATTTGATTTGGTTGTAGACTGGAATAATTGAAAGATATGAGTTTTTATACCTAGCATAAAACCATTGAGTATCCCATGAATGCTTTTTCTCTTCTTCAATGTTTAAAAATCGTTTTTTAAAATGATAATTATAATGCCATCCTAAAGTTTTAGACCCAATGATATCATAGGATTTCCCTTCAGCATAGAATCTATTAAAATCTGACATTTCCATATCAAATTGAAGCCAACGATTTTTCCAAGTCGCCCAACCTAAAGAATTACCTAATAAAGAAAATAAATAATCGTAGCCATGAAAAAAATCACTATCTTGTAGAGGAGACCAACCTGAAATCATGCCAATTCGGTTGTCTGCAGCATATAACTCGAGCATCTCGTCACAAAATGTAAAAAACGAATGACACGGGAGACAATCATCTTCTAGGACGATTAAACGATCACAATGTTCAAATGCCCATGATATTGCCGTAGATGGAGCATAACCACAACCAAGATTTCTTTCTAGATAACGTGTATGAACAATACAATCCCAATCTACCATCTTAGAAATACCTTTTACCTGCTCAGTACCGATCCTATCAGACTCATTACCGTCTCGAGGACCATCAACTGCGATAAATAGAATAGGAGGTTTTGCCAGTCTTACGCGATCAAAAACCGTTCTCAAAGTATCAAATCGATTGAAAGCAATAAGTAATACCGGTGTTTTCATCTCTATTTATATTTTTTGTAGCAACTAGGCCAGAACCATGGAAAAAAGAAATGCGTCCAATTAGTAATAAATGTTATACAAGCAAGAAATAGTCCATAATGTTTTCTTTTAAAATAAAACATTTCAAATGGATTATTACCAACGGGACTCAAAAAATTATTCCATCTCTTAACAAAAGAATGAGTTGGATCCATCCAAACGACAGTTTTTTCATGAAGATTGCACTCCCCAAAAACACCTATACCAGTATAAACAGGAATTCCATGTTCTTTTGCTCTAAAACCATAATCGGTATCACCTGCTGCATGTCTATAATATGGATCATTAGTACCAAGTGCTTTGTAAACAGAACGAGGTACCAATACTATATTCCCATTTATAGCATCGCAAACCTGATGTGTACTCAAGTCCACATTCAGTCTATAATTGGACCAGCCTCCATAAGTGATTTTTGAAGGATTACCTACTTCGCATGTTGAGCCTACGATAATCGCTCTATCATGATATATACTTGAATCAACTAGTAATCTCGAAATGGCATCTTGTTTTATAAATGTATCATCATTAAGCCAAAGATAATAATCATAATCATTTTTTAAAGCTTCGCACCAAGCCACATACATTCCCCGATTCCAAAATAGGCTTCCATCTCCACTAATTATTTTGACATCAGGGAATAGCTTAGATATTGCTTCTGGAGTTCCATCTGTGCACCCATCATCAGTTAGATAAACATCAATATGAAAAGTATCCCTGTCATATTGTTGATTATTCAAGTCCGTAAGACATCTAATAGTAGTATCTTTACGGTTAAAAACTGTCATTAATATTGCAATAGTTCTCATCCTTTTATATACATAAAATTCCTATTAGAAGGATAAATTAAGAATATCACTATCCAAAAGAATGGATAATTCAAAAAATACTCACCATTGAGTAACATAATATAGATTACAAGAAAAACCAATTTAAAATATGACTTTTCTGAAGGAGCATTTCTGTATATGGTAATAAAAAACATAAGCATCAATGGAATACCAAAAGAGTTAATAACGCCTGTGAAACCGTTACCAGCTCCTGCCATTAACTCACCAATACCTGGATATTTTTGATCCATAATGAATCCATTTCCAATAATAGGATGCCTGGCAATATTTAATAGGTCGATTTGAGCTGAACCCATACGTGTCCAAGAAATATCCCCATTACTCATTGACATAGCATTATTATATTCACTTACAATTTTACCTCCCATAAAGTCTAAAGAATTGAACATCCACATAGAAATGCATATGATAGACACTATTGAAACAACCCTTAAAAATGGATTTTTGACATTTTTGAAAAGTACAAGAAAAATAAAAACACCAAATGTCAAATATCCAGTTGTACTCATAGTCGAAAGAAGAGCAAGAAACAAAATAAAACTCTCTTTTTTATATGTTTTATAAAATTGCTGAATAGAATTTGTATATAATAGAGGAACTAAAAGAATATATCCTTGAAAAGCGCCAGGCTCCCAGAACATACCTGCATTTCGCATATCGATAAATTGTGATCTAGGTATATAATTATATAATACTAAAGAGACATAGCGATCAAATCTGATACCACTAAATTCAATTCCTATATAATTTATAAAAAATAGTGGTAGCGAAATTAGGGATAGCAAGACCATGACACGCATGTATACATATCTAAATTTAACCCCTAAGATTGATGCAACCAAAAAACAAGAATAAATTTTTGATAAGAAGTTAATATCAGCAGGTATAGAAACTAGTTCTCCTACAGCAGCTTGGCAGATAAAAACAAAAACAAATCCCATCATCCAACGAAAAAGGAAATTATCAGAGATTTTCTTTTTCGTTGATAAAGAAATAATTACTAAGATAACTGATACTATGATATATAACCAATCACTTGTAAATACAGTAATTGGATTGCCACTTATTACTAAGAACAATAAAACTACTACATAATCTAGAGTTGTAATATTACTATTTTCAATACGCATTGATTCCGCTCGTGTTTAATGATGTTTAAAAACAAACTGCTTAACCTTTTGTCTTTCTAAAGAATCAAGCAGTAAGAAATAACCACCTCCTAATGATAATAGTGTAGAAACTATCCCTACAACAAAAAATCTCAAATAACCATATTGTAACATATTAGTTATAACAAGTAATATACAACTTGTAATACAAATTAACAAAATACTTGGAAATAACAAAGTTCGGAGAAAATTATTAAGATCGTAATTATACAATTTATGGGCATAAACTAGATTAACAATACATTGCCCCATACTAATGATCATATTAATATATAGAGCAGAGTAAAAACTAAATCCAATCTTAAACGATGCCCAAACCAAAACAATATTAACCATATACAATATCGAAACGAAAATTTGTTGCTTTCGTATGTGTCCTGTTGCATGAACACCCTGATAATGAAAATAAGTAAAAGATTGAATATTTATATATACTAATACTAAAGTGACTAACTCAGGAGAATACTGTGGTGGAGTTTTTAGCCAAAAAGTTAATAAAAAATCAGATTCAAATATTACAGGAAACGACAAAGTTATTAACAACAAGAAAGTCATTTTTGTACCTGTATTTATAATTCTGTGCATTGTCTTTAAATCACCAGCCCCATAAGAAGACATCATCTGAGGAACAACAGCTAATTTAAAATTGGTTATAAAGCCATTAACAATATTTGAAACTTGAACAGCAATAGCATAAGCTGCGTTAATTGCAAGCCCAAAGAACAAATTGATAAGAAAAACCAATCCCTGCACTTTTGCTAGTTGAGCTAAAACTGTTATCACAAGCATTGAAATAAAGTCTAGCATTTTTTTTACTAGTATAGAATCCCATAAAGGCTTAGTACAAGATTCATCAAATTTGTAAGCTAGCCATGTTAGACTTCCAATATATGCTACTGTTACTCCGAGGTTCAAAAAAGACAAAGTAATTAATTTGTCATAAGAGATCGTTACAAGTAAATATAATACCAATAATCGTAGAATAGCAATTGCTATTTCGATTGAAGCCATCTTAGTAAACATTTCACGAGCACGAAGTAATGCAGCATGAGGAACATTTAAAATATTTAATATCAAAGAGACTACTGATATCTGAAACACCATCTGTGCTGCCCACATTCTACTATCGGGAATATTCATTTTAGATAGAAAGAAAACCGCAAAGATTTCAGCTACAATAAAAGTAAATATTGCAACGATTATATGCAAGCTAAGACCAACACCAAATACTTTTTTTAAGTTGCTTTCATTATCTTGACCAATCTCTATACTAAAATATCTTTGAACTGCAGTACCCATTGAACCGTTAAGGAAGGTAAGCATTGATACTACACTTCCTACAAGATTGTTAAGTCCATAATCTTCAACACCTAACTGTTCAAGAGTTATTCGTGCTGTAAAAAAAGAAATCACCATAGTAAATCCAAGTCTCAAATACAAGGCTATGGTATTCTTTGCTATTTTTCCTTTATCTACTTGAAATGCCATATTATTCTTTAGAAAGAAAGTTGTCAGGAATAGGCAAATTTTCTCTTTTATTAGCAATGATAGCCCTATATATATCTACCCAATGACGCATTTCCGTTGTATTATTCAATATTTCTTTAACAGTAATAGCTGCGTTTTGCAAAATTTTGTTAGCAAAACTATCGTCTTCCATTAATAAAAACATATTTTCTGCCATGGCAGAATAATCACCCTTTTCAGATAATATTACACTTTCACGAAATTCGTTAAGCGTCGGAGTTCCTGGAGTAATTGTTGTAACAACAGGAATTCCATTAGCCATAGCTTCGCGGATTGTACCAGAAATATAATCGATCTTTAATGGAAGAACCGCAAAACGGGCTTTTCTAACAAGTTTGATTACATCATCATGAGTCTTTTGCTTACCAGCAAAAGTAACACTCCCCTCAACACCGAAGATTCTTAATCTGTCAACAAGCTTATTATAAATGCTCAAATTATATTCACCAACCATCAATAAAGTCGCATTGGGTTTTTGTTTTGTCAACAAACAAAATGCCTCTA
The DNA here is from genome assembly GCF_019734355.1 of Bacteroides sp. K03. Classification (NCBI taxonomy): domain Bacteria; kingdom Pseudomonadati; phylum Bacteroidota; class Bacteroidia; order Bacteroidales; family Bacteroidaceae; genus Bacteroides; species Bacteroides sp. K03. Next base: position 340,450 of record NZ_JAASHC010000002.1, read on the forward strand.
CAGCCCAGTCTCCTGCTTTTTCTAGTTCCTTCGAAAAATATACAAAATCAAAATCTTTTTTGCATGGATTAAGATTAATTGGTTCTGATAAAGCTAAGGTAGTATTAAGAACAACTTTATCTTTATCAATCACTTCATGCACAAGTTTCACGTACTTCGAAGCTTTATTTCCGACATAATCAGATCTTCTCAATACTTTTATCTCTGCATCTGCTTTTTGTTTATATACATTTTCATTCAAAATATAATTTCTCTTAAAATCTCGATCATTAACAAAAGTTTGCAACTGAGTAATAATTGGAAATTTATGAGGAATTTTTAATATTGATAATGCATAATGTGCATTTTCAGCACCAATTAGATGAATAATATCTGGGTTAATCCTAAGTATTATGTCAGAGATTCTCTTACTATTTTTATTATACTGACAGTAATGATTATTATTAATTTTACGAAGAATCATCTCTTTCGTTGAACGAAACTCATTGTTAATGAAATAGTATTTTATGCCTTCTATTTCAAAGCGGGCAACACTAGTATTCAAATAATTAAATGGAGCAATTACATGTAATTCAACATCACCAAAAGATTTAAACTCTTCAATTCCATTCGTTATCCATTGTCCTAAATCGGAATGAGATACAGTTATATTTTCTCCATGAAACCACTTAACAAAAGATTCAAAAACGTTAGGCTTAAAATGTAATTTTGCTCTAATTTTCTCATTAGAGAATTCAGTAATCCATACGACTTTTATTTTTGGTACCATTTATTCTCTTACCATCTTTAGATATTCATCCCAATTTCCCATATCTTGATAATCATTTTGGCTGATTGGATAAACACCAACTCTCCTTCCATTTTCCTTTAAAGCTTCCATTAAGTGCGTAATATGAAAGAAATCATTTGGTATCAAATCAAACACCGTAGGTTCAAGAATATAGAGTCCAGTATTAATCTGGAATGACAAGGTCGGTTTCTCTTCAATAGACTCCAACAATCCATTCTCACCAGTAATTATTGTACCATAAGGAATTGAAAGTGTTTTGATTGCAGCTATAACTGTCAATTCATTCTTATTTTGTTTATGGTAATTTAGTATTTGAGCATAATCCTCATTGATAAGAATATCACAATTAGATACGAAAAATGTGCTATGTATTTTATCCTTTAGCAGAACTAAACTACCCGCGGTACCCATAGGTTTTTCCTCCTGGAAATAGCTAACATTATAATCAGGATTCTTAATAAAATCAAAATAGTTTTTTATTGTATCTGCCTTATAATTGACTGATAAATAGAAGTCATGACAATTATAATCGACAAACTTGTCCATAATAGTTTCAATTATGGTCTTTTCACCTATTGGAATTAAGGGCTTAGGGTAGATATTAGTTAAAGGGGCTAAACGAGTTCCTTTTCCACCTGCCATAATAATGACAGGGATAGACAAAGATTCTTTATCATTTTTTTTTCCAAAGAAATCTTTCCAGAAATACACCTCAACCAAATTACCAGATTCATCAAGAACCGGCATACATTCGGCACGGAGACGCTCCATTTTTTCTTTTATAGAATCTATTATCTCTTTGTTTGATGCATATATTTTATTCTGATCTAAAATGGCAGAAACAGGCTGAGTTAAGTCAATGCTTTTTAATATAGCTCTTTGTACATCCCCAATAGTTAATAATCCATCAAACTTCTCATCATTAAACACAAAGAGTATCTTAGTTTTTTCTGAATCCATTCGTCTTAAACTCTTAATAATAGATGTTTCGGACGAAATAATACGATTTCTAATATCTTGCTTCATAACGTTTATTTTATTATGGAATTCCGCGAATCTTTGTTATCAATCACATGAGCCGGATTTCCTAAAATCACAGCACCTAAAACTGAATTGTCTATTAATACGTTTGAGGAACATCCAACTAAAGTATAAGGAGCTAACTTAACTCTGTTTCGAATAGTAGAATTCAAACCAATGAATGAATTGTGTCCAATTATCACATTACCACCAACAACGCATCCCGAAGCAACAAAGCAATTTGATTCAATTGTAATATGGTGCGTAAGGGATACATTAGAATAAATTATGCAAGACGACCCGATTGAAACATATGGTCCAACATATGTGCCAGGCATAATAATACATCCTTCACCAATATCATCAGAATAAATATTTGCATTTTTTGAAATATAGGAGAACAAAGTAATGCCGTCATTTTTTAATTCTTCATTTACACGTTCTCTAATACAATTCATTTTTCCATAACCAATTGTATTTAATACTACGAAATCCTCTTCCTTATATTTATCTTTAAGTTTTTCTTGTGCAATAATAGGGAGACCATAAAGAGTATTTTCTTTTATAAACTCTTTTTTTGTAGAAAAACCTATTACATCATAAATACCTTCCCGACTAATTAATTCAGCAATTACAACAGAAAAAGGTGTAGTACCCATGATAATAATTTTTATCATTTCCATATAATAGATTTTGTTTCAGTATTATTACTAACAGTTATATTGAGATTATGACGAATTTCATTTACTCGCAAATCTAACTGATCAAAATCATTAGCCTCTAAAATAAAGAAATATCTTGAGGTTTTATCTATTGAAGCACCAATAGTTTTGCCTAAATATAAACTATCTAAATTATTATGATGAACAAATGATAATGACTTAACTTTATCAACACCAGAGATTGAATTAATAACGCCCTCAGGTAAAAAGAAAGCTATATAACATGCAACCCTGTTAAAATAAGAATAATTAGGAGTATTAACAACACGTTGCGTAGCTATGTCAATGATAAAGTCAGTAGAATTAAAACCTGTCATTAATGGAATAATGTCAGATGAAATATATACACCTCCTCCACGTGCAGCTATTTCAATCAAATAAACTTCATCTCCATCAATAATATATTCTCCGTGAGTCAACCCTCTATTTAGTCCAAAACCTTTTACAATTTTCTTATTTAGATCTAAAGTTTTTTTCAAAATAGAAGAACGATTGCGAGAAGGAAATACTCTTTCACAAGCAGAAAATGCATCAGGAATATTAAAATAATGAGTATCCCCACACACAAGGTTTTCTACAATTCCATCACAAGCAAAAGCCTCAATAACCAGCTCTTCACCAGTAATAAATTCTTCTATAAGGATAGCTTCTCCACGTGAATACCGAATAGCCTCCGCAAACTTAGACTTTAATTCTTCTAGTGTATCAACTTTATAAACACCTTTACTACCTTGATTGTTAATAGGTTTGATGATTGCTGGTCGAGACAAACTTGTATAGAATGACAACGCTTCCTCAAGAGTGTCTACAAGCGCATATTTAATGGTATTAATGCCAAGTTCTTTGCATTTTTCACGCATTAAATATTTATCTGTGAACAAGCATGCTGTATCATAGCCTATGCTCGGAAGACCAAGAACATCACACACATATGCTATTGTACGTACAGGTAAATCTGTCTGATCCGTAACAACTCCTTTAACACTGAATTTCTTTGCAATTTCCAGTGTAACATCCTTATCACAAAAATCAGCAACAACCCTATCCTTAACAAGGAGCATTCCTGGTTCATCATCATGAAGAGATACAACCACAGGATTGAAGCCCCGTGATTGTATCTTTTCTATTAATGGAACTTGTAAAGCACCTGCACCTAAAACTAATATATTATCCATATATTTCCTTTATACCTGCTTCCACAGTATCACAGATAAAATCAACCTGTTCCATAGACAGAGCTGCATACATTGGAAGTGTCACCTCATTATCTGTTACATATTCAGTCTGTGGTAATACCGCTGCTAACTCCTTATATGTAGAAAAACGATGAGCAGCAGGATAGTGAACTGATGTCTGAATACCTGCAGCATGAATAAATTCACGAAGAGCATTGCGTTTTTCCTTCGTCGAATCAAGAATAACAATTGGGAATATATAGTTTGAAACAAATTCAGTATTGTCTGCGAAAGGTACAACAATGCGAGGGTTCTTGGTCAAACGGTCTACATAACGCTTACGTACAGCAATACGTGTTTCAAGGTCGCCTGGCAACTTCTTCAACTGCTCAATAGCAATAGCAGCACGGATGTCATCCATACGGAAGTTGTATCCAAGACAAGTGATATCATATTCTGTAGCATGACCACTGGCACGCTGATATGACATAGTACTCATACCATGAGAGCGGATAAGACGTGCTTTTTGCGCCATTTCCTCGTTGTTAGTAATGAACATGCCTCCTTCTCCTGTAGAGATGTTCTTGTTTGAGAAGAAACTAAATGAGGCACAGTCACCGATAGTACCAAGCTTCTTTCCCTTATACTCAGAAAGAGGTCCATGACAAGCATCCTCAATAACCTTGAGGTTGTGCTTCTTAGCAATGTCCATAATAGCATCCATATCAGCAGGGAATCCAGCCATATGTACAACGATTATACCCTTAGTACGAGGTGTAATCTTTGCCTCGATATCCTTTGGGTCAATATTGATATGTTCAGGACCAACAATATCAGCAAATACAGGTGTTGCTCCTACATAACGAATACAGTTACAAGATGCTGCAAATGTTAGTGATGGACAAATGACCTCATCACCAGGACCAAAGCCACAAACCATACAGCAAACATGGAGAGAGTCTGTACAGTTAGACATTGATACAGCATACTTTACGTGCCACTGGTCAATGAACATTTGTTCGAGTTCAGCATTTTTTGGGCCAGTAGAGATCCAACCTGATTTAATAGTGCCATAAGCTGCCTGAGCTTCCTTCTCATCGAAGTTCAGATTAAACAATGAAATTTTGTAAGACATAATAAACTTTTATTTAAATTTTCTATCCTTTTTATAAAGGTATTCCCATAGAGAGCTGTCTACTATCATACCATTTTCCAACAATTTGATTAACTCTATCTGACTAACCTCATAGATTCCAATGTCTTCTGAAGGCTATCGATTATAGTCCATTGTCTTCTTAGCCTCTTCTGCTATAAAACAATAACAATAATTTGTCATCGCACTCGCATTTGGAGCGTTCCGACTTAGAAACGTCCAATTCTCAGAAGTATATCCTGTTTTTTCTAATAGTTCTCGCTTTGCTGCTTCAATTGGTTCTTCATTTAGTTCAACAATTCCTGCACAAATCTCAAAATAAACGCTATCTATTCCATGACGATATTATTTTTCTATGAGATATTGTCCAGTTTTAGTACAAACTATTACTACCACCCAATTTGGATACTCTAGAACATAATAATCATCAAGTTGGATTCCAGAGGGAAGTTTAACAATATCTTTACGGACTGTAAGCCAGCGAGACGTAAATAGATAATCTTTCCTACACGTCTCCCACTTCATGATTTACATTTTCTGATCAAGGTTTTTTCCTTTCTCTTCATGTTCAAAATTTGGAATAAATGTCTTTATGGCTTCTACTACTTGAGCCTTGGTGAAGTCGGCATCTGTAAATAGTTTTTCAAGTTCAACGAAGAATTGATTCACCTCATCCATGTTACGACGTGTTGTCTGTTCAACAACACCAAGAGCGAAGAAACGCTCCATATTGATCTTCTCCCCAGGGACATAGAACTCCTCGTATGCCTTCTCACCAGTGGTATCGCTCTTGAAATAAACGACAGGATATGTATCAGATTCATAATCCATATCAGCTGCATATTTCTTTGCAGATGGATCATTGTCGCACTCAATCTTCTTGAAGCCCTCTGCCTTTACGAAATCATCGCAAATAGAAGAGAATGTGAGCATCTGGTCTTCACCAAGTTTAGGGAAGAATACCTCACCGCCCTTACCAAGAATACATGCGAGCATACAGATTTGGCCAGACTCCTCTGGAGAAACGAAATAACGCTTTACATCTGATGGTGCTGCAAGTGGCTGCTTCTTCTGCAGACGATGAATCCATCCATCAGGAAGAGATCCGTTGGAGAAGGCTACGTTTGCAAAACGAGCTGTTGTGACCTTGAAGTACTTATTATAAGCCATAACAAGATCTTCCATGATTCGCTTGCTGGCCCCCATAATATTTACTGGGTTTGCCGCCTTATCAGTAGAAACACAGAAAAAATGCTTTGGAGGATATACAGTAAGCAAATCCATCAACTTCTTAGCCTTGATATCATTGTTCTCAATGAGAGCCTGAACACTATAACGGTCTTTCTCTGAACGTACATGTTTATGAGCAGAGAAGTTGGCAAAGATATCAAATCCCTTTTCCTCATGGAAAATACGTTCAAAAATAGAATCTGCAAAGTTGAGTGTATAGCAACGGAACTCATCTGGAACATAAAGTCCTTCCGTTGAGCGTACATCACGAACAAGCTCTGCTAGACCATTTTCATTGAGGTCCACCACAACAACAGAAGCTGGTTCAAAGCGAAGAACTGCTTTGATAAAACTTGAACCAATAGAGCCAGCTCCACCAATTACACATACTTTCTTACCCTTAATTTCTTCGGTAAGTTTCTCTTTGTTTGCTTCAATATCTTTTGCAAACATACTGACCGGACGGTTCGTCACTGAATCAGCAATGAATTTATCAAGATTGAACATGATATATATTAAGTGTTTTTATAAATCTGAATGAATGTAACTGTTCTCATCATCGAACGTGCCTACAGGAAACGATTTGAGATCATTGTGAGAAATAAACTCTATGCTGCCTTAAAATATGGATTGTCGTTAAGAATCATTGTATCTTTGGGCGAGCAATAACCACCATAACCAAATGACGGGTTGTTATAATTTATACCGATACGTAAGGCCTAAACCTACACCTTTAATAATTACCTTGCTATCCAAACCCTTAACCTCGACGTATATGTCAAGCTCATTAAAGTAGCTAACGCGAAAGGCAAGGTAAGTATCGGTAAAAAGTTTTACAATTCCTACATCCTTCATACCCATAAAAAGGGTATCAATGTTTTCCTTGATGACACCTTCTTGCAAAAGGGCTGCAAAAATCTTAGCTGCTTCTTTCAACATCTCTTCTATATCTGTAACGGACTCAATCGCCTTATTTTCTGTTTCATATTCGGGCTTACTAATAACTTTCGGATAACCTACAAGATACGGCTTGGATAAAGATTATCATAGAGTGCCTTACTCTCACGAAGAAACTCCGGTGAGAAGAGAAGATTGAATTTCTTTACTCCTTTCCGAGCATACTTCAAGTAGAGATTACGAGTGTAGCCAACAGGAATGGCACTTTTGATGACCATGACAGCATCAAAATTCACTTCCAATATGAGATCTATAACCTCTTGATATGGTTTGTGTCGAAGTAATTCTTTTCACAGAGTCGTAATTGGTAGGAGCTGCAATGACCACAAAGTCAGCATCAGCGTATGCTAACTTAACCATCCAATGTGGCAACTAAATCCAAAGACTTCTCTGCCAAATATTTCTCGATATATTCATCTTGAATAGGAGAAATTTTATTGTTGAGTTTCTCCACCTTCTCAGGAATTATATCCACTGCCGTTACATGATGATGTTATGATAGCAATATAGCTATACTTAGTCCCACGTAGCCAGTACCGGCCACTGCGACCTTAATGTCTTTGAAATCACGCATATTCTATTTGATTTAATTTTTTATTTTACAAAACCGTTCTTTCATTTACATCTGTCTCACAAAAGGATAACTCTATACATACTGAATGATACCTACATCGAAACGTTGATGTATGATAGCAAAAGGACTACGTGAAATAGATAGTTACCAAGCGTCAGTTCTTACAAACGTTTCAAAAAACGAGAGAACAGTTTCTTCAAACTGTCATACTTTTCGTGTTTATGACTGTGTTTTTCGTTTCCATAACCGTAGCCGTATCCATAACCATAGCCGTAACCATAACCTCTACGCTCTGAAGGAACTCCATTCAATATCACCGACATATTACGGAGCTGCTCCTGACGGTACATATTCTCAAGTTCCGGTAACTGACGACGATCCATCACACCTGAACGGACTACGAAAATAGTAAGATCAGCCACACGATTGACAATAGAAGCATCCGCAACCATACCTGCAGGAACATTATCCACAATAATATAATCATAACGTTTACGAAGTTCCGTTATCAGATGATCAAAGCGCTCACTCAACAACAATTCGGCAGGATTCGGAGGTACGGGACCGGAGAATATAACATCCAGTTTTTCATACTCTTCACTCGTGCCCACAATATCGTCCACCTTATCCGTACTGCCGGAAAGGTAGTGCGTCAGCCCCATACGATTGGAAGAATTAGAGAAAATACCACTCAATGTTCCCTTACGGATATCAACGTCAACCAAAACAACCTTTTTGTTCGTCTGGGCGATACTCATGGCAAGATTAGTCGATACGAATGTCTTACCTGCACCCGGATTGGCGGAAGTAAACATAACCACCTGCAACTTTTCAGACTTCACACGCATAAAGTCCATGTTTGTACGGATAATACGGAAAGCCTCGGAAACAGAATCACGACTGTTCTCACGGACAACAATACCATCTGAATCCTCACTCCTATTATTACCGTGGCGGGGAATATTGCCCAAAAAGGGAATGGTTAAAACTTTATCTAATTCCTTACGGGTACGAACCTTGGTATCCGCCACGTTCAACAACCAGAATACACCCATGGGAATAGCCAGCCCTAAAACAATAGAAGCCAGGAAAATTATCATTGTCTTAGGAGCTATCGGGGCACTGCTACCCGAAGCGGAATCTATAATACGGGCATTACTCTCGGTAATAGCCTGTGTCAAAGCGTTTTCTTCACGTTTATTCAACAAATACAGATAAAGTTCTTCCTTGATTTTCTGCTGACGTTCTACCGTAAGAACATATTTCTGTTGGGCAGGTACAGCCTCAATGCGTTTCGTGGTCTGTTCTTCCTGCTCACGGATATTTTTCAGTTGGATATTCAAGCCGACAATCAGATTGTCCACTGACCGGATAATGGTCTGTTTCATGGCGCTCAGAGAATTATTCAGATCCATCACAATAGGATTCTTACTACTGCTTCCCGCTACCAGTTTATCACGTTTGAGAAGGATATCATTATACTCCTTAATCTGGGATTCCACACTATTGTCCGAGATACCCGTATTGGCAGGGATCAGATCTGAATTTTTCAGAGGGTCCGTCAGATACTCTTTGATATATCTGGCAATACTCAACTGATTCTCCAGGCTGAGCCCTTCCTGCTGGTAACGGCTCGTATTAGCAAGGTACATACCTGTCTCAGAGGTAATATCCGTCAATTGGTTCTCACGTTTAAAGCTTTCAATATTGGCATCCACACTTCCCAGTTCACGTTCAATGATGATCAAACGCTCATTAATGAATTTGGAAGTATTTACGGCTATCTGGTTTTTGTCATTAATAACATCCTCATTGTAAACGGCAATAAGCATATTCAGGATATCTTCCGCACGCGCCGTAGATACATCGTCCAGAACAAGATTGATAATGGTAGCCGTCTTGCTGGCAAGAGAGACTTTCAATCTATTACGGTAATTTTCGACAACACTCTCCATATTGGATTTAGTGACATGTACAGGTTTATCGTAAAAGACGTCCGTGTAATAGAGTGTGGGAGTAACCACCATCGTACCAATCGGTGTAGAAACAGTATCATTCAAATGTACATCCAAGATCTCTTCCGAATGAATGATTCCACCGCCTACTGCCAGGGAAAATCCGGAAAGGCGTACCGTTACGGAATCCACGGGAACAACCGCTACTTTTATAACCTGACGTTCCTCTGCCTCCGGAAAAGAGACCGTTACCGGCGTATGCGTATAAAGTTCGTCTTCGCGCAGGCCATTCTTCACCTTATAGCTCATATCCAGATGCAAGCGACGGGCTACTTCTTCTATCAGGTGGCGCGACTGGAAAACAAGCACCTCATTGTCCACGTTACGTTTCCCGCCAAAGAGAGAGAGATCGGCAAAAGCAGAGGATTCGCTCATTGCACCTCCTTTTGAATCATCGCGAATCAAAACGGACGCCTTACGGCTGTATATTTTGGAAGAGGACTTTACGTAAAAGTACGCGATGCCGGTACAAACCAGAACGGACAGTACAAACCAATACCAGTTGGCAAGTACAAAACGAAAAATATCGGTTATATTGATCTCAGATTCCTGTCCGGGGTTATTATTATTTTTCTGTTCGGTATTCATTATCAATTCTTTATATTCCGGGTTATTTAAACATGGTGACAATCAGAGAAGTAATGGAAGCAAGCACGGAAACCGCAGAAAGCCATACGCCAACGGAATTATTGGAGTTAATGCGGCTCTGACCTGTCTTCGCTTTGTTAGGTTCTACATACACAATGTCATTCTGTTGAAGGTAGTAGCAGGGCGATTGAAAAATATCGGAAGAGCGAAGATCATGATACAGAATACGGCGTTTACCATCTTTTTCGCGAATAACAGCTACGCGGTCACGACGGCCATAAATAGTCAAATCGCCTGCCATACTCAAGGCTTCCAATAGAGTTATCCGGTCACCGGAAATATCGAATGTACCGGGACGGGCCACTTCACCCATCACAGAAACTTTAAAGTTCAGGAACTGGACAGTAACAATAGGATCTTTTATCAAATCTCCACTGATGAGTTTTTGTTTGATTAGTTCGGTAACCTGCATACGAGTCAGCCCCTCCACATGGAGCTGCCCCAAGATAGGAAAATCGATATCCCCGTTCTGATCGACGAGATAGCCTAACAAGCGTTGTTGACCGGGATTCTGACTTCCGATCTGATAACTTACCAGAGGCATATTAAAAGGCAAAGCCAATTCAGGATCTTTACTGTTCACCAGGATTGCCAACAAATCATCCTTATGAATAATTACTTCGTAGTTCTTATCAATATTTTCTTCCTTCAAGGAAGTTATATCCTGCAAATAAAGTACCTCTTTAGGAGCAGAACAGGACACAAAAAGTGTAACCAGGCACAATAAAAAATAATTCAGTATTCTAATACACATAAGATTTCTATTAAATAAAGTTCCGTATTGTTATTTGTATTCAAATTTTACTCTTCTACATCCCAGTTACCCCAAGGGTTGGATTCCAGACTATTCAGGTACTCGATAACTTCACATTCCGCTAAAGTTAACTCCCGGCCTTTCCAACCATTAATGATAACATGGGCCTCTTTTGACAGATCTTCATCAAACACCTCTCCATAACAAGCCACCAGTAGCTGACATTTCAACAGGGAAGCAGGAAGCTGATCAAGAACTTTCCAACTACGATCAAGAAGCTTCTGGATCTTTTGATTTTTATCACCATGATCATAGATGGTAGCATGATACCCTGTAAGCAGAACATAACAGAGCTGTGCTTCTTCCTCCGCATTGGAGCCATGTAAATGGAAAAGGCATTCGGATTGACGATAGACCTCCGTATTTAGTTTGCAGAATTCGTTGGAAAAAAGAGGAGTACCCTCAAAACCTAAATTAAGAAGTTCATGAGTGATACGCCGCAGAGTATCAATTTGTGATTGCAAAGACATGAGGAAAATTAATTGTTAAGAATTAAAGCAAGGCAAATAAAAGTCAATAAGGGGAGAATTGTTTAATCTTCGATTTTTTCCATCAGAGAAGGATGAACATAGGTAGTGGCTACAGCCATGACCCCTTTTATACAAACGGATACGCGCCGATCGCCCTTGACACGAAGAATAACACCTTCTACACCTTCAAATATACCACCGGTAATACGTACCCGATCTCCTTTCTGCAAAGCAGTGACAGCGGGATCAAGATAAACAATCTGTTCTTCATAATTACCGGAAACAGCAATAAAGCTACGCATTTGAGAATCAGGAACGGTAAGAGGACGCTGTGTCTCACGATCCATAATATAACGGACGGACAAAGAAGAACCTACCGACCGTTTGATATGGTCAATACATGCAAAGGAAGCATGAACGAATACAAGATTGTGTACTACAGGAACCAACTTGCGTATCTTACGATCCGCATGCCTGATGTACTCATAATGCATCGGAATAAAATTCTCAATTTTTTCGGCATCAAGCACCTCCTTTAGCAATAGTTCACGACTATAAGTAACACGAAGCGGATACCAACAAATGTCTGTAGTTTTGTTCACAATTGGATATTCTTTGGGGACACCGGGGTAATGAATTCCCTTCCGGTCAAGCGTGTATAAAACTAACTTTCTAATCTTAATACACTAACCCTCAGATGTATCCCTATCACAGGAGATAAACAATATGAGGGGTGAGATGTAGTATGTATATATTTATTTTCCCTTATACATATTTCATTATAAACGAACCACTTGATTATGAAAAGTGTTTCAATAGACGTTCGTTTAATGGCACACTTATTTCAAGCTGTTTTTTCATGTTCCAAATGAGATTAATCATTTAATAAACAGATTTTCGATATATTACATAAATAGTTATATATCAATAATATATATAACATCAGACAGAAATATAAATTATTTTATTGAGAAATATTTTGTACATTAAAGAATAGTATATATTTTTGTGCCATTAAACGAACGTTTATTGAAACACTTTTCTATAAAAATAAGGTTTTAATTATCAAAGACCTATCTCTACACTCTATACAACCTCTTCTTTTTATTATTGATTCATTGTCCAAATCGTAACTTTTAACAATCTTTGCAAAGTACAAAAATCATTTAAAATTTAAGTTTATGACAAACAACGATCAAAAAAAACAGATTTTAACGGTTCTATAAAGATAGAACTCGGAAACGGAGAAACAATAGAAGGTATTATTAATGTACAGCGCATTGACAAACAAGAAATTGACCACAGAATAGTAATCAGACATCACAAAGGATCTTTAATAAAAGCACTGGCTATTTCGCTTGCCTCAGAAGAAAAAACAACAGTCAGTGTAACGGAAATTGCCAAAGAAATCAATACTCTATTTCGATTTGAATATAAAAAACAAGGAATATATAAGGAGGTTGAATTCAAAACATTAACAACTGAGATTGGCAGAACGATCACATCCCGTAAAAAGTAGATATAAACTTCAAAAAGTAGATACAATAAAAATCCGCCATTTGAGCGGATTTTTACATTTTTCCAACGATTAGTTCCATCCGAATATTATCCCGACCTTGCAACCGTTATCGGAAAAATATAAACTCATAAAACAAAATGAAATGAAAAAAAGAAATTTGGAACCTGTTATGGAGAATGTAAAAAGGAGATGGACAAGACAAATCGTACAAGAGAAAGGTTATACACAAACCACTGCTATATGGATGGCAGAGCGTATTGAGGCACTGATAGACTGGATGCAACATGGGCATGCGATGATTGCTTATCGTAGGGCTATTGATGGAGAGTTTCAGTTTGTAAAAGCAACACTGATTTATTACAGATACGACTTCAAACGGGAGTACGAAGCAAGCAAAGTACAGGAAGCTGTGATGTACTGGGATGTAGAGGAAGGAAAGTGGAAACGCTTCCGGCTGGAGAACTTTTTGGAATGGAAAAAGTGTATTTAATTGAAAATTGAAAGTTGAAAATTGCTGTTCAGCATGATAGCGCAGCCAATTTTCAATTTTCAACTTTCAATTTTCAACTTTCAATTAAACAAATATGGCAACAGAATTTAATGGAATCGTTTATTTTCCTACGAAAGCAGCTTTCTTTGAGGGAGCCGTATCCGAATCATTGGAGGCTAAATATGGTATCAAAGGACCTTATCTGGTAATAAAAATACTTTGTAAGATATATAAAGAGGGGTATTACATACAATGGGATGAGGAACAATGTGAGATATTTGCCTATAAATTGGGAAGGGAATATACGAAAGAAGAAGTAGACAGTATAATCGGTATACTGATTGAAAAAGGATTTTTTGATAAGGAAAGCTATGAAAAGCATCGTATACTGACCTCGGTGGATATTCAGCGGGTATGGTTGGAGGCTACCAGCCGGAGAAAGAGGGATTTAGCAAAATTACCCTATCTCCTGGAAGAGGTGAAATGTAAGGAGGAAGAGATAAAATGTAAGCAGAAAGAGAGTACGAACTCAGAAAATGCGAACATTTTTCCCGTTCAGATGGAGTTGAGTCTGGAAAATGCAGACATTTTCAGACAAAGTAAAGTAAAAGAAAGTAAAGTAGAAGAAAAGAAGAAGAGGGAGGAGGATTCTGTTTTGCCTCCACCTCCGGAATATGCACTCAATAAAAAGACGCACAACTATGACGGGTTGCTACTGGCATTGGATCGGATTAAGGTGACGGACACCGGAGACATAAAGGCTATTCTGCGAATGTCGAACTATGGGGAGATAGGTACTCCGGTGTGGAAGGTGCTGGCACAGACCTCGTGAGCAAAAATAGGGATGCCGGGGAAATACCTCATAAAAGTACTCAGAAGTGGCTGATAATCAAGGCTTATAAAGTTGACTTAATACAGATTTACTTTACACCGTTTTAACATTATAAAAATTCATATGGCAAGTAAAGTATTTCCTCGTTGTAGGTATAGTTTAGATTTTAAACTTAAAGTATTAAGTGATTATTATCGTTCTGGTTTGACCAAATATTTCATCGAGCAGCGAGATGGTTTGGTTCATGGGAGTATTTACAGATGGGAAAAAGCCTTGATATTGTCTGCTAAAGACTTATCTTTGTCCCAGGATTTATTATCTCAAATAGAAACGATGCGCAAAGCGAAA
>NZ_JAASHC010000020.1:0-92326 GCF_019734355.1 Bacteroides sp. K03
ACTTGTTTTAACTACAAAGATAATATTTCAACCTCTATTTATTATGATGCAAATCTAAAGGATAAACGCAGATTTTCTGTAAAGAATATTGTTTTCAAATATCACACAACAATCTAATTCGTGAAAATCTACGATCATCTACGCTTTATTTGCGTTTTAATAAATTCGTATTTATAGAGTATACTCATTTTGAATCAGTACTTATCACTTACAGAATATAAAAAAAATAGAGAGAGAACTGAATTATATAACACCAACATCACATTATTAAAAGCGGAAGAATCACCCGAAAACAACATTAATTTCCTTTATATCTGTGACAAAACAAAAAACTATGCGACTTATGGGATAAATATCAACTCAATTATTTATCTTTGTTAGCTTTAAAAAGAGCTGGCATAAAAAACAATAAATACAATGAAAGATTTCTTTAAATTTACGCTTGCTACAGTAACAGGTATCATACTGTCAAGCATTGTTCTGTTTTTCATCGGTATTATGGTGATTTTCGGAATCGTTTCATCATCTGACACAGAAACAGTGGTGAAGAAAAACTCAGTAATGATGCTCGACCTAAATGGTACCTTGGTAGAACGTACTCAGGAAAGCCTGGAAGGTGTACTCTCCATGCTCACAGGAGACAATTCAAATGTCTATGGTCTCGATGATATCCTTACTTCCATTAAAAAAGCAAAGGAGAATGAAAACATCAAAGGAATCTACATCCAAGCTTCTGCATTAGGTTCTCCGTATGCTTCTCTACAAGCCATTCGCAATGCATTGACCGACTTCAAAGAAAGCGGAAAGTTTATCGTAGCTTATAGCGATGGATACACACAGGGACTTTACTACCTGTCCAGCGTAGCTGATAAAGTAATTCTGAACCCAAAAGGTATGATTGAATGGCGAGGAATTGCCTCCGCCCCAATATTCTACAAAGACTTATTGCAAAAGGTAGGTATCGAAATGCAAATATTTAAGGTAGGCACTTACAAATCAGCTGTCGAACCGTTTATCGCAACTGAAATGAGCCCGGCCAACCGTGAGCAAGTAACTGAATTTATCGGTTCTATCTGGGGACAGGTTGTAAGTGGCGTATCTGCCTCTCGTAATATATCACCAGACTCACTGAATGCTTATGCAGACCGCATGCTGATGTTTTATCCCGCCGAAGAAAGTGTAAAATGTGGGCTGGCAGATACACTTATTTATAAAAATAATGTACGCGACTATCTCAAACAACTTGCAAATGTTGATAAAGACGACCGTCTGCCTATATTAGGCCTTGATGATATGATTAACGTAAAGAAGAATGTTCCAAAAGATAAAAGCGGTGATATTGTAGCTGTCTACTATGCATCAGGAGAAATCACAGATCAGTCAGGCTCGGCTGCTTCCGAAGATGGTATCGTAGGCAACAAAGTAATTCGCGACTTACGCAAGCTTAAAGATGATAAAGATGTAAAAGCAGTTGTATTACGCGTAAATTCTCCGGGTGGTAGTGCTTTTGCTTCCGAACAAATATGGCATGCCGTAAAAGAGCTGAAGGCCGAAAAACCGGTTATCGTTTCAATGGGTGATTATGCTGCATCAGGTGGTTACTATATTTCTTGTGTAGCCGACACAATTGTTGCCGAACCCACCACCCTGACCGGTTCTATCGGAATCTTTGGTATGGTGCCCAATGTGAAGGAACTTGCTGATAAAGTAGGGATAACTTATGATGTAGTAAAAACCAATAAATTTGCCGACTTCGGAAACCTCATGCGTCCTTTCAATAATGACGAAAAAGCACTCATGCAAATGATGATAACCGAAGGGTATGATACATTCCTTACCCGCTGCGCCGAAGGCCGTCATATGACCAAAGAGGCAATTGGAAAGATTGCCGAAGGCCGTGTATGGACAGGTGAGACAGCAAAAAAGCTCGGCCTTGTTGACGAACTGGGTGGTATAGACAAAGCGCTCGACATCGCTGTAAAGAAAGCTAATCTCGATGGTTATACCGTTGTTTCTTATCCGGAAAAGAAAGATTTCCTTTCTACTCTGCTTGATACGAAACCGACCAATTACGTAGAATCACAATTGATGAAAAGCAAACTGGGTGATTATTATAAAGATTTCAGCTTACTGAAAAATTTAAGCGAACGCTCTATGATACAAGCCCGTGTTCCGTTTGAACTGAATATTAAGTAAACCATTCTGCATGGAAGAAAGCTTTATCAAGATACATAAATGGCTCTACCCTCTTTCGTTCCTTTATGGAGCAGGAGTAGCCTTACGAAACAAACTCTTTGACTGGGGATACCTCCGGTCAAAGAGTTTTGACGTTCCTGTCATCTGCATCGGCAACATTGCCGTAGGAGGAACAGGTAAAACGCCACATACCGAATATCTGATAAAGTTACTTCACCGTGAATATCAGGTTGCCGTATTAAGCCGGGGCTATAAGCGTCGTACAAAGGGATATATATTATCTACCCCTGAAAGCAATGTACGCAGTATCGGAGATGAACCATTTCAGATAAAATCTAAATTTCCCGATATACGGGTAGCTGTGGATGAAGACCGTTGTCATGGCATTGAACAGCTTTGCACATTGGACAATCCTCCTGTCGAGGTTGTTTTGCTTGATGACGCTTTCCAACATCGTTATGTTAAGGCCGGATTCAACATTTTACTGACGGATTATCACCGTCTGTTTTGTGATGATGCATTATTACCAGCAGGCCGTCTACGCGAGTCTATTCAAGGAAAGAACCGGGCACAAATAGTTATTGTTACCAAATGTCCACCCGACATCAAACCCATTGACTTCAATATCATTGCTAAAAGGTTGAACCTATTCCCATACCAGATGTTGTTCTTCTCGTCATTTCGTTATGGAAATCTGCAACCGGTATTTCCAGAGGTAGCAGGAAAAACAGAACAGAAGTTATCTTCCCTGCAAACAGATACACAGATATTGCTCCTTACCGGTATTGCCTCGCCAATTACTATCATCCAGGAGCTGGAAAGATATACATCGCATATAGATCTGCTGTCATTTGATGATCATCATAATTTTAATCAACATGATATGCAGCTCATTAAACAGCGGTTTGACAAGCTGAAAGGTGAACAACGGTTGATTATCACCACAGAAAAAGATGCTACCCGGTTGGTACATCATCCCATATTAGATGCGGAGTTAAAAAGACATATCTATGCGCTCCCCATTGAAGTAGAGATATTACAAAATCAACAAGATATTTTTAACCAACACATTATTGGCTATGTTAGAGAAAATACAAGAAACAGCAGCTTTTCTAAAAGGAAAGATGCATACAAGCCCTGAGACAGCAATCATCCTGGGTACCGGACTTGGTAGTTTGGCAAATGAAATCACTGAGAAGTATGAGATAAAGTACGAAGATATTCCTAACTTCCCTGTGTCTACTGTTGAAGGGCATAGCGGAAAGTTAATCTTCGGCAAATTGGGTAACAAAGATATCATGGCAATGCAAGGCCGCTTCCATTACTATGAAGGCTACTCCATGCAGGAAGTGACTTTCCCTGTACGTGTAATGCGTGAATTAGGAATAAAAACACTATTCGTATCCAATGCCAGTGGTGGTACTAATCCCGCTTTTGAAATCGGTGATCTGATGATTATCACAGATCATATCAACTATTTCCCCGAACATCCGCTTCGTGGCAAGAACATTCCATATGGTCCCCGTTTCCCGGATATGAGCGAAGCATATGACAAAGAGCTTATCCGTAAAGCCAATGAAATAGCTAAAGAAAAAGGTATAAAAGTGCAGCATGGCATATACATCGGTACACAAGGACCAACCTTTGAAACCCCTGCAGAGTACAAATTATTCCACATCCTCGGAGCTGATGCCGTAGGTATGTCCACCGTCCCTGAAGTAATTGTAGCTAACCATTGTGGTATCAAAGTATTTGGTATTTCGGTTGTAACTGACCTGGGTGTAGAAGGAAAAATTGTAGAAGTATCACATGAAGAAGTTCAGAAAGCAGCTGATGCAGCTCAACCGAAAATGACAACTATTATGCGCGAACTTATCAACCGCGCTTAATAAATTAAAGTCACTTCAATCTTAAATTACAAACAATCCCATGTGTTTATGACCAAATAGTGGTTATAAACACAGGAAATAAATCGTAAATTATAAATATATCGATGCGAACAGAAATAGCAACCCTGGGTGAATTTGGCCTAATCAAGCATCTCACTGAGGGTATTGAACTAAAAAATGAATCAAGCAAGTATGGAGTGGGCGATGATGCCGCCGTCCTCTCCTACCCTTCAGATAAGCAGGTATTGGTCACCACCGATCTGCTTATGGAAGGCGTACACTTTGACCTTACCTATGTACCTCTCAAACATCTCGGATACAAATCTGCTATCGTAAACTTCTCTGATATCTATGCGATGAACGGAACTCCGAAACAGATAACCGTGTCCCTCGCCCTCTCCAAGCGTTTCAGTGTGGAAGATATGGATGAGTTTTACGCTGGCCTTCGCCTGGCATGCCAACAATATCATGTAGACATTGTAGGTGGTGATACTACTTCTTCACTGACAGGGTTGGCTATCAGTATCACTTGTATCGGAGAAGTAGACAAAGATAAAATAGTCTATCGTAACGGTGCAAAAGAAACAGATCTCATCTGTGTCAGTGGTGATCTTGGTGGCGCCTATATGGGTTTACAATTGCTGGAACGTGAAAAAACCGTTTTTAAAGGTGAACAAAATGCTCAACCGGACTTTTCCGGTAAAGAATATCTGCTTGAACGTCAGCTTAAACCCGAAGCCCGCAAAGACATCATCGAAAAGCTAGCTGCTGCTAATATTGTCCCTACCTCTATGATGGACATCTCTGATGGGTTATCTTCCGAATTGCTACACATCTGTACTCAAAGTAATACCGGATGCCGTGTATATGAAGAACATATCCCGATTGATTATCAAACGGCTGTTATGGCAGAAGAATTTAATATGAATCTCACGACTTGTGCCATGAATGGTGGCGAGGATTATGAACTACTCTTCACTGTTCCTATTGCAGACCATGAAAAGATTTCAGAAATGGAAGGTGTACGATTAATAGGACATATTACCAAGCCAGAGCTTGGCTGTGCACTAATAACCCGAGACGGACAAGAATTCGAGTTAAAAGCACAAGGCTGGAACCCATTGCAAGAAGAGAAATAGGATGTAACCCACCAGATATCTGTCTGAAGATTAGCATTACTAATTGAATCTCTGGACCAATAAAACATCTTTAACAATAAAATTTACCCCGCCATAAAGAACTATGGCGGGGTAAATTCTTTAAAAATGAGCTTCTTTGAAAGAGTTTTCTATAATAACTCACTTTTATTTCACGGAATTCTTTTATCCTCTAACTCCCATAAATTTGAAAGGTAACGCTATCTTAAACTCTTTGGCCGTATTCCCATGATACATTTCTCCATTAGCAATAGACAATTTAAGTACGGGAGCTCCTTCTGAGAAATCCAAATCCCGCAAATCCACCCAAAAAGTATTTGGAGTCAGACTTGACTCAAAAAAATATCTCAGACTTTTACTTTCCGAAACAGTCCTCCATTGTGTAGTAGAAATTTCGGGACTTTCAGGAGTTGATATACCGTAAGGCACAGAGGCATTACGGACAACACTAAATACACTGGCAACAGCTATCCTTTCATCATCAGTTTTCGGTAATGCATTAATATAGAAACTAGCTCTGGCAAAACGGTCGGCTGCGCGATTCGTTCCGGGTAAAAAGCTCAAACCTCCTATCGTTTTCCAGTATTCATTTAGTGCCAGCTGTTTGTCATAAGTAGGAGAATTAGTCATTACTTTATAATCTTTATTATGATATACAGTAAGTCTTCCACCTACATACTCAAAGATAGCACAATCACCCGTAACATCGGATATAGATAAATGCAATGTTGCTAAACGAGACCCATCCGGCATCATATCTGATACCACCTGAAAGGTATCTTCATCAATATAAGAAACGGCCTCTTCCACTGTTGCAAAATTATCCAGCATATATTGTACCCACGCTGTTATAGCAAGCCCCGGTTTATTTTTATCTCTTACCGGATATTGTGTTTCGGGTAACCAAAGTAAATTGGCAACTAGCCCTTTCTCATTCATCCCATCCGTACTGGCAATTTCAAAAGCAGAGGTTACTACGCTTCCATATCTCGACGTCCACTTCAACGAATTTGTTCCAGCTTCTCCGTTACGCATCATTCCTTTTGGAAATGCCCAAAGGTTACTATGCATTTCTGTTTTCCAGTCCATAGAGCGACCGGTTGCTACCATCCCATTTGTTCCTGAATAAACTACTCTTGTACACATAATTAAAGTTTTAGTTAATGGTTCATTTATTGGCTATTAATTCATGAAATTCAATCAAACCGAACTCCTACCATAAAATATAGCTATCATTCGTAATAAGAACAAAAAAGTCTATCAAAAAACGTTAGAATTAAGTTATTGAAATCTAATATTCTCCTTAATTAATAAGTAAATAAGAGAAAAGTAAAAAACAATATTTATATATTGAAGAAAATAAATTTAAAGAATCCGGATAAACTTTTTAATTCTGTTGTTATATAATAAAGTATCAAGAAAATAATGATTATGATATTAAGTAACCTTTTAATTATATTT
Organism: Bacteroides sp. K03; assembly: GCF_019734355.1. Classification (NCBI taxonomy): domain Bacteria; kingdom Pseudomonadati; phylum Bacteroidota; class Bacteroidia; order Bacteroidales; family Bacteroidaceae; genus Bacteroides; species Bacteroides sp. K03. The sequence continues at coordinate 6,704 of NZ_JAASHC010000020.1, forward strand.
ACATTTTCTTTTATGGCTTTGTTTCCGGTAATAAATCCATTGGGAAATGGTTTTGTCGTTAATGATTTTCTGAACGAGCTGAATGATCATCAGCACAAAACAGCTATTCAGAAATTAATTATCAACTATATTCTGATCGGTATAGGTACTTTGGTGATAAGGCATTTATTTTTATTGATCTTTGGTTTGGCTATTCCTGTAATTCAGTTGGGAGGAGGGTTACTTATCTGTAAAACGGCAATGGAGTTATTATCCAATTCCGGTACTCCAAATAAATCTGATAAAAAATATATAATTAAAAAAAATGAACCATGAAAAGATTTTTTACATTCTTATTACTTTTATTTCTCATACTTATTCTCGTACTGATAGTAAGAACTTTCACCTATCAATTTAAGAAGATAGAAAAAACCGGAGATAATAAAGAAGTAGTGAATACTACTCCTTCTGAAAAAGCCATACGTCGTTTTGTCGGTGGAATACGTATTCCAACCATTAGTAATGAGTTCTATGAAGAAACCAATTTCAAACCTTTCGGAGAATTCATGAAATATCTGTCCGATTCTTATTCTGAGGTATATAAAGTAATGGACACAGATACCATTAATACATATGGCATGATCTTTCATTGGAAGGGAAAAAACGGTAATTTGAAACCGGTTTTATTCTTATCGCATTATGATGTTGTACCCGTAGCCGGCTATGATCCATCTACTATGATTCCTGCTGATACCATTTTTCAGTTGAATGACAAACCGTTACCTCCAATTCAGTCTTATGCTACCAAATGGGATTATCCACCATTTTCAGGAGCTGTAATAAATGGCCGTATCTACGGACGTGGAACGCTCGACATGAAATGTATGCTCTTTTCATTAATGGAAGGAGCTGATAATTTAATTGCTGAAGGTTTTCAGCCAGAAAGAGATATCTGGTTTGCTTTCGGACATGATGAAGAAGTAAGTGGACGTCAAGGAGCTGTAAAAATAGCAGAGTATTTCAAAAATAAAGAACTGAATTTTGACGCTATTTATGACGAAGGGGGTATTATTGCTGCTCCAAGTTCAGCTATAGAGTCTATTAAAGTTCCATTAGGCCTAGTTGGAACCGGAGAAAAAGGCTTCCTTACTTTACGTCTTACAGTAAAAGGAATGGGAGGACATTCTTCTATGCCTCCGAAAAAAAGTTCGTTAATCTATGCAGCAGAAATCATTGAGAAACTGAACAGTGACCAGTTCCCTGCACAAATTATTTCCCCAATTGCAACCTTCTTTGATAATGTCGGAAATGAGATGGGATTCTTTTCCCGTATGACAATAGCAAACCAATGGTTACTCAGACCGTTATTACTGAGAACAATGGAAAAATCTCCTGCATCCAATGCACTGGTTCGCACAACTACAGCTGTAACAATGGCTAAAGGTAGTGATGCTCCAAATGTTCTGGCTTCCGAAGCAGAAGTAACGGTAAATTTCCGCATCTTACCAGGTGATTCAGTTTCTGGTGTCATAGAACATGTGAAAAAACTATGTGAAGGTTACGATATCGCCATAGAGGTAATTTCTCAACGTGCCCCCTCAAATATTTCTCCGGAAAACGTAAGAGGCTTTGAAATTATAAAAGAAAAAGTAAATAAGATCTACCCTGACGCGATAGTTACTTCTTATATAACAATCGGTGGTACAGACTCTTATAAATATCAAACAGTAAGTAATGATATTTACCGCTTCATGCCTATATGTCTGAATCAGTACGAACAACGTACAATACACAATGAGAACGAATATATATCATTAGAGAATTTTGGAAAAATACAATGGTATTTTAAGGAGTTACTAAAAACTTATTAGACATTGATTCTTATAACCAGAAAGAATTTCTACACTAGTAAATAAAAGGCTATCTTAAAATTTAATTTTGGGATAGCCTTCCCCCCTATGGATAATGTTATAAAAGACAATGGCTATTACTTTTCTTCTATAAATATAGTTACATTATAATATCTTATATATAAATGAATTATCCAATGATTTATCTCCCTTATACATATATCAGTAGCATTTCATTAGGAGACTATAGAAAAATATAGTTACCGTTCCGATAACCTACAACACAACAAGTAATATACTCAATGAATAAGCCATAAACCAAATATTCTTTTCAATAAAATGAAATATTTTCATCAAATAGATAATTGATAATAAACACTGTAGCTATTTATCAGTGTTTTTTATTTCTCCTCCTCTTGCAAGATAAAAAAACTTTCGCTACCTTTGCAATCGCAAATAAGAAAGGTGCCATAGCTCAGTTGGTAGAGCAAAGGACTGAAAATCCTTGTGTCCCCGGTTCGATTCCTGGTGGCACCACTTGTAAAAAAGAGAGTTACTCAACATAGTAGCTCTCTTTTTTGTTTATATATCTACCTATTTACCTCATGATTTAAACTGAAAGTTAAACCAGTTTTCTTATGGACACGGACATTAACATTTTGTGTATACAAGTCTAAAACACTATTAAATGGCAAACATCCCGTAAGCGAATGTTACCGGAAATTTAATTGAATTATCAAAAAAGCCTAATGCCACTATCAAATATCAATTGTTTATACAAAGTATATCTCTGAGGTTACATCAACACCCCGCATAGTCATTTGTGTTTTTTAACAAATACATCAGATGGTTTGTTATAAAAATATAGTTAAATTCGCGCCCCGTAATAGCTTATGGAAAGAACTATATGTTTTATCAATAACATAAAATACTAATAATAAAGACTTTGCACATTCCAATCAGCTCGTATTTTAGCTGAATTCATATTAAACATTTATATTATTTATAACTTAATTAAAAGCTATTTATCTTATGCTGAAACAGTTTTTAAAAGTACTGCTTCTTCTAGTGTGTGCTGTTTACCCGTACAGCCTCCATGCCAAAATGTTGACTATAGAAGAAGCTGCTGAAGCCGCTGCTAATTTTTTTAATGCTGGTAACATTTCGAGACTAAGTAATCCCGATGCTTTTGAATTGGCGTATACATCACAAAAAAGTGACGGGACACCTGCTTATTATGTGTTTAATGCCAAGGATGGTCGTGGATTTATCATCATATCAGCCGATGACAAGGCAATCCCGGTTGTGGGATACTCTTATGAGTCTTTATATATACCGGATGAAATATCTGATGTCACTACGATGATGCTTAACAATGCTGTAAAACCGGTTGGAAATAATATCACCGAGCTTCGCAAGCGTGTAAGTATGCAAACTTCACTGACAAAGTCTATCAAAACTCCAGAATGGAGTCAGGAAGCTCCATTCAACGGTCAGATACCTAACCGCCGCCTCGTTGGTTGTGTCGGAACCGCTATGGCTACCGTTATGAAATATTATAATTATCCCTCAATGGGTAACGGTTCACTTGACGGTACGGATTTCAATGTCCAATATGATTGGGGCAATATGAGGATGGACAACTATCGTTTTGGATATTCTACAGCTGAAGCTGATGCTGTAGCTACACTGATGGCTCATTGTGCTATATCGATAAAAACAGATTTCGGAATGTATGGTTCGAGTGCTTTTGAAGTGCGTGTTCCTGCCGCCCTTATATCATTTTTCGGATATGACCCAGGGGTATCCTATAAAAAGCGTTCGGAAACCGACCGAACTGTATGGGATGCCATAATTGTTGACGAGATCAATGCCGGACGACCAGTGATCTATAGTGGTCAAGATGTCTCAGTAGGTCATGCTTTTGTGTGCGACGGATATGAGATAAAAGGTTCAGTACCTTATTTCCACATCAATTGGGGCTGGGGTGGTTCGGCCAACGGTTATTTTTCTTCCGATGCTCTCAACCCAACTGTAAGTACATCACACAGTTTCAACGACCAGACCACTATCATCTATAATATCAAGCCCACCGAAACAGCTGTCAAATGGTCACCTGTTCATATCACAGCCGACGAACGTCAGATCGGTATAACTTCCGACGCAGTAGATATCAGCCCCGATATGAAGTTCACCATAAGAGCTGGTGCCTTTAAAAACGTTTCATATGAAAATTTCTCAGGAAAAATTTCTGTGGCTCTTTTCTCTGCTAATGGGAAATTGAAAACATTACTGCATGATGGTAAAGGACTATCACTTCAAGCAATGCAGGTGATGACGCCAAGACTTTATTCTGATTTTGCATGTTCGGTACCTGCCGAAACCGTTGTCGCTAATGATGATATAATTCGTATGGTCACTATAGCCAACGGCTCTGACGAGTGGTTACCGGTTACCGGTGACCTTATCACAATAAATGAGATTAAAGCAAAAAACAATTCCATACCGTATTTTTCAATTGACATACCGATCAACGTAGACGGAGCTATCATATCGTATGCCGATGTAAAAGTAATCAAAGGCCGTGACTACACATTTAAGGTCCAATCCGCTTCCCCCGACAAGGTTATAACAGTCAAAGCAAACGGATTCATCCTGGCTCCAAGTACCGATAATGTTTACAAAATTGAAAATGTCACCACTGACCAGCAAATCCGTATTATCGTACAGTCAATGGAGGATGTAGTGAATAAACGCAATCTATGGGTAACTGCCGGTAACCTTGAGAAGCTTATCAGTGAAGCCGATGCCGGAACGATTAAGGAACTGACACTTTATGGAACGATCGACGTCCGTGATTTCACATTTATACGCGAACGTATGAAGCTAACCATGCTTGATATTTCTGGTGTGAACATAGTAGCCAATGGTTCGAATCCTGCTAATGCCATTCCCACTAAAGCATTCAGCGGCTACTATTCGTTACAACATATTGAGTTGCCAAAGTCTCTCACCATTTTGAAAAATGGCTGTTTCAATGCCACTGGTCTGCAAAAAATCGAAATTCCGGCATCAGTGGGTACTTACGAATATAATATATTCTTAAATTGCAGCAGTCTGAGAGAAGTCATTGTACGCCGTCAATCGCCGGCATGGATCAATTGGTGTGTGTTCACAGGGACACCTAAATCTAAACTTGTGGTACCGGTTAACACAAAAACAGCATATTCGTCAAAGGAGAACTGGCAGGATTTCAAAGAGATTGTTGAGGAAAACTCTGCTCCGGCTTCTTCTTATATGATTGTTCTTGAAGAGACAGAAGGTGTAAAGATCACTCCTGATTCCGAAAGTCTTGAAGTGACACCCGGTTCATTGTTCTCATTCACCGTTGAAACTGACAATCGTTTTGGTGATGCCAAAATGGAAGTTTTCGCCAATACAACCAAATTGAATGCCGGAACCGATAACCGATATACCATCGCCGTCAACGCCAACACTATGATTCACGCTAATTTTGTTCAGCCACAACCTACAACTCGCATATCTTCGTGGAAGTTAACTGATTCAAGGGGTGGTGTAGGACTGGTAACCGACGTAATCAATGTTATTTCCGGCAAGACATTTACCATACGTGCCAACGCATTGGCTATTCCTCAGGATGACGCCTCGATGTTCTATGCTGCCGTGCTTACGGATGCTAATGGTGCTATTAAAGAATTCATTTCGCCTGTGTTTACTAACTCAGGAACGAATTATGGCGACCTGCCATGTAGCTTCAGCTGTCAGGTGAAAGAAGCTTCGGTACGTGAGGGTAATCTTGTACGTGTCGCAACTTCGTACAACAAAAAAGAATGGCATCTCGTCAAAGGAATAAATGAAAACGTGAAAGATTCAATCAAGGCCGTAGGCAATGAGGTGTTGTACCACAAGATCACTATGCCATCTTCTGTTCAGGGGGCCACTATCCAGGGGGCTATTGATCAGATCGTCCATGGTATGGACTTTACATGTAAGATCATGCCGGTTTCTGTTGCTGACGCAGTAACGGTGTCGATCAATGGTAAGATTGTGGCTGATCGTCAGGGAGTAGCCCAAATAAAGGTTGAAAGTGTACGTGAAGATCTTGACATAACCATACAAGTAGTGGCTGCCGGAGACGAAACTTATACAGCAATCAATCTCAATGCAGGAGAACTCGCCTCAAAGACTTCTCTTGCCTTTCCTTCACGTCTCAAATTAATAGGTGAGATGAATGCCGCTGATTTTAAAACATTGCAGGACAATGCAGCCAAACTTGTAGCTCTTGACTTGACCGATGTGACAATAAAAAGTTCGCCTACTCCTAACTCACTACCTACCAATGCTTTTACGTCATCAAATCCGACGAAAGCAACAGCTTTGTCAACTATCCTTCTACCTAAGAATCTGAAGAGTATAGAGGCAAGTGCATTTTATCGCTGCATGAATATTAAGGAAATAACAATTCCGGAGACAGTAACCCATATCGGAAGCGGTGCTTTCGCAACCTGTATTAAACTTGAAAAAATAGTAGCTCTGTCAAAAACTCCGGTACAACTGAAAAGTAATCCGTTCCCAATGAATAGCGCCAACATAACTCTTGAAGTTCCCCAAGGCACTGAATCGGCATATGCGAACAGTGAATTCTGGAAAGAACTCCAACATACAACTTCAAAAGTGTTCTATAACATTCAGATCGACCCGGACAGAACTTTCCAATATTCGGCAAGAGAACCGTTGGCCAAGATTGAAGGGCCTGTGGGAAGTGCAACTAAAACCGTAATGCTTGGTTTACCCAATTTCAAACCGACCTCTTATAAGCCTAATCCGATTTATCGTCCCGAAGTCGCATTTAAACTTTATGACAACAAACAGGATGTAACGGCTCAACTGGCCCCGCTTGACCCCAGTGCTTTCAATCCCGGTGGTTATTACCAAGTGAAATTCTACGGTTATGTAACAGATCCTCAATACTTGACTTGTCCGCAGAACCATACCATCGATGTGGTGTTCCATTACGAAATTAAATTCAAGGATGCCTCAGGAAAATCTAAAATCAACTTTGTAGCTCTCAATGAGGCAAACGTGTGGAAAGATGTGAATATGTCTCTGTTTATTGAAGGCTCTAAAGATCATAAGACCCTCTATAAGGAAGGTTGCGATTACAAGTTTACTGTCGTTTCCGAAACTCCGAGTATGACTCCTAAAGTCAAAATAGCCGGTGAAGTTGTTCTTCCGGATGAAAACGGTATTTATGTGATCACTAACCTACAGTCGGATATGGAAGTTGAAATCACGATGGTTCCTGTTGAAGGTGCGGTTCTCAAACCGGAAGAAGTGATCCATATTGATAAAGAAGAAGCCGATGGGATTGTTGAACTCGGATTGTCGGGAGAAATGACCGATACGGCCTTTGAACACATACGTGAAAACTTCACGTCTCTGGAAACCATTGACATGTCTGCCATCGAAAACAGCGAAATACCTTCAAATGCATTTGCCGGAATGGAAAACCTCACAAATGTAGTGATTCCGGAAAACGTTACCTCTATAGGAAAAAATGCGTTCGCCGGCTGTTCGCAACTCGAATCGCTGACACTCAATTCGGTCGATGCGATAGACGCCGGAGCTTTTGACGGATGTTCTTCGTTGACGAGTATCACGCTTTTCGGAAACTCACAGTCTGACAAGGAGCAAGGCTCTACCCGTGTACGTAATACCGCAGGCATAAACGATCAATCGTTTGAGGGTATAAATCCCAACTGTATAATATATGTTGCAGAAGGTTTGGAAAAATCAATCTCTTCGAAGTCAAACATTGTGGTCAACAGTGGTGGTACGCGGGTGGCTTCAACCGACATCGTCCTCACTGACGGTTATGCTTTCAATGCTCCGGCAAGCTTTAATCTCGGTGAGAAGACCATCTCACTGTCAGTTGAACTGAACTACCCATCCGGAAATGAAAGCAAAGAATGGAAAGGTATAGTCCTACCGTTTGTACCCACGCGCATGTCCGATGGAAAAGGTTATGACTATACCATCGGTACTTCGGGTAACCATACAGTCAGTATATTGTCATTCAACGACAACGCTACAATACTCGAAAACCAACCTTCAATTGAAGCAAATAAACCGTATATGATACATCTCAACGGAGAAGTGGATGATTCAATCAACTTTACATTCTATGCGAACGGCATACCCGCTACACAAACAGACGAATCGCTTACGTTTGACGTACCTATGACTCCGCTATCGGAATCTATCGCAAAAGCAGGTAGGGATTTCACTCTGTTCGGTAATTATACTTCTACCAATGCTGCTTCTGACACATACGTACTTGATGATGAAGGTTACAGATTTAACCGTATCGGCGATGAAGAAACAAATCTTGTTATCGCACCTTTCTCGGTCTATGCAAAAGCTAATACTTCCGAAGTTGAGGATTCATTTGAAGTTGGTAAGGTAAACATCACAACCGGTGTTGACAACCAGGCACTCTTCCAAGGTGAAAAACTAAAACTTATCAAGGAAGGTTCAAATCTTGTGATAATCTCGGATGTGGAACAAGATATTGACATATTTACCGTCTCAGGAATACCTGTCATATCAATCTCCGTTAAACCCGGCTCTAACACAATTTTCCTTAATCCGGGTATTTACATAGTCGACGGTATCAAAGTGATTTTCTAATCATAACCTTTCCGACAAATACGGATTGAAATATAATAAAAGTTGGTTATAAAAGTTTTTCCAAAACCTTATAACCAACTTTTATTATTTTCTTAATGTAATCGCCTATGCGTAATTCGATATTTACACAGATATGATATCCTCTTTTGCCATCGTATTGGCAAGACTTTGCCAACCTATTGGCAACACCTTGCCATCACATTGGCAGAGTCCTGCCAATGTGATGGCAAGAAGTACATTATACGATCCAGCTCTACCACTCATAACCCTCTATATAATCATCAAATACGATCGGCTCGGCCGCCCCATATTTTTTTAAAATATTCACCACACTTTGTTGCTCGGCAGGTGAGAGTAAACGCTCTCCTTTACGAATACGATAATATGTTCTTTCACTGAATCGATTTATCAGTTGAGGAATTACTTCCCGTATTTGCTTTTGAGTCAGATTCTCTATGATATTCATAAAGCCTTTGGCAAAGCGAACTTTGGTACTTGAACGATAATAAGGGCAATCTTTTTTCAAAGTAGCTTGATGCTTCGGATTGATAATCATTAAAAACTTTATACTATCAGCAGCTTCCTGTGCAACTAATTGCCTCAAACAAGTAGACGCCCGAGGACATTGATAATTAATGCACAGAGGATAGTCTTGTGGAACTTCCGAAAAACGATCTATTTCTTTTGTCTTCATAATTTTATTATCACCCGGCATTATTGTGATATTCCGGTTACAAACAATCACTAATACAAAGATAAGTGTATTCTTTCTTTATTCTACCATTAAATGAGTCCAAAAGAAAACTTAGCTGAAGTAAAACTACACCATTCCCAGTAATAAAACAATGTCTAACCTCTATAATTATTTCCATCATTAAAGATTAATTTTACCTTTGTGGAACAAAAACAATAATTTATAGCTATACTATATGAGGTCAATGAATATAACCAGGGAAGAAATGTGGGCAAAGCAGCATCTATCGGCATCAGACATTGATTACAGTCTTTGGGAACGTGACAAAAGCATGCTTCACCGCATGTCCAAACTAAGTCACAACTGTACATTCGTTGTTGATGTTTATAAATGCAGGTATGCTTTCGCATCCTCCAACTTCGTAGATTTACTGGGATATGACAGCCACAAGATAGCTACATTGGAAAGACAAGGTGATTATTTAGAATCACGCATTCATCCAGATGATTTATCACAACTAAAACGGTTGCAGGTTGATCTTGGTAAGTTTATATTCGGTTTGCCTATCGAACAAAGGAATGATTATTGTAATATCTATAGTTTCCGGGTACGCAATGCCAGACAACAATATATACGAGTTATCAGCAAACAACAGGTTTTAGAACAGGCTCATAACGGAAAAGCCTGGCTCATAATAGGAAATATGGATATTGCCCCCAATCAAAAGGAATCCAATCAGGTAGATTGTACTGTACTGAATCTTAAAAACGGAGAAATATTCTCTCCCTCTCTATTATCAACAACACAAATAAATCTGACGCAACGTGAAACTGAGATCTTACAGTATATTCAGAAAGGGCTTCTAAGTAAAGAGATAGCCGACAAACTTTGTATCAGTATCCATACGGTTCATATTCACCGGCAGAATCTATTACATAAATTAGGTGTACAAAATTCTATTGAAGCCATTAATACCGGATTGAAACTGGGGCTGTTGAGTTAAATCTCATATCAACACATCATGGCATCCATTCTACAATGCCTGTAACCGGATGCTCTTGCCGCCATACCTCAAATTCCGCATAACTTCTTACTCCATCCCGAATAACAGCCTGATAATATTCTATCCCTATAATCTTTTCCGTATCAGGAGTTTCATACTTCAAGTTCAAAATAGCCAGCCTTGTTTCGTCAGTTAAAACAGTTCTCAAACGTTCTGCCACTCTTTCAAAATAACCATCATATCGGGAGCCCTTCCGGATATGAATCATATCAATCTGCCAAAGTTCACTCTCAGAATCCTGATACCAGGCATGCCACTCCACACAGGCTTCAACTGTGTGCAGAAGATTTACACACTCAATCTTCTTTATAGCTATATTTTCTGAAAGTTTCGCCATTGCCCGGAAACTGTCAGTCAAAGTCAAAGGTGAGGTATAAATATGCAAATCAATATCCCGGTGTTTCATCAATAACCCTGTACTCAAGGAACCCACCAAATTCACTTTTGCACCAATACTTTCCCATATCGGGATAACACCGGTACTCTCTATTATCTCCCAGGCTTTTTGCTGGTTCCGGCCCGCCATATCAAGAATATCCATCTTTCCGCATTTGAAGTAAAGTGTGCAAAAGTAGAAAAAAGGCTGGATATATAGCTATAAATAACTATTTATCCCCCCAATGGAATGAACTAACTTTGCTGCCTTTTCAGACCGTTTTAATATAATAATGAAAGAGTTATGGTATTTAATAAAACAGAAGAGCAAGAGAAAGAATATTTGCAGGAGATAATCAACACCCTCAATGACGTGATTAATAATACGAGTGTATCAGTGAAAGAACACGTAGATACATTACAGGAGTACAAAGAGTATTTATGGTCAAATAAAGATATTGATCCACATGAAATTCGTTCTATGAGGGAAAGTATCTTAAATCATTTTGCATTGGGTGAAAGTGTAATTGACAAGCGCAAAAGACTGAGTAAAATAGTAGGCATTCCTTACTTCGGCCGGATAGATTTTAAAGAAGAAAGGGAGAAAAGCCAGACAATACCGGTTTATATAGGAATACACACATTTTATGACACCAACAAAAAGATAAACCGGATATATGACTGGAGAGCTCCCATCGCAGGTATGTTTTACGACAATGAACTGGGAAAAGCTACGTATTCATCCCCTTTGGGTGAAATAAGCGGAGAGATTTTGCTGAAACGTCAGTACCGTATCCGCAATGGCAAAATGGAATATATGCTTGAAAGCTCTCTGACTGTACATGACGATATTTTACAGAAAGAACTAAGTTCGAATGCTGATGACAAAATGAAAAACATTGTCACAACCATTCAGCGGGAACAGAACCGTATTATTCGTAATGAAGATGCACACGTACTTATCATACAAGGAGTTGCCGGATCGGGTAAAACCTCCATCGCCTTACATCGCATCGCTTATCTTCTTTATACACTGAAAGGAGATATTTCCTCCAAAAACATATTGGTGGTTTCGCCCAACAAAGTTTTTGCCGATTACATCTCTAATGTACTCCCGGAACTTGGTGAGGAGACTGTTCCCGAAACCAGTATGGGATATATTCTTTCGGATGTACTCGGTAACAAATACAAATATCAGAACTTCTTTGAACAAGTAACAGAATTACTTGGAAAGCCTACGGGAGAATTTATCGAAAGAATACAGTATAAGGCTTCATTTGATTTCATCTCACTACTTGATAAGTTTATTCTATATATGGAAAATAACTATTTCAGAGCAACAGACGTAAAACTAACCAGACACATTACTATTCCGGCCGAATTTATTGATGAACAATTCAAGCGATTCAGCCGCTACCCAATGCGCCAACGTTTTGAGACAATGACCGATTATATTCTGGAAATGATGACAATCAAATACAATTTTACAGTTACTACCGCAGAGAAAAATCTGTTGAAAAAAGAAGTAAGAAAAATGTTTGCCGGTAATAACGACATTCAGGTTTATAAGAACTTTTTTGAATGGGCAGGAAAAAGCGAAATGTTCAGGATGCGCAAAAGTCATACGTTGGAATATTCTGATTTAGCTCCTTTAGCATACCTGCATATAGCATTGGAGGGAAAAAAAACTCACAGCCATGTCAAGCATATCCTGATAGACGAAATGCAGGATTATTCTCCTATACAGTATAAAGTCATTCAAAAACTTTATCCTTGCCGGAAGACGATTCTGGGTGATGCATCCCAATCTGTCAATCCCTATGGCTCATCCACTACTGATATGATTCAAAGAGTATTTACAACGGGAGAAGTGATGAAACTATGCAAAAGTTATCGTTCTACTTTTGAAATTACCAGTTTTGCACAAAAAATTCTGCCCAATGAAGAGTTAGAACCTGTCATAAGACATGGTAAACAACCGGTGATTCTTCAATACAGAAATACAGAAGAAGAGATATCCGGTATTACAGATTTAATATTCACTTTCAAGAAATCAAATTATAAGTCACTTGGGATTGTATGTAAAACGGAAATTCAGGCAAAATCCCTTGCAGAAAAACTTCAGGCACACATAGAAAATGTTTATTTCCTGTCGAACCAAAGTTCGACTTTTGTAAAAGGTATCCTCATCACTTCGTCGCACATGGCGAAAGGACTGGAGTTTGACGAAGTCATCATACCACAGGTGGATGACAAAAACTATTGTTCGGCAATTGATAAAAGTATGCTTTATGTAGCAGTAACAAGAGCTATGCATAAATTAACAATAACTTATTGCGGAAAGCTGAGTAAACTTGTTCCTTAAATTCTGGTAACTCTTCTCACAATCGAATTTACAGAGATATCAATCATTTACTTATCAGATTTTTATAGACAACTGTATTGAGCAATTCTTCACGCCTCTGTTTTGAGACAGGTAGCTCCTTCCCATTGATAAACAGGCGGCCTCCGGATATCAAATCGATATAGGATATGTTGACAAGAAAAGAACGGTGTATTCTGAAGAAAGACTCTTTAGGTAATATCCCTTCCAGAGAAACCATTGTCTGATGAATAGTTAGAACTTTGTCTTTGAAGTATAGTTTCACATAATTCTGCATTCCTTCTGCATAGAGAATATCTCCCCAGGCAATCCGTTGGAAAGCATCTCCCTGCCGGACATACATATTAGATTTAGCTTCTTCATGCTCATTCTGTAATACCAGCTGAGAAAGGAACATACTTTGAGCTTTTGACACAGCTTGAAAGAAACGCTGAAAGGCGATGGGTTTCATTAGATAATCGACAACATGCAGCCGAAAACCGTCAAGTGCATACTCTGAGTAGGCTGTAGTTATAATTGTCAGCGGCGGTTTCTCTAAAGATTCTAAAAATTCAAGCCCTGACAGGTGTGGCATATTGATATCCAGAAACATAAGATCTACTTCTTTCGTCTTAAGAATATCTGCCGCTTCTAATGCGGATGAACAAGAACCGGCAATTTCCAGAAAGTCCAGCCTGCCAATGTAATTGACAATTCCTTTTATTGCAATTGATTCATCATCAACAACCAGACACTTCATCTTATATACCCCTTTACGTTTCATTATAATCTCTGCCATTCTCAAATATTAATTATAAGTTTAGTCCGATAATCGGTATCAGTTTCTTCTATCAACAAATGATAATTCCCGAAATACAATATCTCGAGACGTTCTTTTATATTTTTAAGGCCCAATCCTCCTCCAATCTTTTTTTTCTTAGGTAATATTGATTTCGAGTTCCCAACATCCATGCAGATTCTATCTTTCTCCTGTTTAAAATAAATGTTGATATATCCTTTCTCAAAATCAGATTTCGAGACATGCTTAAATGCATTTTCAACGAATGTGATAAAAAGCAATGCAGGAATCTCTCTTTGTGGATCCTCCACTTCCCACGAGCAAGTTACCACTACTTTGTCACCCCAACGGACTTCTTCTACAGCGATAAAATCTTTTAAAAACCGTATATCCTGTTCCAAAGTTACGCTTTGTTTATCCCCATTGTATAGTTGATAGCGTAATATATCCGAATATTTTATCAGCAAATCGGATGCCAACTCCACATCCGTCTGCATCAGGATATGGATATGATTTAATACGTTAAACATAAAATGCGGAGTCACCTGGTGCTGTAAAGTGCGGAGTTGATATTCAACAAGTATCTTTTGTGATTTGATGTATTCAAGAAAGAAACGTAGTCCACATATCGTAATATTTATAATGACTCCCGCCGAAAGAGGAACAAAAAGAACATAAGGTTTCAGATCTGTTAAATCAAAATAATGGGAATATGGAAATACACCTGTTCTCTCGAGATGGAAAAAGAAATAAATACATGCGAGAAAAAGTATCCCAATAAGCATGGAAAAAGAAAAGAACTGGATGGTAAATGTCCTTGCTCTCTTTTGTTTCATTGCCTTTAACAAAAGAGGTCCACTTAAATAATTTGCAATAGGGCATATGATAAGTACAAATGAAGTTGAAAACAAAACGGATTCTACTACAGACTGCGTCTGCGGCATAACCTGAAGCAAAAAAATAAAGAATATCATTATCCAAAATGGGAAAATAATATATTTATCGTTCTTAATCCAATCAATTTTCATGCTGCAAAGTTAACGTATTAACCGATAGATACATTACCATTCGTCAAAGGTAAACTGATCATTCGTCAAAAAGATTTCGGCACAAGTGTTCAAAAGCCGAATTTTGGCAATAAATTATCAGATTCAGATTAAACTCTTCCGTATGAAAAAAGTTTTGTTCTTACTATTTATTGTTATTAATTGTTCAGGTGTGAATGCTCAGATCATGTTTAAAACCGAATACTTTGGTACCTCTGCTTATCGCATGATGGAAGGCGAAACAGATAAGAAAGTAGGAGACTGCAAAGGATCGGCAGTCGTCTATCAAGGAGGCATCAATATTCCTTTATCAATAAAACTGAATGAGAATAATCGCCCCACAATGTGGGCCGTCAGCTTGGGAGGAGCATATGCCAAACTCGAAAATAAGAACTTTACAGAGCCCCTGGTTATTGATGAAATTCTGAATATCGGATTAAGTCTTAGTCATTTAAGACCATTGAACGGTAAGTGGTCAATGCTGATGGCTATCGGTGGAGGTATCTACATGCCATGTACCAAACTCTCCCAAATCAGATATAAAAACATACTGGGAAATATAGGCGCCATTTTCATTTATCATTTGAGACCGAACCTTGAATTGGGAGGAGGTATCGCTATGAATAATTCTTTCGGGTATCCAATGGTTTTCCCCGCTATTTATTTTAATTGGACAACGCAAGGTCGCTTTACCGTTAAGATAGCCATGTTAGAAGGTATTGAAATGTCGGCAGGATATACTATCAACAATAACTTAAACTTAAATCTGGCAGTAGAGATGAACGGACAAATGGCTCTGCTGGAACAAGACGGAAAAGATAAAATATTCACTCACCAATATTTCGTGGCAGGGCTTCGTCCGGTAATAAAACTTGGGAAGCATGTATCAATCCCCATCACAGCAGGTATCCACGCCATGCGCCCGGCAGAAATGACCAACAGAAATCTAAAGAGTATGTTTCAAGACAAAGGGTATTATTTTCAAGTCTCTCCTTATGTTTCAGCAGGGTTACAGATAGGGTTTTGAGACGAAAAAAAGGACGATTTCCCCTTACAGAGAATCGTCCCTTTTTTATTATTTCAGTATATAACTCCTTCTTTATTAAAGAGCACCTACTTCTTTCAAGGCTGCGTTTGTTTTGCGAACAGCCTCAGCACTTGCTTTGAACTTAGCCATTTCTTCTTCGTTCAACGGAAGTTCTACGATTTTCTCGATACCATTCTTACCCAGGATTACAGGTACACCACAGCAAAGATCGTTTTCACCATATTCACCTTCCAAAGCTACAGAGCAAGGAATCATCTTCTTCTGATCGTGGATGATAGATTCAACTACAAATGCTCCTGCTGCACCCGGTGCATACCATGCAGAAGTACCCAACAGTTTAGTCAGTGTAGCACCACCTACCATTGTGTCAGCTGCAACTTTCTCCAACTGTTCTGCTGACAGGAAGTTAGAAACCGGCATACCTTTGTAAGTAGCAAAACGAGTCAAAGGAATCATAGTAGTATCACCATGACCACCGATAACCATACCTTCTACTTCGTTAGCATTGCAGCCCAAAGCCTGAGACAAGAAATATTTGAAACGTGAGCTATCCAAAGCACCACCCATACCGATGATACGGTTCTTAGGTACACCCAAAGCTTTCAGTGACAAGTAAGTCATTGTATCCATCGGGTTAGAGATAACTACGATAATAGCGTTGGGAGAATATTTCAGAATGTTTTCAGCTACTGATTTCACGATACCAGCGTTAACACCGATCAGTTCTTCACGAGTCATACCCGGTTTACGAGGAATACCAGAAGTGATAACAACAACGTCAGAGTTTGCAGTCTGAGCATAATCATTGGTGCAACCAACAATGGTAGTGTCGAATCCCAACAGTTGAGCTGTCTGCATCATATCCATTGCCTTACCTTCTGAAACGCCTTCTTTTACGTCCAGCATTACTACTTCGTCTGCTACTTCATTGAAAGCAAGTACATTTGCACATGTAGCACCTACGTTACCTGCGCCTACTACGGTTACTTTTGACATAATACTTATATTTTAAAAAGTTGATAATTAGTTCCATCTTTTTGCGACGACAAAAGTACAACGATAATCGTTATTAAAGAAATATTTCCGTAATAATTTTAGTTAAAGAGACAACTCCTACCAAGATGTAGTTGTACTAATACTTTTCTTCTATTAAATCGGTAGTTGCACTTCATCTGAATACCAAATGTACACTATCCGAATGACAGTTGTATTTCATACGGTTATTAATTTGTATATTCAAGAAAAGAAAACTTAAACAAGCTCTTAAAAGAAAAAACTACGTGAAACGCTGTGTTACTATGTAGCGAAATGATTAAATTTGCGGCGAATTATCATCTAACTAAAGAAACATGAATAAAAAGACCCTGCTCATTATCGCCGTATCGGTATTGGTGATTGCTCTTGCCGGCATCACGTATCTACTGTTCACCGAAAAGCAGAATAATCGCGAACTGGTTGAAGAATTTGCTCTTGAGAAAGAAGATCTGGAAAACGAATATACCCGTTTCGCCCAGCAATATGACGAACTGAAACTTACAGTATCCAATGATTCACTGTCCGTCTTACTGGAGCAAGAACAGATCAAGACCCAACGTCTTCTTGAAGAATTGCGTACAGTTAAAAGTAGTAATGCCACTGAAATTCGCCGTCTGAAAAAAGAATTGAGTTCATTGCGTAAAATCATGATCGGTTATATCAATCAGATTGACTCTCTCAATAAACTGACTAATCAACAAAAGCAGGTGATCGCTGAAGTAACACAGAAATATAACGCTGCTTCACGCCAGATAAACAATCTGTCGGAAGAGAAGAAGAATCTGAATAAAAAAGTGACTCTGGCTGCTCAACTGGATGCTACCAATATTTGGATAGAGCCCAAGAACAAACGTGACAAAAAAGTGAAAAAAGTAAAAGATGTAGTGAAGTTTACTATCGGTTTTACCATTGTTAAGAACATTACTGCAGAAACCGGTGAACGTACGCTGTATATCAATATCTACAAACCCAATAATGAAGTGCTGACAAAGAACGCTGCCAATACGTTTGAATATGAAAACCGTTCACTCCCCTATTCTATCAAAAAGTATATTGAATACAACGGAGAAGAACAACCCATTACCGTTTTTTGGAATGTAGAAGAGTATCTCTCTGCTGGCACATACCGCGTAGATATTTTTGCAGATGGTACTATGATTGGTTCACAGCGGTTTACCCTTGAATGAGTGCTTTTCCATACATCAAAGGTATGACAAACAATTGAAGTATTTATTCAAAAAGTGATTTTATAAGAAAAATACCAATATATTTGACGTCCCATTACAATATATGTTATTGCAGATAACAATATATGTAATGGGACGTTGTATATAATGACAAATGTGATCCGTATATTTAATTGCCCGGCTGTACAAATATATTTTAAAATCCTTTCATATCAGCGGATAAAAAGATCTTTTTCCAAGAAATGTTTTTTAGTCAGCTCCAGGATGATTCCGTAATTAATCACCAAAACTTTCCGAACAGCCTGTTTGTTCCAATAAGTATCTTACAACAATCAGTATTTGCCGAAATATGCTTTTAGAGGAAGATGGGTACTACGGGTACAATTCTACGATTAATTTTGGATCTATTTCATCTTCTGGAATTATCAATGAAATTACATTGGTATTTCCTATACCGTCTCTGTAAGCTCGAATTGAAAGTACACCACCTGAATATACATCAGTTTCTGCTGTGCGTTCAATTAAATTCTGACCAGTCAACAGTAATATTCCCTGACCATAATCCGTACACAATGGTTTTCCATCTAATTCTATAACCAACATCCCATTCCAGGTGGGATTAGATACATAGATTTTCATGTTTTTTATGACTCAATTTTCCGTAATAAGGTTTCGAGGCCAATCTTTATTCAATTGCCCCCATAGGTTGGATGTACATAAAAAGACAAAAAGTAATAATATAATTTTTGTGATTTTCATAAACATAAGTTTTAAAGGATGATACAATCGTGTTTATATAAAACATTTGAAGAGGTAATGTTACCAATCAATAGTACTATTGAATTTAAATCGACAAATAAAAAAATAAGGGAACTACTATATTATCAAAATATTAATATGTAAAAAAGGAAAGAGCCCGGTATAATACCAGGCTCTTATACTCGTTAGAAATATTAATTCGTCCAACTCAACAGAGATGTTTTCAGTCTCTATTTATTACAAATAATATCTAATCTTATAGCAAATCAATTCTTAAGAACTTTGATTGTACGAACCTCTTTACCGTCTTTCATTACTTTCACTAAGTAAATACCATTAGCTCCGAGGGTAATACGCATGTTTTGACCGGCATAAATAGCCTCTGCCTTTTGGGCAACAAGCATTCCGGAAACATTGTACACAGCAACTTGATAGTTACCATCTTCAGCAAATTCTACAAAGAGAACATCATCTACGGTATAAGTATGCAGTTCACCTGCTTCTTTTTCTTCAATTCCCGTAGGATCAATAACGGAGAATACTGGATAATCCTTAGAATCTAATCCAAGCGTGTTTTCAAGTGTCAAAGTTACAGTATAATCACCTTTCTCTGCATAAGTAAGCTTAGCAGAACCAACAATATCATTACCGGTAACGTCACTGATTATAGCACGTTTAGTTTTCCACGTAGGCAATGTTTCAATCTTATATGCAGATCCGGGAATAAACGGAGTACCGGAAATATAAAGCGGATTCTGAGGAGTTTGAGTTCCTGAACCTTCCAATTCTCCTGCAGCAATTTTAAATACACAAGCTTTCGCTTCAGGTTTAGTACCCTTCGCAACAAAGAAGTTACTTTCATCTGTATCTGTATCAAAATCCCAATAAGCCAATACATTTTCTGGAAGATTATCAGCATTAAGACCAGCTTTAGAAGCCTGAATGTCTTCTTCACTCATAACTCCGTTCCAAACCTGCAATTCATCCACTATACCGTTATTGAAAGTAGGATTCGATCCACGGCCGCCACCTAAGCCCATCCAGTAGGTAGAAGGAAGAGCAAAACGTATAGAACACCAATCTTCGGTTGTTCCTTTTGCATTAGCAAACTCCCATGTGGACTCCTGCAAAATACCGTTAAGATAGAATTTAGAACGGAATTTACTATCCTCGTTGTATTCAAATGTCAATACAATGTGATTCCATCCATTAGGTGTAACTATGGTTTCAGGGAATACATATTTAAGCTCAGCAGAACCACCAGCAGTTGAACTACGGAAAGTATATGTATCCAATTTACCTTCAGAGTTAATATTAGACCAGAACCACCCCCAGTTATTAACAGGCCAAGTAGCTGTACGGTCTTCAATACTAAAGAATGCCGTACTACCTGGTAAAGAGGTAAATCTTACCCATGCAGAAACAGAGAATGACTGGTAAGAACCTATTCCTAAGGGTTGAACCGGGCCACCTACCCAACCTTCATCAATTTCTACACCACGTGATGCAGCACCATTCGCTTTTCTACCTGTATAGCCAAGAGTCAATTTATCACCGACTTCGATTTTAACAGATGATTCTCCTGCTTCCTCACTACCAACTGTCAAGCTTTGGATTTGAGGCAAAGCACCTACATCCCAACCTGTAATCTGTACATAATAATTAAAACGACGGGTACCGTTTGACTCGATTACCTCAAGATCATATCCGCCAAGCTCTTCAATACCATTTGCTACAGAAAATTTAACAGTTTCACTTGCTTGGGCCACGACATTACCATCACTATTATAAAGTTTCCAGTCAGCAGCCGCATGACGAGGATCTACATAAGAGATTTCAAAATCTTCACCTGGTTTAATTGTAGTTTTATTAATCTGGATATCATCCATAGTAGTATAGTCACCCATATCCATATAGTCACTCCATGCTATTTCAGAATCAGTTTTAGTATCAACCGATACAGCCGACACACCAAGACGTATACGTTGTACTCCCTGCATGTCAGTAGGAATAGAATAATACATACCTGCCCAAGAAGTAGTAATACCCATAAGTACAGGTTCACCACCTTCTTGTTGTGCATACAACTTAAACATAGAAGCGTTTACATCAATATTATAAACAGGAGAACCGGTTTCTTTATTGTTAGCCATATTGAAAATCACTTTAGCATCAACCCCTTTATAGTGATTACCAAGTACTTTCGCTACAGTAATTTCAGGTTTGGAAGGAACAGTAACTGCACCACGGGTAATGGAAAACTCTCCAAGATAAAGTTCCAGATTTTCAGCATTCGTAAAATGAAGACCAATCATCGCGACCTCTTTATTATTAAGTGCTATAAGAGTACCGCTAACTTTAAATGTCTTTTCAACCCAAACCTCATCATCGGCTTTGTCAGAAACAGAAATTACTTTAAGATTACTTTCTCGCAAAATTTCTGTTTCATTACCTTTAGCAGATAAAATCAAGTTAACATCAGTCTGTCCATTCACAAGTTTGTAACGAACAGTAATTACATCATTAGTTTTCAACCCAAACTCTGTTTTGAAAAGATGCAGATATTCATTAGCACTCGATCCGAAGATACGAAGACAAGAACCACCTATATAAGCATCATCCCACGTAAACTGGGCATCTAATCCATTAGCCACAGTCTCTTTACCCATGAATGAAGAAGCAAACCAATAACGCCACGTAGGAAGATAATCTTGTACACCTATATTATACCATTCATTGTTATTCTGACGTTCGCCTTTCCAATTGAAGAAACGACCATTACCAAGATTAAAGAATGTTACAAACGGTTCTTCAGAAAGATCCCATTTCAAAGAGCTGCGTGCAGACATAAATGCTGACATACCAAACCACTTTTCATCGGGGAAGTGACTACGTGAATTATAAACCTCGATTTCTTTCACCGGATTACGATTACCGTTAGTAAAAAACATATCAAGAATCTCTTGGTATGTAGCCTGTTTAGCCATGTCCGAACTACCTTTTTTAGAACGTCCAGCCCAAAGCATATTGTAATCGTGAGCTCCCCACAAGCCAATAGACATCGGATACTGGGTAAGAGTAGTCCAAGTAGAAGGATCTCCTCCCTGCATATTGAATCCGGCATAAATATCCAACGGATTACGACCGGGAGCAACAGTTTCAATATTGGAAAGAGAATTTAATACTCTTGAACTCCACCAATTGTAATTAAAGAAAAGAGATGTACGTATATGTTCACCATCTCCAAATGTTTCTTTATTATGATTACCAATACCTGTATCGAAACTTATACCACCATTATCATTGGTTCCGTCATACCAGAAGTTTTCTGCCAATTGATTACCATGCTCAACAAGATATTTATGAATAAATTCATGTTGGGTACGAAGAAGGGGTAAAGCACTGGACATACCATAAAACTCTGAATTATAACCAAGCCCATCTACTCCATGATAATAAAGAAATTTAGCCAATTTTTCATTATCAAGAGCAACTTGATCATTTAAAGCTTGTCCCCAAGCACCGTCATTTGCACTAATACCTGCATTAGGAATACTTGCAACACCAGATACACCTACACCATTTTTATGGGCAACATCCGCAAAACCACCAGGTACCCAACCATGAGGTGAAGTCCAGTTACCATAATGAGTGACATAAGACCATGTACTAAATACTTCTGAATCAAATACACCGTTTGGACGTGCATTCACATTACCTCCAGTAGCAGTACCTACAGGAACCCAAAAAACAAGTTTTTTGTCATTAGCCTCAGTTAAAGATTCATTAATCTGAGTTGCAGAATTACGAAAACGCTCTTTAGGTTTCACACGAGAAATGTAGAAGTTTTCATCTTCAAATAAAGGAGTACCGGGAGTCCAATCATTCACATAGCCAGCTAAACCTGCGCTATTAGGCCAAAACATGTACTCTTCTTTCAGTTGCTGCGCATTGGCAGAAAAAGAAAGTGCCACAATTCCGGAAATTAAAAGTAAATTTCTTTTCATGGGAATAGTTTTTAAGTTAAAAAATAATTAATTTAAACAAATTGGAAGTAATTTCAAATATTTGTTCATATTGAAGCAGGAGGCTCAAAATATCTAAGTTTCAAACCTCCTACCAATGTGTTATCGAACTCCTAATACATTTTCTGCTTTAAGCGTAAATGTTTTATTATCAACTTCAAATGAAAGATCAAACGAAATCAATGCATCTGCATCGCGAGAAGCAATAGTCACACTTCCTGAAGTCGCACTTACTTTTGCCCCATCAATTTCAATATCTGTTTGGTGATCACTGACAGAATAAGTTCCATCATAGTTATCATCTTTACCCACACCGGCCAATGTAATCATAATAAGTTCATAGCCGGATTCAGGAGTAACCAATATCACAAGATCATCTTTGTCAGAATACACAACGGTATTTTCATAATCTGTATTAGAAGAAGTATACAACAGATTCTCCTGTAAACCAATCACTTTAACAGAAGCTGCATCAGATCTAACACCATTTACTTCCACCCTAACCGTAGTTGTACCTTCAGCAATAGCAGTAATTATACCTCTACTTCCTTCTACTGGGGTCGCAGTAAGTATGGATGGATCAAATGATTTCCAAATCACATCATAAGGATTAGTCCCACCTGAAACTGTAGTAACATTAACACCCCACTCAACAGACTGGCCGACAAACAGAGTACGATTATTAGTAGATTCCCACAATACACTCTTGATGGATTCAGTAATAGTAACAGGTATTTCGAGTGTCTTGTCACTGGATGTCAATACAAGCTTTGTTGTACCCACCTTAAGTCCTTTCAGAGTTATCATATTTCCATCATATTTACCTACTTCTACAACCGTAGGATCTTCCGCTATCACTTTTGGTTTATGGTAAGCATAAGAAGTAGAAGGAACAACTCCTGTAGTCAACATAAGTACATCACCCATAGACATAGAAACCGAAGAACGATCTACTGTAATTTCATCTACCGGATAACGGGTTTTATAATTCTGAACTGTAAAAGTTGCCACCAGTACCGTATCCGGAGTAATACAGTGAAATTCCGCTTCCCCTTCATCAATCCCCGAACGTACAGTCAACACGGCATCAAACCCTTGGTTCTCAACAAATTCTTCCTCCATTCTTGTAACTACCACTGAACTGCCTGATATTACCTCCCAACGATATGCCTTATAAGCAGCTTCAATATCCTCCTTAGCTCCACTTTCAATATTCATAGCCACACGTATCGTAGCCTCCGAATTTATATCCATATTCGTTTCATTGGTATAAGCAAACCATTGTGGCAGTACACTTTTATCTGGTCTTGTATCAAGATAAGGCATATCAGCATATTTTTCACCATAGAAAGTAGCATAAATCACCGGCATTAATAGAACACTACAACTTGCACTCTGAGCGGTGGCCTGTTCCCCTATCGAAACAGTAATTTTACCTTCACCGGCACTACGTGGGGCAGCATAATGAATCGCCACAAGTCCCGCTTCTTTATCTATTGTCATCGGAATTTTGTACTCTTCAAGCCCTTCTATTGTATATTGAGGTGTAAAATCTTCAAGAAGTTCTTTAGGTGAAACTGCAAATAACACCGAATCATGAGTAATATCATAACTACGTTTGGAAGAAATTACAAGCCCCTCTTCATTTACAGGAGTAATACCTTTAGGAAGATTGGTAGTAACAGTCACAGAAGTAAGAGCATATTTACCATTTACAAGCTCCGCTTTAAGTTTAGTCTCTTTCCCTTGCGCACCTAACACACAAACGATTGCCGTATCGCCAAGTATTTTTGCGACTTTTTCATCCAATACAGACCATGCAACCGATGTATTGATGCGATCACCACTCAAATTAGTAACTAATGCCGATATTTTTATCGTATCACCCACTCTCAAAATAATATCCGTTGGATTAAGGGTTATATATACCTCAGTTGCACCGTCAAGCGTATCGTCTTCATTACATCCGACGAAAATCCCCATACATAGGATGGCTATCAAAAAGAATATTACGTTTCTATATAGTTTCATCTGATATATTTATTAAAAGTTTACTGGAATTACTATCTGACAATCATTATCTTCACTCGTTTCCCCACGCTGTTCAGTCGGCACATCCCAAAATACTCGCGTACCACCGTTATTAGGACCACCAAGGGCTTCCACAAGTGAAGTTATCTCAAGAGTGTTATTAGAGGTTTCTACCAAAGGAATCCGACGCAGTTGAAGTTCAGTATCCACCCCCGGCATATTGTTAAGAAAAACAGGGAACAAACGTGGATATCCCGTACGACGGAATGTAGTCCATGCCTCTGCACTCATCGGGAAATTAGCAATATACTTCTGAGTAATGATTTTTTCCAGTTTCAGCTCATCAGAATCTGCATCATTCCATTTTACATCCACTTTCACACGCCCTTTAATATTATGAATTTCATTAAGCGGGTCCTTATAATCTACATCCTTAACCTCTGTCCGATTAATATATTCATTAATTGTATTCTGATCAGTAACTCCATTCTCTTCTAAAGCAAGACGAATACCGGCTTCATAA
Organism: Bacteroides sp. K03; assembly: GCF_019734355.1. NCBI lineage: Bacteria > Pseudomonadati > Bacteroidota > Bacteroidia > Bacteroidales > Bacteroidaceae > Bacteroides > Bacteroides sp. K03. The sequence continues at coordinate 32,191 of NZ_JAASHC010000020.1, forward strand.
AAATCTTTAGCAGTACCTCCCATATTCCATCCTCTTAGAGCACCTTCGGCACGTAGTAACAAACATTCTGTACGCTTGAAAAAAGACTGATGCATATATTTAAATTCATCGGTTAATGTAGCAAAAGGACCATAACCACCTTTATCTTTTCCCGTAGTATTATTATTTCTCATATTAATACCGGGACGCATCCCATATACGTCAATAGGAGCCGCCACACCTGAATTTTTGTCTTTAATAGGATATGCATTCGTATCAAACCAACGTGTCAATAGTGGATTTCCAAAGTGTTTAAGAATATTTTCCAATGACGCACCCAGACGAAGATCATGCCATTCATTACAAATCCTCCATAAGCAACATGAAATCTCACTGGTTGGATAGTATGCTATATCTTTATCATCGTTTAGGGTTAAGACACCTATCTCATCGGCTACTGCTTCTTCAGCTTTTTGTTGGGCTTTACCAACATCATACTTCACTATATTCATAGCCATACGAAGTTTGATACTATTAGCAAACTTCACCCAACGTCGCCAATCACCATAAGAAATTGTCTTATTAGGATCTTCTATCTTTTCTAATTCAGCTTTTGATGGCTGTCGTTCTTTAAGGATAGTGATAGCCTCATCAAGATCTTTAAAAATAATATCATAAATATCAGCTCCCTTTTCATAAGTCAACGGTGGAATACGATTTACATTACGCCAATCAGTAAAAGGAGCAGCCCCATAAAAATCGACAATTTCATGTGCGGAATACGCTTGAATTATCAACCCAACAGCACTCCATTCAGGTTTTCCTAGTTCAGTAGCATGAAAAATAGCGTTAACAGACTGTGTAAAAATCTGATTATCCATAGGACCACCAAGGTAGTCATTAGGATATGTATAAAGAGTAGGTAGCGGACCACCAAAAGTAAAAGTACCTTTCGAAGTAGTCCAATATCCGGCATAGTTGTCAATACTATTGGCACGATAATATTGATACTTATGAGGAGCCCAACTACCATTAGGTTCATGAGAATAATTAATCATAAAAGGAATAGCACCACGAAGTTCTTTTTCAAGAACAGTAATATCAGTAGCTCCCGCACCTGCTTCATTGCTATTATCCATATCTTCTTGTTTGCCTATCATCCAAGGATATTCTTCCTGAAACTGGTCACCACAGCTGATAAGCATACCCGCTGACAATAAAGACCCGGCAATGAAACCAATTGAATATATTATTTTTTTCATTTTTGTATTTTATTTTTAAGAAGACATACTTATTTAAAAGTTGAATTTTAGTGTCAATGCATAACTGCGTGTAGTTGGCAATGAATAACAATCAATACCAGAATAACCATTAGCAGCTGATACAGAGATATCCGGATCAATTGGCGAATCTTTATAAATAAAGAATGCATTCTTTATAGAAAACTGTGCAGTCAATCCCGTATTCTTACCAAGTAAGTTTGAAAAGTTATAACTTAAAGAAATATCACGCATACGCAAATTGGTAGCACTGTAAACATGATCTTCCATAGGATAAGCACCAATAGTAGTATAATAGTTCTCAACAGGAACCTTATTACCAGAACCATCAGGAAGCTCTTTTAAAACATATTCTTTTCCGTTTTGCGTAACACGCTCACCTTTTAAACGATCGTGAGCCGAGCGTTCGGAAAGACCGAACAAATCAAGATCAGGTTCTGTAAGAGACATAACCTTTCCACCAATACGTCCGTCAATAAGGAAATACAAATTAAAGTTCTTCCAAGAGAAAGTATTGTTCCATCCAAGAGTAACAGGAGAAGTGGTATTACCTACATAAGTCTCATATTTACCAGACTCCATCACAGGTACAGCGTTCTCATAATCACCTGCACCGTTTATTTTTATATGTCCGTTTTCGTCACGAGCAAAGGAGTTTACATAAATATCTCCATAACGTCCTCCTTCAATATACTTAATCTTAAATGCATTGGTTCCCATTTCTACAATGTAAGGTGCTCCACTTTCTGTCTTATAAGTTTCCAAAATACGATTGTCGTTCCAAGCAAAATTAAAACCTGTTTGCCACCGCCAATCATGATTAATATTCCAACGGTAACCTGCAGAAAACTCAAGACCATAATTACGAATCTTACCAGTATTCACAGGTTTAGATTCACCATTGGCTGTACTAACGTAAAGAAATTGATTACGAAGTGTAGAATTATAATAGGTAATATCAAAATTGAATTTATTATCAAATAACCATACATCAAGACCTGTTTCAAACGAAGTTGTAGTTTCAGGTTTAGGATCATCAAATAATGGCGGACGAGTATTTACAGTACCATTACCGAAATTATAACTTTGGCGGGAAAAAAGAGTGTTGGGTATAGGATTACCCACAACAGACCAACTTCCACGCCATTTTAACTGATTAAGCCAATCTAAATGAGGTAAAAATTTATCCAAAAGCACATTAACACCAGCTGAATAGTAATCGAAAGACTTGTATCCAGACCCTTGAGTAAACTGTTGAAATGATTGTGCCCACTCTAAACGATAACTACCGTCAAAATACACTTTATCAAACAGTCCAATAGAAGCTGTTGCAAAAACAGCTGTACTCCAATCGGAATAATTCCAACTATCATTAGCGGATGTCGCACTACCATTTGGATTATTGGGACGACTATACTTACTATTTTGAGGAACAAATGCATTGGGTATACCACAAGTATCAATATTAGTAGTAATAGATGTATTACGACTATAATGTCGAGTAAAACTAGTACCCACTGCTACATTAACATCTACTTTATCATCCAGACGTTCGTTATAGGAAACCATATGATCGTTATAAATATCACTTGTACGTGAGTCACTTGAATAATATTTACCACCTACATAATCAAAGCCTACACGATTCATTCCTGCATATTCTTCATTCAGATTATTTTGAAGTACATAGTCTACACTAAACCGCGTCTGATATTTTATATTTTTCCAGATGATAGCATCCAAAGTGATGTTCCCCATTATACGATCACGCTTCTGTACGTCATTATACATATTAGCTACCCAATATGGATTATTTAAATATTGATCATACCAATACCAAGTCTGTACAGGTTGTCCTGCTAACTTAGGATTTCCTTTTTCCGGATCGTTTACTATATTATCCGCTCTTGTTCCAATATGTTTATAATTATGCTTAAAATAGCGCATATCAATATCAGCAGGAGTACGATACAATGGATAAAGTGTACTCAAAGCCTTACCAACTACCGGAGCATTATTTGTTTTTTGATGTATCCAGTTAAGACTTGTACTGATATTGATACGTTTATCAAACAAAGAGAATGCCTCCTTGAGCATCACATTGTTACGACGGAAATCATTATTAGGAATAAGTCCTGTTTGATACGTATTATTATAAGAGAAATATGTACGGGAATTTTCCGTTCCACCACTAAGTGTTATACCGTTATTAAGTGTTACGCCTAAATTAAAAAAGTCTTTTATAGAATTACGGGCAGAGTTCATTAGATATGGAGCAGATGCCACATCATCTGCCGAACGTGTACCGATTTCAGGTCCCCATGCCGACCACTGATTATTATCACTAATACCAAAAAGCTGCTGAGTATGAGGATACATAGCGATTGTCTCAACAGATGTACTACTGGAAACATCTACTTTTACAGTACCGGAAGCACCAGATTTAGTGGTGATAACAATCACACCATTATTAGCAGCACTACCATAAAGTGCAGCAGCATTCGGTCCTTTAAGAATAGTCATATTTTCAATGTCCTCAGGATTAATAGTAGACAGTAAATCATCGCCACTACGTCCACCACCATAAGCTATTCCATCAGTGACTTGCGACCCCATACCATCTTGCATAGGCACACCATCAATAACAATTAATGGCTGATTGGTTCCAAGAATAGAAGTGGAACCGCGGAGTACTATTTTAGAAGCTCCACCACCTGCACCTGCATTATTAGGAGTAATAGTAAGCCCCGCACTCTTTCCCTGAAGTGAATTAATGAAGTTCGTTTCTTTAATACGGGTCACTTCATCATTTTTAATAGTTTGCGCTGCATAGGTAAGAGTTTTAGCCTCGCGGGTGATTCCCATAGCTGTCACAACCACCTCATTCAAAACCTGAGTATCTTCTTTCAGAACAACATTAAAAGAACTAATACCAGCTATTGGTAATACAGCCTTTTGATAACCGATGTAACTAAACTCAAGTACAGCCTTATCATCTGGAACTTCTATAGAATAATTACCGTTAATATCAGTTATAGTTCCCATAGCAGTTCCTTTTACTAATACACTTACCCCAATCAATGGTTCTCCATAATTATCAGAAACTAAACCTTTAATAACACGCTTATTCTGTTGAACTACTTCTTTTACAGCATTAGTACCTTTAGAAGAATAAAGTACCAGATAATCATTCTTCACTGTAAATGTTGCATTAGTGTTTTCCAGTAAATTCGCCATAACAGAAGATAGTTTCTGATAATTCGCTTTCACTGAGACGATTTGGTCAGGATTCACATCTTTAGTATTGTATACAATACGTAGTGAAGTTTGACGACCAATCTCATTCAATACTTTACTTAAAGGAACATTTGTAAAATCCAAACTTATTGCTACATCATTTTGTGCTGTAGCATACGTAAAGAATGGAACAAAAAGAAATAGGGAAAATAACAAGAGCTCAATCTTGTACTTTAGATTTTTTTTCATTGGGCATTTTTTAACGTTAACAAAATACTTATTACCTTAATCATAGATGTACATTTTGTACCAAATACAAATTTTCTTCCATTAACTTTTTTCATTCATGTTCTTCATTATTCAATATAAAACAATATATATTAATTTTAATTCTCATTTTAAGGTCTTATATTAATATTACAATCCAAAAGCAAATGATACTAAACAAGAAAAGTATTTTATTATATTTTTTTGTGTCTAAATCTGATAATTAAAAAATAAACGTAGTGAACTAAGTAGAATAAATCTCTTAGCAAGTAAGATCAATATACAAAAGATAGTATCAACCAAGAGAAAACGTAATATAGTACGCAAGGAGCGAATAATCGAACGAAACAAATCCAAGTATATTTAGCAGAATAAAAAAAGAGGTGAGTAGAAAAAAACAAACTTCATTATTTCTACTCATCTCTTTTATTTTGCATTATAGCAAAAAGTATGTATCATTAGTTCCGTAATTCCGTCTTATTATCCTATAAAAGAAGTATCCTTACTATTATACTCAAAAAAACTTAAATCATTTTGCCAATTCATAGAAAGCCTCTACTTTTGTTTCGTTGTTTATGCAATCATTATTCTGTCAGTTTTAAGAGAAAAACAGGAAATCTTCATAAACAAAGTAGTTGAATTTTATGTTGTAAAAAAAGAAGTATCACCTTTATAATACGCAAGATGCAATGAAAAAAATATTCATTCTGACAATTCTGCTAAGCATTTTCTTTTCAACAAAAGCACAAAGTATACTCAACTTAGATAGTTGCCGTGCATTGGCTTTGGCCAACAATAAAGAGTTGCTCATCAGTAATGAGAAAATAAATGCTGCACATTACCAGCGAAAGGCTGCTTTTACCAATTACCTTCCCAATATCTCGGCAACGGGAGCCTACATGAGAAATCAAAAAGAGTTTTCGCTATTAAATGATGCTCAAAAGGGTGCGTTATCAGGGTTAGGGAACAGTATAGGAGGTCCTCTACAGCAAGCCGGACAGGCTATTTTAGGGCAACTGCCCCCTGAATTGGCACAAAAACTCGCCCCGGTCATCACACAAATGGGAAACGAAATGATCCCTGCTCTCAACGGAGCAGGAGAATCTTTGGTAGATGCCTTTCGCACTGACACCCGAAATGTATATGCAGGTGCTATTACCTTGACACAACCCCTCTATATGGGAGGTAAAATCCGTGCTTACAACAAAATCACTAAATACGCTGAAGAGTTGGCGCGCCAGCAACACCATTCTGGCCTACAAGAAGTTATTCTAAGTACGGATCAGGCTTACTGGCAGGTGGTTTCACTAGTAAATAAGAAGAAATTGGCGGAAGGATATCTGGAGCTTCTTCAGAAATTAGATAGCGATGTAGAGAAGATGATTGCCGAAGGGGTAGCAACTAAAGCCGATGGATTATCTGTACGTGTGAAAGTAAACGAAGCCGAAATGACACTGACTAAAGTAGAGGATGGGCTCAGTCTTTCAAGAATGTTGCTTTGTCAACTATGCGGGCTTGATTTAACTACTCCCATCGCGCTCGCTGATGAAAACATAGAAGATTTGCCGCTGTTAAAATCAAATGCACAATTTGACATGACCACTGCTTATGCCAACCGTCCGGAGATACGTAGCCTGGAACTTGCAACCCAAATATATAAGCAGAAAATAAACGTAACCCGCGCCGAACATCTGCCTTCGGTAGCATTAATGGGAAACTACATGGTTACTAACCCTTCTGTCTTCAACGGCTTTGAAAATAAATTCAAAGGGATGTGGAACGTAGGTGTTATGGTGCAATTACCTATCTGGCACTGGGGAGAGGGAATGTATAAAGTAAAAGCTGCAAAAGCAGAATCCCGCATCGCACAATATCAGTTGGAGGATGCGAAAGAAAAAATAGAGTTACAGGTTAATCAAGCTGCCTTCAAAGTAAACGAGGCCACAAAGAAACTGGTAATGGCTGAAAAGAATCAGGAAAAAGCAAACGAAAACTTGCGTTATGCCCGCCTGGGATTTCAGGAAGGTGTAATAGCTACCAGCAATGTACTCGAAGCTCAGACCGCCTGGCTATCTGCCCAATCAGAGAAAATAGACGCTCAGATAGATGTAAAACTGACGGAGATATATCTACAGAAGTCATTGGGAACACTTAAATAGTGGACAGTTGACAATTGACAATTGACAGTTAGCTGCGCTGTCAACTATCAATTTGCGATTGTCAATTGTAAATTGTAAACTGTAAATTAAATAACTGTAAATTAAATAAGTAAATAACAATAGTTGAAAACGAGTTGCCTTGCACACCTGCATAGCAACTGTCAATAGTCAACTGTAAATTGTAAATTAAATAACTAAATAACAATGGCATCACAAAAATCACAGAACAGCAATATGCTGCTTGCATTTCTTACCCTGTTGGGAGTTATTGCATTGGTTGCAGTCGTTGGTTTCTTCATGCTCCGCAAAGGACCGGAGATTATCCAGGGGCAGGCAGAGGTAGATGAATATCGTGTATCAAGCAAAGTCCCGGGACGTATCCTTGAATTTCGTGTAAAGGAAGGGCAAACCGTACAAGCGAGAGATACCCTCGCTATTCTTGAAGCACCGGACATTGCTGCTAAAATGGAGCAGGCACGTGCCGCAGAAGCTGCTGCACAGGCACAAAATGAGAAAGCAATCAAAGGAGCACGCCAGGAACAGATACAGGCTGCTTACGAAATGTGGCAGAAGGCTCAGGCGGGTGTTGATATTGCCGAGAAATCATACAAACGGGTTAAGAATCTGTTTGAACAAGGAGTTATGCCAGCACAGAAATTAGATGAAGTGACCGCGCAACGTAATGCGGCTATTGCTACAGAGAAAGCAGCAAAAGCCCAATACACAATGGCGAAGAACGGTGCTGAACGCGAAGATAAAATGGCTGCTGCCGCTCTTGTAGAACGTGCTAAGGGAGCTGTGGCAGAAGTAGAGTCCTACGTTAAAGAGACTTTCCTCATTGCACAGGCGGCTGGAGAGGTTTCCGAAATATTCCCTAAAGTAGGTGAGTTGGTAGGTACCGGAGCACCTATCATGAACATTGCCATTCTGAAAGATATGTGGGTGACTTTCAACGTACGCGAAGACCTGTTGAAGAACCTCACTATGGGAGCAGAATTTGAGGCCATTGTTCCTGCACTGGACAACAAAGCCATCAAACTAAAGGTAGATTACATGAAAGACTTAGGTACTTATGCAGCCTGGAAAGCAACCAAGACAACCGGTCAGTTTGACTTGAAGACCTTTGAAGTACGTGCCCGCCCCATGGAAAGTGTGGAAGGGTTGCGCCCGGGCATGTCGGTGATTATTAAGAAATAATTGAATAATGTGCCAATTGGATAATGTACCAATATGCCAATTGGCTGCGCTATGATGCTGCGCAATAAGGTAAGGAAGGTGTACTACTGTCGCGTAATATATTGGTAAGTAGTACTTCAAATTTAGTTCGTACTATGACAGCGTTTTATTGAAACGCAAATAATCGCAGATTTTCGCAGATTAAATGGCTGCGCTATACTTGAGCGATGATATGCTTTGCGTGAATCTGTGAGTTTCTGCGTTTCAATAATAGTATCATATAATGATGAACGATTACTTATATTATTTAATTGGCCTATTGACCTATTATTTAATTGACACATTATTAATTAGAACACTATTCATATGAAAGAAAGAGAAAAGAAATACATAGCCCTGTGGCTGGTCATGAAGCGCGAATGCCGTCGCCTCGTGTCACGTCCGCTTTATCTCTTTTGCATGGTTATTGCACCACTGTTCTGCTACATATTCTTTACTACACTTATGGATTCCGGTCTACCTACCAACCTGCCTGTAGGTGCGGTAGATATGGACCAGTCGGCCACCTCCCGAAATTTGATCCGTAATCTGGATGCTTTCGGACAGACAGCAGTAGTAGCACATTACGGAAGCGTGGCCGATGCCCGTATTGCCGTGCAGGAAGGAAAGATTTATGGCTTCTTCTATATCCCCAAAGGACTATCGGCAGATGCACAAAGCCAGCGTCAGCCCAAGATTTCATTCTATACCAACAATTCCTACCTCATAGCCGGTTCATTACTTTTCAAAGATATGAAGATGATGAGCGAACTGGCTGCCGGAGCTGCCGGTCGTTCGGTGCTTTATGCCAAAGGAGCTACCGAAGACCAGGCAATGGCTCTGTTGCAACCCATTGTGATCGATACACATCCGCTGAACAATCCCTGGCTGAACTATTCCGTTTATTTGTGCAACACACTGGTACCCGGCGTACTCATGCTGATGATATTCATGATCACCGTCTACTCCATCGGTACGGAAATAAAAGACCGCACCGCCCGTGAGTGGCTTCGTATGAGTAACAACTCCATATACATTGCATTGGCGGGTAAGTTGTTGCCTCACACGGTGGTATTCTTCATTATGGGTATCTTCTATAATGTGTACCTGTATGGTTTTCTGCATTTCCCATGCAACAGCGGTATCCTGCCCATGATACTGGCTACCCTTTGTCTGGTGCTTGCTTCCCAATGTTGTGGGGTCGTGATGATAGGTACACTGCCAACGCTGCGTCTCGGATTGAGTTTTGCTTCCTTATGGGGAGTTATCTCGTTCTCCATTTCCGGCTTCTCATTCCCGGTAATGGCAATGCACCCGATTCTTCAGGCATTGAGTAACCTGTTTCCGCTGCGCCACTATTTCCTGATCTATGTAGACCAGGCACTCAACGGTTACAGTATGATTTATTCGTGGCCCAACTATATGGCATTACTGATATTCATGATGCTCCCCTTCCTGGTGGTTCACCGCCTGAAAGAAGCATTGATATACTATAAATACGTACCCTAATGAAAGATATAACATTCAAAGAGAAAGTGAAACAAGGCATCAACGACCTGTTTTACATTTGGCTGCGAGAGTTCCGTACTACTTTCCGTGACCAGGGGGTACTTATCTTCTTTGTACTCGTGCCACTGGTATATCCGCTCATCTACGGATTCATTTATACGAACGAAGTGGTACGTGAAGTTCCCGCCGTTGTCGTGGATGCTTCGCGAAGCTCACTAAGCCGTGAGTATCTGCGGAAAGTAGATGCTACTCCGGATATTAATATTGTGGCCTACTGTGCCGATATGGAAGAAGCTCAACAGATGTTGAAAGACCGGTTGGCTTATGGTATCATCTATATCCCTTCGGAATTCAGCCAGGATATTGCACGGGGCAAGCAAACACAAGTCAGCATCTATTGTGACATGAGTGGATTGCTCTATTACAAGAGTATGTTACTTGCCAATACAGCCGTGTCTCTGGATATGAACCGGGATATAAAAATAGAACGTGCGGGTAACACCACTGCCCGGCAGGACGAAATCACCGGTTATCCGATAGAATACGAAGATGTTGCCTTGTTTAATCCCACCAATGGTTTTGCCGCTTTCCTGATCCCGGCCGTATTGATTCTGCTGATACAACAGACATTATTGCTTGGCATCGGCCTCTCGGCGGGAACTGCCCGGGAAAATAACCGCTTCAAAGACCTTGTACCTATCAACCGGCACTACAACGGAACATTGCGTATCGTTATGGGAAAGGGATTGAGTTACTACATGGTTTATTCGTTAGTATCGGTATACGTACTTTGTGTAGTTCCCCGCATATTCAGTCTGAACCAAATTGGGCAACCCGGTACCCTGGCACTGTTCATGCTGCCCTATCTGGCAGCCTGTATCTTCTTTGCCATGACTGCTTCCATAGCCATCCGCAACCGGGAGACGTGTATGTTGCTTTTCGTATTCACCTCCGTTCCCCTGTTGTTCATTTCGGGAATATCCTGGCCGGGGGCTGCCATTCCTCCGTTCTGGAAGTACTTCTCCTACATCTTCCCGTCGACGTTCGGCATTAATGGGTTTGTACGCATCAACAATATGGGAGGTACGCTTAGCGAAGTAGCATTTGAATACAAAGCCTTGTGGCTGCAAACCGGATTCTATTTCCTTACCACTTGCCTCGTATATCGCTGGCAGATTTTGATGAGCCGCAAACATGCGATCGAGCGGTATAAAGAGCTGAAAGAAAGGGAGAAGGGAGATAAGACAAGGGAGAAGGGAGAATTGAGAAGGGAGAAGTAAGGAAAGAGTTCGCCATCAATCGAGAGGGTGTCAAAAGTAAAACTCATTATCAATCAAACACAGATGATCGCTGATTGATGCAAAGATTAAATTAAATCTGCGTCAATCAGCGATCATCTGCGTTTCTAAAAGTTGCATATTGAAGCTTTATCCGGCTTTCAACACACCTTCTTCAAAAGCAATGGTACTACCGGATACATTTCTTAATCACCGGGCAGACCAACTCGGCATAACGCATCATCCCCAGGTCGGTAAAATGAACGCCGTCCACAGTGGCTTCTCCGTCATGTCCCAACATATCTTTTGACGAGATCATATAGATATTCTTCTCTCCCCGCTTTTTGAGAGACTGAAAAATAGCATTCACCGTTTCGTTCTTCTGTGCCACTTCTTCGGCAATACGCTGATCGAAACGGGTATGGGTAAAGATCGGATCTTCCAGAAAGATAACCGGAGTATCGGGATGCCGACTCCGGATGATTGTATAAAACTTATCGGCACGTTCCTTCATTTGTTGTACATTGGCATTGGGTACAAAGTCGAGCACATAAACGGAAGCATCCACACCAGCCACTACCTCGGCTATTTCCAGATCGAGCAAAGCATTTCCACTAAATCCTAAATTTACACATTCACGATTCAGCCAACGGGAGATAATATTGGTATGCGCCATTCCCGGACGACTTGCACAGCCTCCCTGCAAGATACTGGTGCCATAAAACACTACCGGTTTCTCACGTATCGGAAGATTAACTTCCGGTTGGGAGATCTCTGCCAGTGAATCGACCCCGATAGAAAGTGAAGTCACACCATCGTAAAGGGGGAGATACAGCATATATTCCCGTTCCACCGGTTTCATATGGGAGATGATCTTCGCCTCGTTTACCTTACCGGACGGACGTCCGCTGTTGACAAATACCCACTTGCCATCCTGAAGGCAATAAAGATCGAGCCCTTTGATACCCGTCGGTGTCATGTGGTTCATGCTCCTATTGAGAAGTACTTCCCACTTCGCGGCAATGGTGGTGGAATTGGAACGGAAGCGCAGTGCCAGCCCGGCACTGTTTTGCCCCAATGCCCATACAGGCTTGCGAGAAATGTTCCTTAGAGAATCGGGTAGCCTCTCATAGCGGGTTGCCGAATTTTGTGTTGCCTTACCCAACAATGGAAAGGCGGAAGCATCATGGTACACAAGCTGGCTTCTTAACGCCAACGTACAAAATAGCAAAGCTACTGCAAGGATGTAATTTTTCATATGTTACTGAAATTAAGACTCCCCAAAGGTAAGAAATAAAATTCATCAAGTAAAGAGAGAGGTTAGGAAAAGGCAAAGCGTTTGATTATTATTTTACACAAAACATTTCCCCGAAGCCGCACGTCATGCCCGGCTCCGGGGAGAGGGTACCTCGGCTCCGAGGAGAAGACCCTTCGGCTCCGGGGAGGAAGCTGCTCGGCTCCGGGGAGGAAAACGAGCTATACAATTACTGATTATCAGCACATTACAAACACATCATTTAGCATTCCGAGACGCACATAGATGGTAATATTATACTACATTCACTCAATCATCGCCTGACGCACCTCCCCATGCGGGAAGCACATCATTGCTGAAAAGTGATAGGTTCCTGCCTCCAATGCGAAAGTAACCGTATCCTTTTTCTGAGACTCTAAACGTACTCCCTTTGCCTCTTTCCATCCGATACTTCCTTCTTTAACAGAATCAAGACGGACATTCGGCAGCTTCAAAAGAGCTGTGGTATTGGCAGGTATCACCACTTCGATATCCAGTTCATTCTCCCGTACTGTCCAGTTGGAAACGATGGTACCATACATAGAGTTGTAGTGTGAGCGTACCTGTTTCGGTCCTTTTTCATTAATCCAGGGGGCTATGACGAACTCCCTGAATCCTGCTTCCGGACGCTGAATACCACCCAATGCCTCAATAAACCAGGTGCCAATATACAGATAAGAACTATGCAAGGCAGACCCTCTGCATTCCCAATCTTCAAAGAAAGTGCCGTTCCCTTTTTTAAGCATATCTCCCCAACCCGGGAAATCTTCTTTGGTAACCATCTCGCAGATCAAGTCGTTCCGATGATTGTCCAGTAAAGTATGGAACAGGAAAGAACCTGCCGTAATACCTCCCCAGAAATGTCCTTTACGATTGATGCGTATCTCCTGCTCAAGATGTTTCCAAACCTTTGCTTTCAGATGCTCAGGAGGCAAATCCACCATCAGGGCGATAGCCAGATAAGAAGGATATCCATTCACATAGCTGTTGTCACGTGAGTTGAAGAAAGTAGTATGCACGGCTTTGCGCACTTCCGCCGCTCTTTTACGCCAGGCAGTAGCCGCCGTTTCATTTCCCAATACATCCGCGATGCGGGCAGCCGTCTCTAAGCTGTAAATCCAGTGGCAGTTGTTAAAGAACAATGTCTCCCGGGTATCCCCCAAGGCTTTTCCCTGTTTCTCCATAGCCGAGCGTTCTGTCCAGGCATCCGGCCAAAGCCAGTCTCCTAAGAAGCTCCACTTGCTTCCCCAGCGAACCAGCATGTTGTCTTTGGATTTTGTTTCCACAAAATCGAGCCAGCGCTGAATAGTAGAAAAGCTCTCTGACAAAACACGCACATCGCCATATTGCCGGTACATCTCCCAGGGAAGGGTTATACAGAATCCGCTCCATGAAGGGCCGCCGCCACCGATATAGGTTGGAGCCGTATGCGGAACACTACCGTCTTCTGCCTGCACATCCCGCCAGTCTTCCATCCACTTTGTATAGAAAGCGGCCAACTGATAATTGTCCATGCCGGCACGCGTGGTAGCCAATGCATCGCCACCATATCCGCGGCGCTCCCGATGCGGGCAGTCTACAACAAAATTACCTAAGCTCAGATTCTCAAAAGTCCACAGTGTGGTGCGATAAAGATCGTTCAACAGAGGCATATCACACTCAAAGCCGGATGCCTGCCGGTAATCGGGACGAATCATCCATCCACGGATCTGCTCTAATTTCGGTGCAGAGCGCAAACCGGTGATCTGAACCCAGCGTCCGGTCATATAATTAAAGCGATTGCAGAAAGTACCCTTCCCACCGGGGCCTACTTTATAAATGCTATGTATACCGTAACTGCAAACGTCTTTCTCTCTTTCCGAGAACCGGAACACGATTGAATCTCCCGGCTGTCCGGTAAGCTGCATTTCAAACCAGCCGGCATAATTAATGCCCATATCCACCCGGTACACTCCCGGTTTCACCTCCTTGACAGAAAGCGGTCTGATCTCTTCCATCAGCCGATTGGGCTGTGTCTTATCGGCAGATACAACAATCTGTGGCTGGTATACCTTTACTCCTGCCCAGGCTGAATCATCAAAATCCGTTTCATTCCATCCTTCTATCTCTAAAGAAGCATCCTGAAACTCACCTGCAAAATGATGTGCATCCCAGTATCCCATCAAGGTATTGGAGCTTGCGTGGGTCTTCCAACTGTCATCTGTCACCACCCGGAGTTTCCGGCCGGAGGATAAAGTAATTTCCGCCTGTGCCAATGCCATCGGGATAGCCGGCCGGCCTTCCTGCTGATAAGCGGGGAATATGGACCAGGAAGTGCCTAACCACAAAGCAAGCACATTCTCCCCGGCTTTCAGATAAGGAGCGATATCATAGGTCATGAATCGGGCACGCGACTTATGATCCGTCACAGAAGGAGAAAGCACGGCATCCCCTATCTTCTCCCCATTCACATACAACTCATGGTAGCCAATGGAGGCTACATATATCAGTGCCTCCTGCGGAGCTTCAGTCAGCGTAAAACGCTTACGGAACCATGGATCGGGCATCTTATTGTCTACCGGCCGGCCAGCTACACTCTGAGACTCCATTTCGGCACTACCTATCCACCGGGCTTTCCAGTCATCGGCAAACAAGCCCATCTGCCAGGTAGCAGGCTCACTCCACGATGTCCAATTGCCTTGTTCATCGACTAAACGAACTTTCCAGAAACACTTTTGACCGGTAGCGAGCGGTTTTCCGTCATACACAATATTCACCGATTCTCCTGAATCCACCCGTCCGCTATCCCACAAGTCGCCCTGATTCTTATCGAGCAGTGCCCGGCTGCTTGCTACCAGAATCTGATAAGCAGTCTGTTTTTGTCCGCGTGTTGTAAGGGTAGTTCCCATTTTCCAGCTCAAACGCGGGCGGGGAACATCCAACCCTAACGGATTCTTCAGATATTCGCATTGTAAATCGGCAGGTTCCACCCAGGCAATATCTACCGTAGCAGTACTTCCTGTAGTTGCTCCGTCCGGAAAGGCTATCGTCACCTCTCTCCCATTAAGCATGATATGAACGTCCTTTTGGCTATGAAGCGGATCGGCCACCCATATTTTAAATCCGTCCTCTACCTTCTCTATATAGACGATGGATTTCTTATCGGCACCTACCGTCAGTCCGTCACCCATATCTACGGTTCCCGGAGTATAGAATACAATGGCATACGCCTGTGCCTTTGCCAATTTCACAGCCTGGATATCAGCCGTGTTTTTAATGATTCGATAAGTGTGATCCGTAACAAATCTCTCAAAATCGGCAAGCGACTGATCGGGTACCACCATGTAGGCATACGTTGCATCCGTAGCCTTTCTGCCATGATTTATCCACAGGTTAAAAATATCGGCTGAGAGTACACGCTTGTCTCCGTCAATATTAATATCTCTCCATGAGCCCGTCTGCGTTTTACTACTGACACCAACATTCCCACCCATAGGGAAAAGATATCCTACCCTGTCATGGTATACCCATAGCGGATTCTCAACCCATGCATCTTTTTTGTAAGAAGCCGAACCTGCGGCAGTACCAGCGGTCAACTCTCCTGAAAAGTAACATTGGTTCACGGTAGTAACTGCCTCTTCCGGAGAATCGGAGGTAATGCCTGCTCCTAAGCAAAGTAACACATCGTCCAGAAAAAAGTATGCCTTCCTGGCCTGCAATCCCCGATAGTCATGCTCATAAGCAATCAGTCCGTTCCTGCCGGAACTAACCCCACCAGCAAAGGCATTCGTACCGTAAAAATACCCTGCAAGCCGCGCCGAATCGGGGTGCTGGACTGCCGTAGTGCCGGGTATCCGGGTCCAGTTCCAAAGTGGAAATATATTCTTATACTCCTCTCCGGAGGTCAATATATTGGTAGCACCTAAGGGCAGGTTGTATCCTTTCATATTCTCATTATTGAGCATTTCCGTTCCGTTGGTACGGGTAGAAAGTACTTTTGCCGACAGATAATAATTGGCACCGTGCTGCGTCATGATATCCGACTTCCAGAAGTACTTGTTTCCGGGAACCGGAAACGGTGCACCTCCTAAATGTTCTATCCATGCCTGGTATTCGGCTGCATGCTCCGGGTCGTTCTGTATCATACGGCTCAATGTTGTGGCAGAAACATTGTTAACCCCACCTTTACGAGTGATGTTGCGGCCGGTTGCCCCAAATTCAAACGTACTTCTATACCCAAAGAGACGCTGCCCGTTCAAAAGAACATCCGAAAGGATCTGTCTTTTTTCCGGAGTAAAATAAGCAGCAAAAGCAGTACCATTCACCAGATGAATGTAATAAACCAGGTCATCCATGAACGACAGTCCATACCCTCCCGAATAGAGTTGCGGACGATGCTGATGGAAACTACCGTCTATCTTAATACCTTCATCCCCTTGCCGGGGCACAATCTTAATAGTGGAAGCAATGGATTCAAATCCAATCCGCACCAGTTCCATATTGTTCTCAATGCATCCTTTGTGGATGGTTACATCCGAAACCCAGGTACGGTTCTTTCCTTTATGCCCCTGGTTACCCGTGCGATCTTCCAGATAAGCGGAGTATTGCAACAACTTCTTCTCACTGATTTTATCTTTCAGCAGAATCAATGCCACCATATAGTCCTGGGGAGCCCCTATATCGATAAACCACCAGTTTTTAGACTTCGGCTGCATCCGGTTCCAGTACTCAAACCCCAATTGTATTTTGTTGAGCAGTTTCTTCGAGTTATAATATTTGTTCCCCGGCTTGCGGTAGGCATGAGCCATGGCTTTCAGACGCTTCAGATGCGTTCCTGCCGGGAAACCGGCAAATACAGTGACATAATCAATCTTCGGAAAACTACCATCCGATTGCATAGACTCCATAAAGCGGCCTATTGCCTCCTCATCGACCTCTCCTTCCAGATGCGAAGCAATCAGCCGCCGGGTCAGTTCGTCCAGTTCTTTTTGTGCATTGACATCTCCTCCCGCAAATGCGAAGGAGGAGAAGAGCAATCCTACGAAAGAAAATAGTACTAATAATCTTCTCATAGCAGCCTCTTTATTTACTCAGGTATTTACCATCCGCCACAATGTCACAACTCCGTACTGTCCTTATGAATTTAGAATCCGCCGGGGCTGCACCCTTGCACTGATTGAACTCAGCCCCTACTACATCGTCTAAGAAGAAGAGTGGACGTGCATCCGGCTGTTTGGCACAGAATCGTACATTATTAAACCGTACATTCCGGGCATGGCGTACATAGAATCCGGCTGCTGGAAGTGTGTTGCCAAACATTCTGTTTTCCGGATAACTGCTAACCTCCTCGGGAACGGGAGACATTAACATCTCCGTTGTTCCACCACCGGGATAACTCACCTGTACATTATTAATAGATACGTTTTCTACAAAAGAATTCTCAACACCGGTTATCGAACAAGCTATCAAGCTCTCGGCAGTAGCTACAATATCACTGATATTGATGTTCTTCAACACTCCGCCTTCTTTTCTGAAAGTACGGTGCCGGTCGCCTAAACGGATAAAAACAGGTGTCTGTACATCTCTCATAGAAATATTAGACACAGTGATGCCATCAATAATTCCTCCATCTACCATTTCAATGGCAACTCCTGAAATCACAGTAACCTCCGCAGAAATATGTTCCAATTGTTTGCTCCAATGACGTATGTTGTCTTCGGCAGCCCGGCGAACCACACAATTGGAGACAGCTATATTACGATATCCTCCGTGAGAAGCCGTACCAAACTTGATAGCATTACAATTACTTGCCGTCACACAATTAGTCACCGTTATATTTTCGCAAAACTCGGGATGATCACTTTTAAAGCAAATGGCATCGTCTTCCACATCAATGTAGCAATCGGATATTGTTGCATTCTTTGCATCAATATCGAGTCCGTCATTGTTATAATTGCAATGGCTGAATACCTTCAGTCCACGGATAGTTACATCTTCACATCGCTCATAGTGCTGTACCCAATAAGCAGAATTGCGTAACGTAAGATCCGTCACAACAATCCCCTGGCACTCCACTAAATAAATAAGTTTGGGACGTTTTGGCCCCCCGTCTCCATCATTGCCGAACTGGAACGTTTCACTTCCTCCCTGTCCGTCTATGGTTCCGAAACCGGTAAGCGAGATATTCTTTTGCCCACGTGCAAACAGTAATCCTGAGGACTGATTCATAGAACCCTCTTCATAGGGGAAGGCATGATCGTAATCCGCCAGGCGTGTACTACCCAAAAACAATGCACCAAAGTCAAAATGCAGATTCACATTCGATTTGAGTTCAATAGGACGTATCAGATAAGTTCCGGAAGGGATAAGGACAGTACCGCCACCTTTTGCGGAACACTCATCCACCGCTTTTTGTATAACCATCGTATTATCCGTAACACCATCTCCTTTGGCACCACGTTTTGTTATATCAATCGTCACCGCAAAAAGGGTAGACGAAAACAGCAAAGAGGCTGTCAGTAGTATTGTCTTACATTTGTTTATCATGACAAGTATCTTATTTATTGGTTAATGACTTGTATCGGCACAGAGCTTCTACATAATAATAGTCAGCATAAGTCAAAGGTGCATCTACCTCCGTGCCTGCGGGCATATTGCCTACAGAATGCTTCAGGATAAATCCGCCATTCGTACCCACTTCTGCTGTATATTCGGGTGAAGATAACACCTGTAGTATCTTCTCGGCCGCTTTAAAATATTTATCTCCCTGTTTCTCCGGCAAATACTGAGACAGTTCGAGCAATCCCGCACAGTTGATGGCAGCTGCCGAAGCATCTCTCAATGCATCCGGTATACCGGGCGCATTATAATCCCAATAAGGAATCAGGTCTTTCGGCATATTAGGATGATTCAGTACAAATTCGGCTATCTTGACTGCCTGATCGAGGTATTTAGGGTCCTTCGTAAAGCGATACATCATTGTATATCCATACAATCCCCAAGCCTGTCCACGCGCCCATGCTGATTGTTCCGAAGCACCCTGCCCTCCCTGGTAATTCTGGATACCACCGGTTTTCGGATCGTAATTAATACCGTGGTAAAGACTATTATCGGCCCTGAAGTGATTCTTCAAAGTAGTATCGGCATGTTTCACCGCTATATCATGGAATGTATTGTCCCCCGTAGCTTCGGCAGCCCAGAACAGCAGTTCCAGGTTCATCATGTTATCAATAATAACCACATAATCGTTCGGCTTACGATTGTGAGATTTGATACATCCCACTACGGGACTAAACCGGGAAATTAACGAACGGGCACTATTGACCATAATGTCTTTATACCCTGATTTTGGTGCTATACGGTCGGCATTGCCATAACTGCAATACATCATAAAACCAATATCATGCGTGCTTACATTATATTGTTCGGGCTCCAATAACTTCAACATGCGTTCTCCTTCTGCACACAACTCTTTGTTGCCGGTTGCTTCATACAGATAAAACAGAGTGCCCGGATAGAAACCGCTGCACCACCATTTGGACGAACTGTTCTCCGGTTTCTGTTTCTTTGTATCGTATGTTTTCGGAAACAGATCCGTCCCTTTCAATTCATCTCTCATAAACAGGTATTGACGTCCTGCATTCTCCAAAGCTTTGTCCACATCCACTTTTCCTTTAGGAGTGGCAGCCCACAAATTCCCAACGGACAAAAAGCAGGCCATAACAGCTCCAAATACGATTATTGATATTCTCATGGTTTATTCTGTTAGTTCTTAGTAGTTTATAAAATACAAAAGTACAATTTATTACCGGCTGGCATGATAAGTCTGTATCAGTTGCAGGTTTCGAATATATTTATTCACATCGGTTATATTCATTTCTTCCAAGCTGTAAGCCGGAACGTTGCGATCATACATATAGATATTCTCCAATATAATATTCTTCAACGGATGCTTTGCATCGTACCCTTTAATGATAGAAGGGGTATTGCCTTTGTCACGTACCCGAACATTACGGATCACAATATCTTCCACCGTCTCAGGGGCTTGCAGATAAATTTCCAGCCAACGGCTATTGTTCTTATCTCTGGGCCAGAAGCCCTCGATATCAATATTATCAAATAGAACGTTACGGGCTATCCCTTTCCCCCACTTATGATTGACAGCGATGGCACGCATACTCTTATAAGAGGTGGAGTTCACAAAACGCAGGTTCGTCTGATCCTGCTCCACACCGAATCCAAGTTTAAACGTAGCACAGCGGCTCCATCCCAGGCAGTCATCAAAAGTTACATCATCAAGCGGTTCGGGATCACCATACCACTTATCAGCAATATCAGTAGTGTGGGTCCACGTCTTAGTAGAATAAGTATCATCTTCTGCAATGGCAATGGTATGTCTCACCAGCACATGCTGGCATTCCTGAATGTCGATTGAATCATCTTCATGATCCTTGTCGTTCTCATTATAATGCTTGGTATTTTGCAACAATACATGATCACAACGAGTAGGGATAACACCCCATAAACCACTGTCGATAAAGGTAATACCATCCACCGTAAAACCACTGCACTGCATAGGCATCAATAGGTTATTCAGGTACTTATGCTGGTTACGCATGTAAGAGCCATTACCATCAATCGTACCACGGCCGTATATCTTTATATTAGAGGTGTTCTCGTCCGTATAGATAAACCAGGTGCCGTCCATCTGCAACGATTCTTTCCGGTAATGGGTGATATAGTCCTTCGGGTTTCCCGTCCCCCGAATGACGGCTCCCCCTTCCATATAGATATGTACATTGCTACGCAAAATCAAATTACCGCAATAATACAAACCGGCCGGCACATATACAATTCCACCGCCGTTGCTGCATGCATCGTCAATGGCAGTCTGAATAGCAACC
This sequence comes from Bacteroides sp. K03, assembly GCF_019734355.1. NCBI lineage: Bacteria > Pseudomonadati > Bacteroidota > Bacteroidia > Bacteroidales > Bacteroidaceae > Bacteroides > Bacteroides sp. K03. The sequence continues at coordinate 53,290 of NZ_JAASHC010000020.1, forward strand.
GTACTTGGTTTCTTTCCTTTCTTATCTGCCTTGTACGGTTTGGAAAGAATGTTATAAATCCCCTCCCCTTCGCTATCGGGTACCTCGGTTTCCAGATTGTCTCCTGCAATGGCCAGTTCCTTCAGATTATTGATCTTCACAATCAGATAACGGGAACCTTCTATATCAAACGACAGTTTATTACCATCCACCGTAGCTTTCAGCCCTAACGAAAGCGGAGTAATCGTATAATTCGTGATTTCCTCGTTCACCGTGATAGTAACCGTTTGTCTGCCCGAAAACGAAAAGTGAGTAAAATCATAAATAGGAGTAAACGCCTGTACCGGAACCTCCGTCTCCCCGACACGAAGCGTATGCTGCTCACCCTGCTGATAGCAGGAGGCCAACGGATAAGTAACTACCTGCGTGGCTTCTGCCGCACGGAGCATCGTACTACCTATCATTAGTACACATAATAAAATAATTCTAACCATAGTTCTTAATAATCTTTTTACCTTAATACATTTCAGAGAAAGAAACCACCTTCAAATTTGCAGCAAACGGAGAAGATGCTAAAGAGGTGTTTACCCTCACTTTCACCGCTTCACCCGGCAGCAAATCCATATAGTTATCCGATACAAAATTGTCTGTGTCTCCTTCTATTGATACAAAAACCCCACGGGCAAAGACGTCACTGCTTAAAATAACCTCATATCCTCCCTCAACCGGGATGATCTCTTTCTTTATCCGGGCTTCCGGGTAACGCATGTCTTTCTGTTTCGCCAGAAAACAGTTGTTGGTATATTCTCTTCCGCCCTTGTCTTTGTAATTCACATTCACAACAACGTCTGTTCTCGAAAGTCCCCCAAGCAGTTCATCTATATCTCCCGTCCATATAGGCGTACTCGTATTGGCAGGCACATTCACCTTCTTCACTACTTGTTTCACCGTACCTCCGGTCAGTTTTAAAACACGGACGGTCAATGTTCCGGAAGTTTGTTTCAGGCGGTCGGATACGGCATAAACTTCTAATAACCCTTTCGACTTTTCTATCGGAGACACCAATATATCGTCAAATGACTTTACTGTAAAGTAATGCTGTGCCTTCCAGCGTCCGTAATAGTCACGGCTCGACCATGAAGCCACCGGCCAGCAATCATTGTGTTGCCATACCAATGATCCCATGCAATAAGGCATATCCCGCCGGTGTGCTTCCATTGCCATCTTCATAGCATCCGCCTGAAGCAGCTGGCTCATATAGGTGAATGCCCGGAAATCTTTCGGCTTACGGTATTCAGTCAGCAGAAAGTCGTTGATCCGCTTATTGGCAGCTGTTCCTCCGCGCTGGTGGGCCATCATCACTTCGGATGTAAGTTCCCAATCTCCGGCATGAGGTGCATAGCGTTTGATCGATTCAAACTCCGGGAACGACTGGAAACCGTATTCACTGAAAAAGCGACTCCGCTCTTTGTTAAACTCCGACAAGGGCTTAAACCCCTGCCACACTTCCCAATAATGCATATCACCCACCGTATGGTTACGAGTCCCCTTATCATCCGAATAGGGAGAAGACTTCCGGTAACATGCTCCCGGATGATATTCTTCGACTACCTGAGGAAGTGTCACAAAATACTGGTCTTTAAACTGTTTCCATATAAGTTCCGAATAGGCAGGATTCTGCCGGTCATAAGTCGGCTTCCAGTTCCAGTTGAACCAGGCATCCAGGCATTCGTTATTTCCACACCACAAAGCAATACATGCATGATTGCGCAGGCGGCGTACATTGTCAATCGCTTCCCTGCGAATATTCTCCAGTAAGTCGCCTTCTGCCGGAAACATGCTGCAAGCAAACATGAAATCCTGCCATACGAGAATGCCCTGCTCATCACATAGTTCGTAAAAGAGGTCGTTCTCATAAATACCCCCACCCCATACGCGAAGCATATTCATATTGGCAGCCACCGCATCACGGATTGTCTTGTCATAAATAGAATCCGTAACCCGGGGCAGAAAGTTATCACAAGGAATATAATTGGAGCCTTTGGCAAAAAGAGGTTTCCCGTTGAGTTCGAAATAGAAACTCTCTCCGTATTGATCGGGGGCAGTAATTACTTTCAACGAACGAATTCCCAGTTTCTGCTCTTTTACATCGACCTCCGTCCCGTTCAGATCCAGGGTCACAGCCATATCATACAGGAAAGGTTCTCCAAGCCCGTTTGTCCACCATAGTTTAGGTTTCTTCATGGTAAACGATACAGGCACTTTATTCAAACCTTTGGTCAGATGCACAGACTTACGGTTTTCCGTGCGATGATCCGTGCAGTTCACCACTTTCAGTTCTGCCGTCACCTCTTTATCTGCCAGCAGTTCTACCACTACATCAATAGATGCTTCGCGCTCCGTGACCGCCTTCTGATTGTAAAACACATCATTGATACGGGCATCGTTCCAGGCTTCAAGAGTAACCGGACGCCAAATGCCCGAAGTAACCAGGCGCGGCCCCCAATCCCAACCAAAATGATAACCGGCTTTGCGTACAAACACCCCTACTTTACGATCAAACAGTCCTCCATTCTCCGATTGGTCATTAGAACTACGATACTGGAATGGAACCGCCTCCCATTTAGGCATCGCTATCTTGATGGGTGAATGCAGGTACACTTCCAGTTGGTTGTCTTTCAATTTCAAAAGAGACCTGACATCTGCCTGCCACTCCCTGAACATATTGTCGGCAGAAAGAATCTTCTTTCCATTCAAAGTAACATCCGCATAGGTATCCAATCCGTCGAAACGTAAGATAATATTCTCTTTCGAAAGAAGTTCCGGACTCACATCAAAAGTGGTACGATACATCCAGTCTTCTTTGTCCACCCATTGTACGCCCCGTTCGTTCAAACGATAAAACGGATCCTCAATCAGTCCGTTGTTCAACAAATCGGTATGAACAACTCCCGGGACAGTAGCCGGATACCAGTTTGTACCCCTTGCCTGACGGAAACTCCACCCCTCGTGTAAAAATTGTTGCAAGGGGCGGGCATCCATCACTGAAAACTGAATCGCAACCAATAGTAACGTTATGATTCTATTTATTTTCATCCGGTAATTTATCTCTTCAGGTTAAACTGCTTTCTATCTACATTCCACCCTTTAACAACCAATACCGGCGCATTCTGCAGATTCTTATCGGCAGTCTCTATCGTTACAGATTTACTTTCACCCGGCATGAGTGAAAAGAAATTGTCTGTATAGAATGACGGGCGAACCGGGCGGAGTTCCTGATCCAGAAATTGCAACTGATTGAAGAAAGCAATGGAATTGGAAGTATTCTTCAAAGTGATATCCACGAAATACTTATCCTCCGTCTTTCTTACTTTATAAGAGGTATTAAGCTTTGCCTGTTTCAGCTTAGCTAAATCTTCAAAACCGGAAGAAGTAGGACCGGTCAATGTTTCCTTACCTTCGTATTTGTCGTTGGAACGCCAGTAGAAGTTAGAAGAGACTTCTTTTCCCTTTTCATCTTTCAGCCTGAGCTTAATAAAATGCACTTGTGAGATATCCTCCGGGAAACGAATTGTCAATGCATCATTCACAACTCCGTCTGACGGTAAGTTCACCTTAGCAGACTCTTCAAATACTTTCTTACTGTTTATATCATACACCTGTGCCACTACTGTATAACCCTCAAAAGGCTTATAATAGTCATTGACTACAGATACCGTATTCTTGAGGTAATCAAACTGTGCATGCAACGGTTCAAGTGCATTTGCCGTATGATAAAGAGATGCAGTTGGCTCCAGAGACCAGTCCCACATACGGGCACTGACCTGACGTACGGGACAGTTGTGATACCAGAAAAGCAATCCGGAGCAGAAACGATCTCCATAATCCAGCTTGTTATAGTTCCAGACTTCCCAGATACTCTTTGAGTTCATAGCTCCCACAAACTGACCTTTCTGGGCAAATTCATCAATAGAAGAAGACTCACCGTAGTTATTTACCAAGTCTTTATACATGGTAGACATCAGATGGAAACCATTGCCATCCAGATAATCCCACACCTCTTTATTAATAGGCCACAGATCTTTTTCATCCATCATCTCCCTCAATATCTCTACCGTAGGAAGTGTAGGAGCACCATATTCAGGATTGAAACCATCTACACGGCTACCTCTGGGAGAGGCTGTATTTTCATAATGCTGCATCGGGTTCACCTGCTTATATGGACTTCCGTCATGTACCCCTTCACACTCCGATTGCATCTGATAGCCGCGTGTTCCGTCAAGTTCCATCAGTAATTCGCGTGTACCCGTCACTTCCGAGCTTTCATTGGAAGCCACGTAATAGGCCAGAGCCGGGTGATTGCGGATACGTTTCACAGTTGATTCCACATTACTTAAATAAACTCCTTTATCCTGCGGATGGCGTGTATCTCCCGTCATCCAGAATTCCTGCCAGACGAGTAACCCGAATTCATCACAAAGCTGAAAGAAATAATCAGATTCGGCAATACCGCCGCCCCAAAAACGAATCAGATTTATTCCGGACTGCTTCGTGTAACGCAATTCAGCATAAGTACGTTCATCCGAACCACGAAGCATTGCTTCCGGAATCCAGTTTGTACCACGAATGAAGATACGTTTTCCATTTACATAGAATACGCGTGATTTATCCGGTGTATTCGTATCAGAAGTAATTTCACGGATACCAAACCGCGTTTTAACAGAATCGCAAACCACTCCATCCACAGAAACAGTCATTTTCAGTTCATACAAATTCTGAGGTCCTTTATTGACCGGCCACCATAAACGGGGATTCTGTATACATAACTGAGAAAACTCCTCAGGAGTAAACGTAACCGTTTTGTCCTCACCGCGCAGAATACGAAGCGGCTTCTCTACTATAATATTCTCACCGACAATCTCTCCTCTCACCACACAATCAATCGTATCCGTAGAGTTCAAAGGATTATTCACTTCCACAGAAATCGTCTCGCGTGCTACATCATACCCCGGCTTTTTCAATTCCGATTTAATGAACGGATGACGTAAAGCCACTGTGCCCGTGGTATACAAAGAGATACTCTTCCAGATACCTGTATTCCGATCACGGATACCATCCATAAAGGTAAAGTCCCAACCTACAGTCATCAGCATCGTTGTGTTCAAACCAATGTTTCCGTTACCTCCATTATGGAATTCTCCGACAGCTCCCCAGGGCTTAGACATTGTAGTACCCGGTACATCCACCGGATAGACTTTGACGGCAAGTACATTCTTACCTCCTGTCTTCACAAAATCCGTCACATTTATATAATCGTTTATAAACATACCATTAATGGTACTCAGCAGATTGCCATTCACCCATATTTCTGCCCGGTAGTTGATGCCATCCGGTTGTAACCATATGGTCTTCCCTTTGAAAGACTCGGGAACATCAAACTCCGTACGAAACCAATATGTATAAAATTCACGTCCTACCTTTGATATATCGGGGATTTTATCCGACTCCAGTTTGTTATTTACTCCATAATAAGGTTCGGGATACTTCTCATTGTAAACAAGAGAATTCAATACCGTTCCGGGAACTACAGCAGAAAGCCAGTCACTTGTATTATATCCAAATGACGAAACTTCTCCGGCAGAAGCCTTCACCTCATCCACTTTCTTCATTTTCCAAATATACTCCCCTTGATGGACCTCCTTAGAATCCAACCAAATCCTGTCAGTGTTTCTGGCATAATTTACATTACTCCCTTGTGTTGTGTTAGAGACAGACAGAAATAATAGCAAAAAACATAATAGCTTGTTCATCATACTTGTTACTTAATTTGTTGAAAGCAAATGTAGACAAAGAATAAGGGATACAACATGCCCATTTTAGCCATATATAGATATAAACCGGACATGTACACCAGAAATACACTTTTGGCACATATGCATACTCAAACACTTAGAGCCAGTATAGAAAAAATTGGTTTTTAACTCTTTCAAAAGGCCGCCTGCTATTTTAGTAAAAAATAATCAATTGTCTGTATTCATACTCGCCTAATGTGTATGTTTTTTAGCCCGACACAGTTTTTAAGTCCTCATTTAGCGAAAATTAACCTAAACACACCCATGTCTAATTTCTTATTTTGAAAAACAAGAATTACGATACATCATATATCAGAAAAACAAATTAAAGACAAGCCTCATTTACTGGAATCATCTATAATCAGATTGCAGAAAGCTCATAAACTGAAACGAAAAAAATCAGTTATACATACATTACCCTATTGAGTTCTTTCTAAGCTATCCACCATTTGATTAACATTGTTAACAGAAAAAGCATATACGATTCTTTTAATGAAAAGAGTACGTACTTTTATACCCTAAAAATACGTACTCTTATATACAAAAAGTACGTATTTAACACACCATTAAATACGTACTTTTACAGAATAGACTATTATATCAACTAAATCCTTGTTTTCATTCGCTGCCTGCTAAATAAGTATAGTCAGTCCAGAATTCGTCAATAGCTCCTTCCTGAGGTAGGAAACAACTTCTGTATTTAACCATTCCTCCTTCCGCATATCCTTCAAGAGTCAGGGTATAAGCTGTTCGTTCACTCCATGAAAGTGTTTTTTCATTGCCATTCTCATCCTTATAAACAACCTCCGTATTAACTAATGTTTTATCCCGGATAGCATTTAAAATCATCTCCCATTTTTGAGTATCCTTGTTGAAATAAACAGCTTTGCCACTTTTCTTTGTGTAACTACGTGGGTTCAGAAAACCTATATAGACCTCTCCGTACACCTCACCCGTAATTTCAGCAGGTAACGAATAATGCCCATACTTATCATAAATTACTACTTCAAATACATAAGATGCTTCCTGCAAATTTTCAAGTGTATACTCTAACTCCTTCTGTGAGCGGTCCAAATCAACTTCAACAGACTCAGTCCGGTCTTTCCAATAGATATGCGCCTTTACACCACGCGGGTCATTTTGCATCTGCCAAGTCAGTTTGATACGATTTTTCCCGGAGAAAGCTTTCAAAGAATCGGCCTTGCCAATATATACTATAGGCCCGTTCTTTATAAAATCCGCATATGTGGCATCCATACCGTCACAGCCTACCATACATACTATAATAGCTGTCAGCAATGTATATAATATACCTTTTTTCATATTTATAGTTTTACTAAATTCTAAAATAAAAATCTGTTTCTGCCGGATACTACGGTTCATCAACGCCTACTCCGTAGAAAGTCAACTCCTGTATATATATAAAGCTACTTGCTTCATATTCTCCCCATGAACCATAGATTCCCCAGGTTTCCAGAACACGGAAACGAATATACCGATAAGCCTCTGCTTCTGCCGGTACCTCAAATTCTTCTCCTGCAATAGCTGCTTTGCGATCATCTTCTGTTACAGGATCATTCGGACCGCCTCCTGAAACCTTCTTCGTTTCATAATCACCAATCTTGGTCCATGTTTCATCAAATTCCCCATTCGGATTCGGATTATTACTTCCATACAGTTCGAACAGATGAACATGTCCCTTCACATATGCTTCTACTCCAACAGAAGTATTATCATGGCGTGTATGATAGACAAAACGACTGAACTGATATTTCTTACCCAGATCAATAGTAATATGACGTGGCATGGTTATATTCTTCGAGTGATACATCGGCAAACCAATCGTCCTTCCATCCCAGACACATTCAATTGCATTTCTCTGCTCGGATGCCCATTTATGGCATTCCCACTCATCCGTAGGCAACTTGGCATTTTTAAATAACTTCTTATCGCATTCCACTTCAAGTATAGGAGTAGTAATAAACGAAACGGTATCAGATAAATTCCCCCAACGGTCACGTACATAGAAACCAAATTCAGTTTCTACCGCATCTTGTCCATGTACAGCAAAGTTTCCGGAAGATGCTTCAGTATAATGCATATAGAGTTGCGTCCACTTGCCATCCGGCTGCTTTTTCAAAACTCCGATACTTACTTTGGCTTTCGTCGTATTTTCAAAGTTCACTTTTACCCCTGAGAAGGTTTTATCATACTCCAATGTATGGCAGATTTCCTGAAAGGCCGGAGTTTTAGCATCAATGTCCACAATAACCGGAGCCGAAGCAACTTCGCCATACCCTACCGAATACAATTTAACTTGATGCACACCTCCACGCTGTAATCCTTCAACCACGAGTGAATCAACATAATATGAAGCTCTTGCATCTGCTTCGACACCCGGTTTCATTTCATAAACCGCTTTTACATATTTCAGATTAGGATCATCCGGAAGGGTGTAATAGATAATAGCGCCTCCGTTCTGATTTTTCACTTCTCTGACAGTTACCTGTTGCGGAGCTTCCTTACTTCCCGATGCATAATTCACATCCGCATCACCGTTACAGGCTGCAAATGAGATAATACCGGCAGCCAACACGAATAATTTACTATATTTCATAATCATAGGAATTCTTTTTAATTTGAAATTTCTTCTTATTACCATCCGTAATTCTGCTTCAAGTTCTTATTACGCCAGGTCTCAGCATCTACAATCGGCCAGAAATAATCACGTACAGTAAATGTCTGATTATAAATCAATGTTTCTTTATAATAATCATCCGCCGAATTGTATAATAAATTCCAACCGGTAACAGGTTTATTAAACTCTGTCAATGCTTTTTTCCAACGACGAATATCCCAATAGCGTTGTCCTTCCAGAGCCAATTCAATCAAACGTTCCTGATGAATAATCTCACGTAAACCGGTTTGATCTTTAAACTTCTCCGGATCCGTAGAATGATTGGTCCATGCAGTTTCTACGCCTTCCAGTCCGGCACGTTCACGAACCTTATCAATCCAGGGCAGTACCTCTGTATATGGAGCTTTGATTTCATTCAATGCTTCGGCATACAACAAATAGAGATTAGCCATACGCATAATCGGGAACGGATACTTCTGATAAGTAATATTAGTCTTTGTCAATACAGTTTCATCATGTACCAGTTTTTTAGGCCAGATACCGGACATACACCAAGAAGTTTCAAATGCATTGGCAGCAGGTTCACCGGCACGTGCCTTCAGATAGTTCGATTTAGAAACATCTTTAGTTCCTTGTCCCATCCAGATTCCTCTGTCAAATCCCAAAGAAGCATAATAACGAGGTTCGCGATTCAGGTTGAAGTTAGCTGTCCATTGATCTTTCGCCATATAAGCAGCATTATCGTTTCCTACTTTAGCCGCAGCAAACCGGTTTTCATAATTCCAATCCTTGTCTTCTTCCATCGGTATACCATTTTTGGTATAATACTGCTCGGCTATTTTTAGGGAAACACCCATGTTGCCCGTTGCACCACTTGTATTATTCACAGTCTCAGATGTCCATCCACGTGGCATGCAATGTCCTTGATACTGGAACCAGGAATTGGAATTCTCCCAAATCATTTCACAATTCCATCTCTCATACAATATCTGACGTAACTGCATCACCTGTTTCGCATCATCCGACATATTACTATAGTCGAAATACTCCATCTTAAACAAGTCATATCCCACACCTTTACAGAATTCGATAGCCTGACGGCAAGCCTCTGCCGCATCTTCCCACTTTTTCAGTTTCTCAACTTCTGATTTTTGGGGATTGAAAATCTCAACTCCCCGGTTATCCATGAATCCGAGATAATCCGTATTTCCATTGAATAGCGGACTTGCAGCAGTCATCATTATCTCCGCTTTCATAGCATAGACAACCGCTTTGGATACACGTCCCAATTCTTCGGTCTCATTTTCTATCTTATCGAGCATATACGGATTATCAATGACTTCATCCAACAGACTAATGATATATTCAAAACATTCGTCCAACGTATTACGATATACTTTCGTCTCATCTGTAGGAGCATCTACCGAAATGTTTTCCTTCACCAAAGGAATCGGCCCATACATACGTACCAACCAATAATGATAGTATGCTTTCAAAAATTTCACTTCACAGATCCAACGTTCTTTTTCCGATACATCCATATCAGGCACCTTACCAATATTCTCCAGGAAAATATTACAATCCCTCAAACCACGATACAGATTCTTCCCTTCCTGTGCTCCGTTCCAATAATTAAAATAAGGGTCACTGGAACGTTGCATTCCATGTGAAAGATACCAGGCAGGTTTCACGTTGGAATTATCACGATGATAAGTTGTGAAAACAAATTCATCACCACCCAAAAATCCCGGATCACTTTTAGAGCCATGGGCCGGCATGTAGTTATAGCAAGTAAAGAGATATTTCTCCGCTTCGGTGCGCATTGTAAAAGCATTGTCTATTGTAGCAATATTATCGGGTACAATATCCAGATAATTATTACAAGATCCCAATGACAGCGATGCTGCTAATAATAATATATTTAGCTTTTTCATTGTATCATTCTTTTTATTAGAAGGTCAGATTCAGACCAATATTATATATTCTCTGTACCGGATATTTCAACCCGTCACCAGCTTGTTCGACATCCCATTCTTTAAATTTACTGAAGCAGAACAGATTGTTTCCGGTGAAATACACACGCAGGTTCTTCAATCCGGCCTTACGGATTAAGTTTTGTGGCAATGTGTAACCTATTTCCACTTGCTTAACGCGCAGGAAAGATCCGTCGCGCATAAACCAAGTACTTTTCTTCGCATTATTTTCAATAGAACTGTCAGCCAGACGGGGCCATACAGCATAAATATTACGATTGTTCTCCGACCAATGATCGTCTGCAATAAACTTTGCCAACTGATTATTTTCGCGAGCACCAGTTGACGGATCGTCAAAGAAAGGAGAAACTTTACCATAATCAATCCAGAATGATTCTCTTGCCAACCCCTGGAAGAAAACGGAAATATCAAAATTCTTAAATCCGTAAGAAGCTCCGAAACCATACACAATCTCCGGATCGGTAGGATATCCGATAGGTACCTCATCAAGTTCCGAAATGATACCATCTCCGTTTACATCCCGGTATTTGATGTCACCGGCACCGTATTCTCCAAACTGCACCGGAGAGTTCTTAACTTCTTCCTCATCTACAAATAATCCTTCAGCGATGTATCCCCATTGCTGACCGATAGAATTACCTACATGCTTTTTCCATGGGGCATTCGGATAATCCAGTTCTTCATATTCTACATACTCATTAGTAGCGTAAGTAAAGTTGGCTCGCAATTGTAACCAGGTTTTATTACTGAAGTATTTATTGTAATCCATCGAAAGGTCTACTCCATGAGATTTCGCCTTACCAAGATTGGCTTTTGGAGTTACCCAAAGTCCCATTGTTTTAGGTATATCTTTTCTCTCCTGGAATATATTAGAACGATTCTCCATATAATATTCTGCAGTAATATTCAGCGCATCCAGAACGGTCATTTCCAAGGCAAAGTTTGTTTTCTTGGCAATCTCCCAAGTGATATTAGGATCAGCATAACGACTTACCGAAATTCCATTTCGGCGATAAGCTCCCTCATTATAACCAAAACTTGCTCCGGAACCACTGTTATTCATATTAATTTCGGATAAATAAAGGAAACGGTCTGTATCCTTTGCAATATTATCATTACCAACTAGACCATAAGAGGCACGAAGTTTCAAGTTCTGAATATACGGAGTCACCGGCTTGAAGAATTTTTCATTAGAAATAACATATGCAATACCTGCAGACGGGAAGAATCCCCAGCGCTGACTTTTGTCAAAACGTTCGGAACCATTATAACCAAAGTTTCCTTCTATAAAATAACGATTATCATATGAGTAAGTGAGACGCCCGGAAAGACCGACATTACGTTTGGGCAATGTAGTCTGAAGAGTTTCAGCATTAGGTTGCTGATTATTACGCAACTGCATAACTAATAGCCCCCCCACTCCATGCTTTCCAAATTCGCGGTTATAAGTTAAAGCCGCTTCCATATACATATTAGCCTGAACTGTCTTTTCACCCTTGCCAAAGTCCAGATACTCAGTTCCTCCGTCCGGATTAATAATATCCACCATATAAGTCTGATCCATATAATTGTACTGTCCCAACTTATAGTAGAACGGTTTGTATTGACGACTGGTAGAATAGGTAGCCAAACGGGAAGTATTGAACAATCCGCGTAACTTCAATCCCTTTGTCACAAAATCCAGATCCTGATGTAATTCAAACTGTGCTTCCATCTTATCTCGTCCGGACTCTTTGTATCCCTTAACCAGTTCCGCATATGGGTTGATATACTTACCATCGCCATAGTTACCAAACATGATGTGTTTCAGATAGGCATGATCAGCATCTTTCGGATAAGTAGCGGGGAATAATACAGGATTGGTCTGCATTATTTTTCCATACAAATCAGAACCGCCATTCAACGGACCATTATAGTCTTCAAATGAACCGTTCATACGAACCATCAGCTTGGTTGTTTTAGTAAGTTTGATGTTTACATTAGAACGTAGCGAATAATTACGTATCTTAATGTTATTGTTGAAATTGTTGGCTTTATCTACTTTCAGTATACCATTGTCCTGACTGAACGAGCCGGCTACATAATAATTAACCACACTACCACCACCACTGATATTCAAGTTTACACGCTGGTTCATCGTATAATTTTTCAGCAGTTCCTTTCTCCAGTCCGTTACAGGATAAATGGCAGTTGGATGTCCCGGAACAGTATTATCAATCTTATCTTCCGAATATAACAATGCATGCAAAGGATCACGAGTCAGGATAGCCTCATTATGCAACTTCATATAAGTAATAGGATCTGCCAGTTCCAGCATTTTAGTAGGAGTTGAGATCGAATTCTCAACACGTAAATTTAGTTTCATGGTACCGGCCTGTCCTTCTTTCGTTTTTACCAGAATAACTCCATTGGCACCACGTGATCCATACAAAGCTGTTGCCGTAGCATCCTTCATGATAGAAAAGCTTTCAATGTCGTCCGGTTGTAAACGCGACAGATCTGCAGTACTTACCTCTATATTATCAATTAATATTAAGGGCGATTTGGCGTATCCGAATGAAGTAACTCCACGTACAAAGAAATTTGAGTCATCTACTCCAGGCTCACCCGTACGTTGATAAGAAATCACTCCGGCTACACGCCCTGCAAGCGCATTCGTCAAATTACTGGTCGGTACTTTTAGTTCAGAAACCTTCAGCGTACTGATTGCACCGATTACACTCTCTTTCTTCTGAGTACCAAAAGCAACCACTTCTACTTCATCCAATGTCCGGGAGTCCTCATATAAAATAATATTAATCGTTTTATCTTTAACGACTTTCTCTGCCGAAATATAACCAATGAATGAGAACTCCAAAACAGCACCTTGTGCAACCCCCGTTAATGAGTAATTTCCGTCCAGGTCAGTTGCCGTTCCTTTTTGAGTACCTTTTACCCTTACAGTAGCACCGGGAATTCCATTTCCTTCTGAATCACTAACCCTTCCCTTTACAGTAAATGTAGCTTGTGGTGTTGCATACGACTCCGGCGTTGATACGGAGTAAAAAGTTTCGTCCAATGCATAGGCTTCGACAGTCATTGCCAATCCGAACGACAAAACAGTAGCCATTAAAACTGACTTTTTAGAAAGTGGCATAATACCTTTAGGCCAACAATGCCTGCAAGTCACTTTTTTTTGAGCATCAAGTGTTTTTTGCATAATTGTGTGTTGATTAATAATGAAATAGTAATAGTTACAAATTAAAAAAGAGATAATAATAAGATTCTTTTCTACCTATCCGAATTTCAAATCAAGGAGGATGTTTTTTCATATACATAATATTAAAGATTTAATAAACAAAAATTCACCTGGACAAATATTTTCACCTTAAAAATAACTGAAAAAGAGAATTATTTTCTGTTACAAATATATGCCGCACCCCCTCAAACGAACATGCCTAATCTCGCCATAAATGTAACATACCAACACTTGCAGTATATTATACTATTTTTGCACTATTGATAACAAAAAAGAAAAGAGTAAATAAATCCACAAAAGATGTATACTAAAAAAATACACTATCCCCAAAGTATACATCATTTACCCAAAAAATGTATCTGTGTTCGCCTAATATGTATTTTTTAGAACATTATTGTTCCTTTATACATTTAATTACCAATCCGTATAAATAAAAAATATCAATTCAAGACTATATGATAAACACCACTTCTTAATACCGGCAAAAATACCTTTCCGTCTTTTAATATCGTTTTTACCAACTGTCCGTTAACATTTACTTTATTTATATCTTTTTTTGCCGGAAGAATCACTTCCGCTTCGGTATTTCCGGGTACTCTTACCTTCATTAAAAAAGTTTCACCAGTCTGATTATACTCCACCGTTACTGCCCCTTTAATAGTAGGTACTTTAGCTTTCGCCCATTTCAACTCTCCCAATTGAGGTTTAATCTGAAACTTGTTCCAGCCTGGAGAAACCGGTTTTACTCCTATTAATTCCCGCATAATAATATTACCGGGAGCAGCTCCCCAAATATGGTTCCAGTCTTGATTACCTTTATATTTATTTCCCCATGCTTCCATCGATACTGTACTCTCCTCACGAATCATATTATACCAACTTCTGTCATCGGTAGAATTCATCAATGAAAGTCCATAATTTCCATCTTCCGCCCCATATACTGCTTCCAGCAGAAATTGTGCAACATACACACTGCAAGCCATTCCCTTACTGCGAATATATTTCATAACAGGCGCCTTATCCTTTTCATCTACTAATCCGAAAGCCAATGGGAAAATATTGGCATGTAAAGAAGCGTGTTCTGTATTATCACTGTCCCGATAACGTTTGTTTTTCCTGTCCCAGAACAGGCGTTGGAAACTCTTTTTCACACGTGCCGCTTTCTTTCTGTAAAAGAGTTCATCCTCTTCATTACCCAATGCCCTTGCCATTTTTGACATTAATACTAAATCACGATAATAATATGCGTTAATAACTGATTTGCAGGCATTATCTACAACAAATCCATCGCGTTCTGTCACCGGCCAGTCAATAATATCCTTAATACTTTTTTTATGATGTATCTTTGCCATTATTTGCGGATTCTTCTGTTTTTCTGTGCCCGATACAACAATCAAACCATTTTCCGTCTCAAAATCCATCAGGCATTTGGCTTTCAAATCATCATAATAATAACGGATAGAACGCAAATCACCGGTATAAAGATAATCCAACCATGCCGTCATTACAGAAATCTGAATCCATTCGGTAGGCCAGGTAGGATGGGTAATAGAGTACTCATGTGAATAACGTGGCAAATTATATTCATCGTCAACGCAATAAGCTGTCAGTTGCCCGATATAATTATCCCCTTCATAAGGCAATCGTTCGCGATCCCCATCGATAAATTGCCCTGTGAAAGAAGTTGCCTTTACACTGTATTTACATAATTCCCATACCTGATTCAAAATGCTATCCGAACATTCAAAATAGGAAGCCTCATCATTATAAGGATAGTACACAGCATTGCGTACCAACAAGGTTTTATCGGCACTACCCTGATAGTTTTCCAATTCCACATAACGGAAAGGAACCACTTCGCCTATATAATCAGGCATCTTAATGCCACCGCCACTGTGACGAAACTGAATCTGATAAGTATGAGTTCCGGAACGTAAGGGAATACGATATCTACCATATCGAATATTACCACCGGGTTTTCTGTTTACACACCCTTCCGATGTCATCGCTTCTCCGGTATGTACAAGTACTGTATCCTGACCGCTATCTGAAGTCAGAGTCAGATAAAGTTGCCCACAGAAGGCTGCCTTACCAAAATCCGCCACCAATACTTTGTTTTTCACATTTTGGATATAAACAGGTATTTCCTGTTGTTTTTGAAGAGGATACCGTGCAGTCGCATGTTTCTGTAATTCCTTATCTGTCAAGAAGACAGCTACATCAGAATAGGAGCTTTCCGTTTGCTTCTCATCCCATATCTTTACTTTCCAAAAATAAAGATGATTGCCGACAAGAGGCTTTCCATCATAGATTATACCGGATGATTGTGTGCTCTCCACCTTCCCGGAATCCCATACATCCCCTTTATTTTCCTTCAACTTTGCTTCTGTACTTGCCACTAAAATCTGATAAGCCGTCTGCATCGTCGCTCCCGACTCACAACAAGGGATATTCCAGCCAAAAGAAGGGGTCTGTGTAAGGATTCTCACGCACTCATACTTGCCTGACATAGCAGCTTTCCATTCCGTCGGAACAGCGAATCCATGCGCAGACTGATAATCAGTCTGTAACAGCAAATCACACCGCAATTGAATCGGTACATTCACCTCTTGAGAAAATCCGGATACACAGTAACACATTACGAAGAGAAAAAAAAGTGACCTACACGAAGTAATATTCAATAGATATTTCATAAACATAACACTTTATTTAGAGAATTACAAAGTTTTCTTCATAATAGCAAACATTTGACTTTCTATACAGAATAAAGAATAATTCCAAAAACATTACGTATTATAGCGCTAGTTCGATATAAACATTATATTTTATTCAACAAGACACCCGCCATTGAACTAAATTTTAGTAATGACGGGCGGCTGACAATATTCTAATTATATAGAAGCCACGTTAAACTAAAAACGACACCTATCTCTTGATAATTTTAACTATCTCATTTTCGATTTTCACCAAATAAACTCCATTGGTGAAAGACGAAATATCTAAAATAGACATGTCAGATTGCAGCATGATACGACCTGTCAAATCATATATGGTTACCATTGAAGCCGAAGCCTTATTTGTAATGGTGATTTTCTCTTTTGTTACACGCGGATAAATCAATAAAGAAGATTCTTTCTCGGTTATTACATTCGTCATTCCTTCTATATATAAATGTTCTGGAGTCACTTTCGGTTGCTGATCTACAGAAATATTTTTCAATACCGGAAGTGAATATTTTCCGTTGCCCATCATCCATACACCATCAACCACATCAAAATTCCAACCGAGGGCCAGATAAGTAGATTCTTCATTTAGTTCCTTTTTTGTTTTCCCTAAACCATTATTGTTATTTTCCATACCATCAGTTACAACTTTACCATCTATCAACATTTCATCAAAAGCTAAATTTTCGGAGAATGAAGTTTTTGAACTGTTTTTTACCCAACCAATGATACGTCCCGCCGATTTTGCAGAAATAATATCAGGATTTAAAGCAACAGAATTTTTCACTGTATAATTCTTGCCAGCATCGTTTGTTCCTCCCACAAGCCCACCGGCAGATTTATCATTATTGGTAGATTTAACGACACTGGTGCAATAACAATTTTCCATCGTTACATCACGATAGGCCGTTCCAATCAAACCACCTGCACCATCAGCACCTATTATCATCTTATTTGCCACATAACAATTGCGTATAGTCACCACAGTAGTTGTAGAAGTATATCCCATAATACCACCGGCTGCCGAATTCTTTGCTTCAACCACACCCCCTTTCACAAAGCATTCTTCAATCACTATCCCTGTGGTTGAATAAGGAGTATGACCTACAAAAGTTCCTACATTTTTGAGTCCTGTAATCTTCTTATCCTCCGGAATAACTAAACCGATTCTTTTTATCGTACCTCCGGATAAACTCCCGAAAAGTCCGATATTTTCAGTTTCCGGTCTTTCGATCCAAAATCCTGAAATAACAAAACCGTTTCCATCCAGTGAGCCTTTAAATCCGTTTATCGGCTCCCAACCTTTAACTGGCGAATTTTGCGTAATCCAGTCTGTTAAATCAATATTATTCATCAATCTGTAATGGGCGGTAAGGTTATCCCGTACTTCGTCCAGTTCTACTGCCTTCGTTATCAGATAAGGACTTTCAGCATTTCCGCTGCCATTACCACTGAATGCACTTACTTGCATCGTAAAAACTCCTGCGTTTGCCCAAGCAAAAAACGCCAATAATAAATATTTCTTCATAATGTTTGAGTATATATTAACAAAAAGAATTATTATATCCTGATTTCATTTTTGGAATAAAACCATTATTTAATTAAACATTTAACTGTTTCACTACTTAGTTGCGGGCTTGATAAACTAACCAAATAAAATCCGTTGTCCAACCGACAAGTATAGCCATTTGAAATTTCTTCGGTAACAATCGTATGTCCAAGCAGATCCCTGATTTCTAAAGTGACAGGTTCTATAAAATCCGTCAGTCTAACTGTTAGTGTATTATTCTGACTGGTTATTTGAAAAGTCTTCCTATCTGTATTTTTAACAGAAGTCAAGTTGTTTGTAAACACACATTTGAATTTCGTTTTATTTCCCGAATAATCTGTTATGACAAGCTCATCATTCTCTTGTATGAAATATGACATACTATTCAAAACATACGACATGTTTCCTTCAAAAGATATGTTACTTAAGAATCTTTCAGTAGTAAGGTTTTGTACGTTTTCTTTCGTATTCAAAATCTTTATCTGATGATTTTCAAAATCAATGCCGTATTCTTCCGATTCAATCATCCATCCCGACACTTCTATTTCATACAAAGACGGATAAGCTGTTGGGGCATTACCTCCAAGAACTTCAACCCGTACAAACCGACTTTTACTTTGAAGATTATCAGATACAGCATTTGATTGAGTATTTCCAGAACGATCTACCTCTATCTCAAATTTTTTCTCATTACCAGCAGTCTTTATATGATACTGATAAGTTCTACTTCCATTGGGATTAAACCAGTGAATTGTAATTTTATTTAAGATATACTCTTTCCCTAAATCTATCTCAAGCCAATGAGGATTCTTGTCTTTTGACGCCCAGCGTGTATTATAATCTCCATCTACTGCATAGCTGGATAAATTATCTTCGTTCACCTGCTCAGAATCTGTTGTGATATTTTTCTTTAGCGCAATATGTCCGGCAACAAATTCATAAGTTACCTTATTTTGGGTATCTTCAGACGTTACAACTATTTTCATTCCAAGACTAACCATTCCTTTTGTAACAAGTGTTTTGCCATCAGCCTCTACGACAACAAACATAGCTCCGTCAAGAGCTCGCAAATAAGAATAGATTTGCTCAACAGGAATATTTTCCTTAAAGATGATTCGCTTATTATCATTGTCCACAACAAGCTTATCAGATTGCAAAGTAGTTGTAGTACCAGCTATTTTAGTCCACACAACCTCATCAGTATATTCTTTCTGATCCTGTGTGCCTACCACCTTAATCTTATTCTCAGTACTTGCCAAAAGTACTACACCGTCCCATTTAAAAAATCCGCAACAAACATCTTTTGATACGATTTTCCCTTTAGACTCTCCGTTTACGAACAGTTCCACCAATTCACAGTTAGAATAAATGCTTACAGGAGTAACCTCTTCTTTCCGATTCGTATATCTTCTGCTAGTAATATATACAAATGGTTCATTGCTCCAATTTGCCTTATAAGCATAATAACTATCTTTTTTTACTTTCCGATCATAGGTGATTAAACCTTTGTCGTTCACTCCGTGTTGATCACCCTCTTTTCGAGCGTCCGAAGCAAAATCAAATATATTCCATAAAAAGGTTCCCCATACGAAATCCCGGGTAGAAATATCAATGATAGCCTGTTCGTGGACTTTGTTTTGATACTCCTCCGGATGAAAATCCCCCCCATTTGTTACTGGTTTTGCAGGATTTATCTCATGATGGTAAATACTTCCGCCAGCACCATATTCTGAAAGTGCTGTAGCCCTTGATTCACTATCTTTAAAGCTATCTAATTTACCGCTGAATAGAGGATTTTGCACATACCATCCGGGATAATAATTCCAAGCGAAGACATCCGAATTCCAATTTTTGGCGGTATGGTGATTGGTAGCCTGGACAGTCAGGCGAGAAGGATCTTCCGCATGAGCCAATTCGTTCAACTCTTTCATCAAGATTCTCATGTGAGTATCATGCTGTTCTCTGATCTCATTTTGTAATCCCCAAAAGAAAACCGACGGACAATTATAGTGTTGACGAATCAACTCTCTTAATTGATCTTTGGTCACTTCATTGAAAGACTCAGCCGTTCCCGGACGGTCTACAAGAGGTATTTCGGTCCATACAGCCAAACCATAACGGTCGCACAGATCATAGATATAAGGATCGTGCGGGTAATGGGCAAGACGAATAGCATTCGCCCCCATATCATATATCATTCCAAAATCTTCGTTTTGCTCTTTATCAGTAACGGCATATCCCATATTATACCTATCTTGATGCTTGCCAACTCCACGCAAAGGATATAACTTACCATTCAAAAAAAATCCCTCTTTTGTTACTGAATAATATCTAAACCCTACATATTCGGAAACCACATCAATGACATTTCCATTTTCTTCAATTTCTAAATCAACGAGGTAACGATAAGGATCTTTCTTACCATTCCAAAGGTGAGGTCGCTCAATGGTTATCTTTTTTTCAAACCGATATGACTTTCCCGGTTCTATTGTCACTAACTCATTCAATGTTTTTATCGCTTTTCCACCCGGACACATGGCAGTTACATCAAATGTCGGTTTAGGTACGTCCGCTATAGATTCAAAACTATCTGGATTTCTTAACTTCCCATTAATAATGACCGTCTTGGATTCTGACGAATGATTAAATATAAGGGCTTTTATCTCCAAATCCGCACTTGATTCACTGACATTGACAGGAGTTAGATAAAGTCCGGAAGAACCATTGTCCATCAAATCAACATGTACCGGATCAACTACGATTAGAGATACATTTCTATAGATACCTCCTAATACTGAAAAATCTCCGCCTAACGGCATAATTTCTTCCGAATGACGGTTATCTACCTTTACGGCAATAATATTGTCTCCGGATTTCATCAGCGAAGTAATATCAAAACGAAAAGCAGTATATCCGCCTTTATGAATTCCTGCCGATTTACCATTTACAAAGCATTCGGCTTGTAGACAAGCTCCCAAAAACTCGATATATAATTTCTTACCATTATATGAATCGTTCCATGGTAATGATTTTCTATACCAACCTACAGTTCTCAAATAATTGTTACCACCATCCTGTGCATCAATGTTATTCCACGTATGTGGAATATTTACAACACTCCAAGATTTATCATCAAAATCGACAAATGCCGGATTATTCGACAATATTTTACTTTGAAACTTCCAACAGGCATTGATGTTAATTTTTTGCCTTCCGATCTCATTTCCCAAAGCAAACTGACAAGAAAGAATAATGCCTAATACTAAAATCAAATTTCTCATAAGTAATTGATTTAAAATCAAGAATATAGAAATACCATATTAGTTCTAAAAGCATATCTACATTATCAGATTATTTTATTCAGTTTTCCGATATAATTTACTTTCTAATCCATATGGTATTTAATCGTAAATTGAATTCCCATGAGAAACCGGTGTCATATAATGCCCTCATGGGAACTTATAAAGATATTTACTCTCTTATCTTCAGACAAATTACAGGTTAATAACCTTACGTACGAATCTTCCTTTATCTGTACGGATAGATACTAAAAAGATACCACGTTCCGGCAAACTAATTGTGATAATACCGTTTATAGCATTTTTACCATCTATTGCAGAACAAACCGTTTTTCCAGATATATCAATGACGTCAATATTTATAAAGCTCCCTGCTTTGGGTTGTATCTTTAAAGATCCTTCCTCAAGTGTGATCCGGAAATCTTTACCGTCGACAACAGGCGATAAACCGGTAATTTCTTCTCCCGTCACATCATCGAATATATAATCCGGACGGGCATCTGTTCCGTTCAATTTAAAGCTGACATTTTCAAATTTGACATTGTTGGCATGTCGTACATAAAATCCATAAGCCGGCAAGGGAGTACCGAACATATTCGACTCCGGATAACCGTTGATCATCTCAGGCACATTCGCATTGGCATCATTTATTGTGCCGCCACCGGGCAAAGTTATTTCTACATTTTTAATGAATACATTATCAATAATACCTCCTGGTACACCAACAATAGAGCTTGCTACCTTGCTCACACAAGTAGCTTTGATGTCTGAAATGACAACATTCTTTAGTTCGCTCATTCGTGGGGAGCCATCACGTTTTCCCAATCGGAGGAAAATAGCTGTATGCACATCTTTCATCTGTATATTTGAAATCCTTACATCATCTAATACCCCCCCATTTACCGACTCCAAAGCTATACCAGAGATAGTTGATGGCCCCTGTAGGGTAATACCGCACCAGGTAAGTTTCTCGTAATGTTTACGGAAATTGTCTTCACTAGCTTTTTCTATCACACAATCGGTATAACTAATATTCTTAAATCCGGCTTTTCCGGCAGTACCCAATTTTATGGCATTGCAATTGGTGCGGATGGTACAGTTCTTTACAATTACATTTTCAACCGGAATTCCCCGGTCACTTTTCATGCATATGCCATCATCATCGCAATCAATATAGCAATCATCAATTTCCACATTTCTGGAGTCGATATCCAAACCATCATTATTCCAGTTTGAATGGCTGTAAACCTTTACTCCTCTGATCTTCACTCCGTCACACAATAAAAAATGCGCCGTCCAGAAAGCGGAATTTTGAAGGGTTACATTCTCTACCACAACGTCTCTGCAATTAACCAGATGAAGCACCTTAGGACGGTCTCCTTTTCCGTTTCCAAACTGAAAATCAGGTGCATTCCCACGTCCGTCAATTATTCCAGTACCAGTCACCTTCACGTTTTCAATATTCTTACCAAATACCAAAGCGCTGGTTTCAATGGCTCCAGCTTCGGGGAATGCATTACGATAATCTTGAATTGCACGACTTCCTAACAACTGTGCCCCTTCTTCAAGATGCAATGTCATATTGGAACGAAGAAAGATGGGACGAATCTGGTAGCGACCTTTGGGCACTACTACTGTTGCTTTTTTTATAGAACACGCATCGATAGCTTGTTGTAACAGATCGGTCACATCCTCGCGTCCGTTATTCGATATTCCACAGGACTCCACTACATTCAGCTCTCCTCCTTTAGGTACTAAATCAACAAAAGGATTGTCAGACTCTATTCCCAGATTATATTCATCGACGGGTTGCAAGGCCAGTGAAATTGACTTCAAGACCGGAAGCTGATAAGCCCCATTTCCCATTGTCCAGACAGATTCAAAGTCCCAACCATCATAGGTGTTCTGTATGGCAAGTTCATCAGCATCTTTGTCTTGTCCGTTTCTACCATTGGCATCGGTACTGGAGAAAGGAGCCCCGTTAATAGTACAACCCGAAAAGGCCAAATTGGCAATAAGCGTTATTTTATCTTGCTTAGCCCATGCAAAGATACGGCTGGGAGTTGCATCCCGTACGGTAATTGATTTGTTGATAGCGACACAGTTGGATATAGTAGCATTCATTTGTCCGATAGCCGCATCGGGTACACTAGCGGTACCCATTATTCCACCAGTAGATCCTCCTCCATCCACTTGGATGTTGTTTAGAGTATAACATTTGTCTATTAATGTAGTACATCCTCCATACGTACTTCCCATAATACCACCTACTCCATCAGCTGTAGCAAACACGTTGCCTTTAGCATAACAGTTAGTAATGATGATGTTCTGATTATTATTTCTTCCAATGATTCCTCCTACTAAAGTACCTTTGGATTCAACATTTCCGGCGACGTATACCTCCTTTATAAGGGTTTGCTTAATACCTCCCACATTTGTAGAGAGCCCCGCAAGGATTCCCACATTACTGTTTCCTGTAATTCTTTTACCGTCTGCAACCACTATTCCCAACCTTTTAATAGTTACATCGCCACCGATCACTCCGAAAAAGCCGACATTTTCGGCATTCATACTTATCCAGAGATTTTCAATAACATGTCCGTTTCCGTCTATATTTCCAGTAAAAGGGGCAGCTGACGTACCAATTGGCTGCCATCCGGTCTCCGGAGAGTTGTCCGTAATCCACGTAGCCAAGTCAATGTCTGCTCCCAGTTTATAATACGCATTCAGATGATCTCTCATTTGATTCAATTCCTCAGCCGTATTAATAATAAACGGATCTTCAGCCGTTCCCACACCAAAAGTAAAATTGCTGTTCGAAGCGTGAAGCGACAGACTTGTACAAAGGATGAAAATAAGACTCCAATACTTCAGAAGCCCCTTTGTTTCTATTGTTTTCATATTATTCAAACTTTTAAAGTTCAACCATTATTTCTTCTTTATTGTCACTTGAGCGTTGTTGAGCGTACAGTCCTTTTGAATGAAGTTTTTCACATCATCCAGATAAAACATAGAACGTTCATCCCGTTTCAAGGTAGACATTCTAACATTATTGAAAGTGATGCCATCAACATGGCGTAAGTAAAAACCTGAAGCCGGCAGAATCGTACCGAACATCCTGTTCTCAGGATACTTATCAATTGCTTCCGGAACTTCGGTATTTATCTCCGATTTGGTAACTTCAGCATCGGTAATAAGGATAACATCATTGATGATAACGTTTTTAACATCACCTCCGGGAACTCCCGTTATAGAACAAGCTACCTTTCCTTCACTACGGGCAACAATATGACTTATCATTACATCATTAATTCGGCTCATCTGTTTGCTGAAAGTTCTTTTCCGATCACCCAGGCGAATAAATAGGGGAGTCTGTACACCTCGTATGGCAATGTCTGAAATAGAAATGTTTTCAATAATTCCTCCATCCACCGACTCCAATGCAATACCTGCTACAGCAGTTTTCTGAGTGGTACCGATCCATGGATAGTTATTGTACCACTGACGGATGTGGTCTTCCGAAGCTCTATCTATCGTACAATTTAAAATTGTAATATTCTTGAATCCGCTGTACGAAGATGTACCAAACTTTATTGCATTACAATTTGATTTCAATACACAATTTGTAACTGTGACGTTCTCACATGGAGTATCAGTATCACTTTTCAAACATAATGCATCATCGTCACAATCGATATAACAATCCGATACAACCACGTTGCGACTATCGATATCAAGCCCGTCATTATTCCAGTTAACATGGCTGTATACCTTAACTCCGCGTATGACAACCCCATCACACTTCTCATAATCCTGTGTCCAATAAGCTGAATTTCTTAAAGTTACATCTTGTACTCGGACATTTTCACAACCAATAAAATAGATGATTTTAGGGCGTTTGGGACCTCCTTTGGAGTCATTGCCATGTTGAAAATTCGGATGTGCACCTTGACCGTTAATCGTACCAAATCCGGTTATGGCAATGTTACTGACTTCACGTGCAAAGATAATGGCGGGTGTCTCTTTTCCTTTCAGACCGGGAAACGCTTTATGATACGAACTCAAATCGGTGCTACCCAAGAGTTCCGCGCCAAAATTAAGATGCAGATTCACATTGGATTTCATAAAGAGTGTTCCGGTCAAGAACTGTCCGGGAGGAACGCTTACCGTTCCTCCTTTATGTGCCGAACAATCGTCTATGGCTTTCTGTATAAGAGCAGTATTATTAGTAGTTCCGTCGCCTTTAGCACCTAATGTGGTTATATCAACTGTATAGGAGAAAATACTTAACGTACAAAAAAAGGCAATAAGTGTCAATAAACTCCTTTTCATTATAGAATTTCTTTTTTAATTTATCTTTATATTACTATTTCACCTGAATGCTTTTCATCATCGTTTATCGATCATTCGCTCTGAACGACATCCACATCAATCGTCCAGTTTTTTTTAATCAGACCGTTTGGGGATGTAACAGTATACTCTTTGGGAACGCTCAAATCGATAAATCCATTCACAGTTGGAGTTACGGTAGCTCCGGTAGATATTGTCAGTACCAATCTTAGATGGGTCAGATCAGTTCCTTGGGGGACAAAAGCCTGTACTGATGTATTTTCCATATCAATTTCAAAAGACTCGACAACATTAACCGGTTTGTCACTTACCGCATAGAGAGTGATACCTGTTATTTCGGCTGTTTCATATGCCTCATTTATTTGGTAATCGATTTTTGAACAGGCTGTCGTTACGGTAAGCAAAGCAATAAATGCTATATAGATTATTTTTTTCATAACTTTTTCTTTATTTATTCGTTGACTATTACCATCCCGGATTCTGGTGTCCTACTAATTTAGGATTGCGGTTTATTGCATGTTGTGGTATGGGTAACAAATAATTCTTTTGTGAATCAAAAATTCTTTCGAAGTATACTGAACGAGGATTGTATATAGGTACAGAGATCGAAGTCGGTACTTTTTCAGGAGGCTCTTGGTAAACAATTTCCATTTTGTAAAAAGGGCCTGTCAGATACTTATCGCCTGCTCTCCATCGTAGAATATCGAAATATCTTTTGTTTTCGAAAGCCAATTCCACACGGCGTTCGTTACGGATACGTTCACGAAGTTCATTTTGTCCCAAACCGGAGATTTCCGGTTGTCCGGCACGACGTCGTACAGCATTGATGGCATCAAATACGGACTGATCCGGGCCGGATACTTCATTTTTCGCTTCGGCATAGGTTAATAAAATTTCGGCATAACGCAGTACAATCAGGTTTCCGCCTTCACCGTCCATATTCAAATATCGGTTTTTAGTTCCACAACTAACCTCTTCATTTTGATGTTTACGAATAAAATAACCAGTCTTGGTAGACTCCACTTTCGAACAATACATTCCATTAGGAAGGTTGTCAGATACATTTTTCCATTTTCTGCGATTGTTTTCGTCCCATACATACCGATTAGTACTCAGTGAGAGTGTAGAATCTTTCCATACAACTCCGTCGTAGAGGATAGAAGCATAGAAACGGGCATCCCGGTTTTCATACGGATGTGCAGACTGTTCAGTATTATTCCAGTCGAAAGAGGTACCGTCCTGCATCTCAAAAGCATCAACCAACATTTGCGAAGGGTTAGAGCATCCCCAACCATAATCACTGCCTATACCCGGATATCCGGGAGCTGCAATGGTTTGATAACCTTGCTGATTACGATCGGGATTTTTATATTGGACGTCAAAAAGTACCTCTTCATTACCCTCATATGCTTCCAAAAAAAGATTGGCAAAATTCTCCGCTTTTTTACTTAGCTTTCGGGGAGTAGATTTCTCCGTAGGGTCTCCGTCATTTTCACGGAACAGACTATATTCACCTTTTAGTTCACCGCTTATCAATATATTAGCTGTATTTGCAGCATCTTCATAATATTTCGCGTCAATTACACCCGCAGCATGGAGATAGGCAATAGCCTGAAAGCCTACGGCTGCCCCTCTGGTTGCCCGACCGTATTCAGCAGTCGGAAGTTCCGAACGTTTAGGTAAACGTTTTGCAGCTTCCTTAAAATCCTCTATAATCAAATTCAAAGTTTCTTCTGATGAACTTCTCGGATAGTATATATCGTCTACATCTTTATTCAATGCTTTCTTTATCAGTGGTACACCTCCCCAGAAACGCCACAGCTCGAAGTAATTTAATGCACGTAGAAAATACATATCTCCCAAGAACCGCTCTTTTTCGATATCATTCAGTACTTCCGATATTTTTATCTTTTCCAATCCAAGATTGGTTCTGCGTATGTTTTCATATAAAGCATCCCATCTGCCTCTGATTGGCTGGGGAATTGTTGCAGCAGTAAAACTAAATTCAGACAATGAGATAAATCCGGAAATTCCCATATCATCAGTCCAAGCATGATCGAAGGAGTACCAGTCTCTAATACCTTTGGTCATACAATACAAAGGACCATCAAGAGTCCTGTGGTAGGTTTCATTGATATATAGTCCGGTAGCCGATTTGCTCGACCACACGGCTTCGTCAGTGATGGATGTCCTCGATTCGATATCCATGAAGTCTGTACATGAACTGAAGAATCCAAGGACTATTCCGACAGTAGCAAATATTATTATCTTTTTCATGATTCCTTTTTATTAAAATGTGATATTGATACCCAAAGAGGTTACAAACTGTTGTGGATAAGCATTATAATTTTGGTTTTCAACATCGAAGTCTTTTGGCATGGAAGAATAAATAGTCCATAAATTGTAAAAGTTTAAGTATATGCGCATGTTATCCACCCGAATTTTCTTAAGCAGACGCTGTTCGAGATTATATCCCAATTCGAGAGATTTCAGTTTCAAATAAGCTGTATTTACAACCCAGAAAGAAGAAGTCACATAGTTCATGCTTTCGATGGTAGATAAGCGTGGATATTTAGCATTGGGATCAGGGTTATCTACAGTCCATGAGTTGATATGATCCTTTCGGGGTTTATCATTTTTGAATGGGAAACGAACTCCCCGGTCAGAAGAACCTTTTGCATCTTGTCCCATATAGAAATCCGAATGTCCTGTACCTTGCAAAAACAGACTGACATCAAAGTTCTTGTATTTCGCACTAAAGGTATATCCGTACATAATTTCCGGTACACGGGCACGGCCAATAATCGTTTCATCTTCATTGTCTATTTTACCATCGCCATTGATATCGCGATACTTGATATCACCGGGACGAGTCGAAGCGCTCTGGTATGCCCAACTGTCAATTTCTGCCTGACTGCTGAATAATCCCTCAGCAATATAACCTCTTAATTGCGATGCTGATTTACCAGTCCGGCGAAAGCGTGGAATACTGTAAGTACCCATTGATTCTGCTATATCAACTTGTTTATCCCGGGAAAATCCGAATACAAAAGAATTGTCGATAGAGAAACTACGGTTGATTTCCGTGTGATTGGTTACGGTAAGGTCAACTCCATAACGCTCTTCTTTTCCGGCATTATATTGAGAAGGCTTGATTCCGTATTCTGTAGGGAAGTCGTCTGTAGGGATGATAATCTTGTCCCGTCGTAAATCACGGTATACATCCATTTCCACTCCCAATAATCCATTCCACATTGAAAGATCAAAACCGATATTGGCTTTCAATACAGTTTCCCATGTCAGATAAGGATTCGCTTCTGCACTTTCATACAAACCTGAAACAGTGGATTGAGTACCGGTTCCCCATACATAGCCGCTACCCACTGTATAAGTAGGACTCCATTGGAAAGGGTTACCAACCGGATTTCCGGATTTACCATAAGAGGCACGGATTTTCAAATTATCGATGCTACGGACATCTTTCAGAAATACTTCTTCGGAAATGCGCCATCCCAGTGAGATGGAAGGAAAGAATGCAGCACGACGGTCAGGAGCATATTGATAGGTACGATCATAACGACCGGCCAATTCTACGAGATACTTCTGGGCGAAATCGTAATTGACCCGAAAAACAAAACCGTCTTGCGCTTCGGCCGAAGAGGTTCCGGAGTTATATTGATTATCTTTAGAACCCATATTCAGTTCGGGTATCAGCACATCAAACTGTGTACGGCGGGCACTATAATTTACCTTTGTTCCTCCCCACCGGCGTTCGTAAACAAACAAGCCGGAAAGATTGTGTTTGCCGAATGAATTGGCATAATTGAGATATGCCTGAACAGTATAATAAGCATTTATCCTTGTAGACTGTGACAATTCTTCGTCAGACTGTAATTCGGATTTGTTGTATTTGTCATTAGCGGCATCGTATACATAATACTCATAAGGATAAGTCCAGTTTTTACTGTTTGTGTCTTTGCGGTTCATATTAAACAACCCCTTTATCGACAGTCCCTTGATAAAAGAGAGTTCCTGATTGACAGATAAACTCAGATTCTGATAGTTGTTCTCATTGCGTTTATCTCCTCCGCCATAAATGGTTTGATACATACTACCACCAATGGACGATTGAAAGGCGGGTAATCCGTTGCCGTATACATCTGCTTCCGTAGCTTTCGCACGGTAGATATTTGTCATGGCCGCTTCTGCAGAGGATGCGTTGGTTCTTTTACGGTCATACACAAGCCCCAAGTCTGCAGAAACAGTGGTAGTCTTAGTGGGTTTTAAATCAAGGTTAGCACGTACATTATAACGACGGTAATACTGATCGTCACTGAGCATGCTACCCTGCTTCATGTATCCCAACGCAACATAAGCTTTTATGATATCATTACCTCCTTGAAGCACGATATTATGTTTTTGACTGGTAGAAGTATTCATGTAATTTTTCACCCAGTCAGTATTGGGATAAGCGTCTGTATCTGTTTCGTGTGCTGCCAGAATTTCATCGGTAATGGCATTGGCTTCGTCGTTCATACCATCCATCTCATATGCCAGTTTTTTAAGACGCAATCCGTCGGCAGCACTCATAAATTCGGGCGTGTTGGTGGGTTTTTGCCATCCGAACTCACCGTTATAGTTGAAGGTAATTTTTCCCTGTGAATTCCCCCCACGTTTGGTAGTAATCAATACCACGCCATTGGCTCCTTTTAAACCATAAGGAGCGACCGCCGATGCATCTTTCAACAATGTGACAGACTCTACTTCTTCCATGTTGATCATATTGTACTCGCTTTCGATACCATCGACCAGCACGAGCGGATTTTTGTTTCCACGAAGATACAAAGTTGAGGCATCATTCCCTGGTTCACCGGTAGCTTGTTGAGTAACTAATCCGGAAACCCGGCCTCCCAGTGCATTCGAGACATTAGCAACCGGCATGGTTGTCATCTTTTCGCTTTTTATTGAAGATACCGAACCGGTCATGTTCACTCGTTTTTGTACACCATAACCCACCACTACTACTTCATCAAGTAGTTTGTCATCCTCTTTCATGACAACATTCAATGTGTTTTTTCCGGCAACAATAACTTCCTGTTTTAAATATCCAACATAAGTGAAAATCAAAGTAGCCTTTTTATTTTCACTGGGTATACTTAATGAGTATTTTCCATCAATATCGGTCACCGTACCGTTAGTAGTTCCTTTTATGACAATGCTTACTCCAATCAATGGTTCTCCTGATAAATCTGTTACGGTTCCAGTCAATGTTTTCATTGCTTGCCCAAATACAGATGATACAGACATTAATATGGAGATAAATATAATGAACCGCCTTCTGTTTTTCATGGTATCAAGGATTCCATTTTTTACATATTTGATCATGTCATTTTATTATTTTAGATTAAAAAAAGAGCTAATAATGGAATTTTGTTTACTAAATACAAGCGAATAAATAATATGGATTTATTATTGAAAGTTGATAGATGATATTTTCCACTATTAGTTCTTTAACTGATAATATACCAGTGATTATTCTTTAATGAATTTCACCACTTTACCTTGTATGTTCAACAAGTATAAACCAGTATTTAATGTGGATACATTAATTTCCGAATCAGAACTTGTCAACACCAATTTACCTACCTGATCATAGATCGAAACTTCTGTTCCGGATTCTTTGTTAGCGATTGCAATTTTATCTTTCGCTACAGACGGATATACAGATAACTTTCCAGAATCTGCCATTATAAAACCGGTACCAGTGTTCTCTGGTAAATGAGCGACTTTGGTATTGGGCTGTTTTTCGGCTGTAAAAGCCTTTAATATAGGCAGCTGATAATTTCCGTTACCCATTGACCAAACAGCCGGATCCCAAAACAGAAAATCATTCATATTGTCACCAAAATAAAGTACTTCTTTAATTACATCATTAGAGGTCTGATTCAATCCATTCTTGTTCGTTTCCAACCCGTTAGTTACAATTGCATCATTCACAAGCATATCCGCCCAGGCATAAGCAACCTCATAATTATATTTACCCGTGTTATCCGGTTTTTCATATCCCACCAAGCGTCCAATATTATCCTCTACAGCATTAGGTGCTTTAACAGATGGATTCAATGCAATTGAATAAAGTATGTCATGACGAATAGCATTTCCGTTAGGAAAACCACATTCACCGATAAGGCCTCCGGCTTTTGACTGTGCTTTATTGGTACCGGCTTCTACAGCACAAGTAGAATATGATGATTCAATCTTTATTCCTCTATATCCCTGTCCTACCAATCCTCCTGCTTTTGCAAAACCATATACCTTACCAACAGCATAGCAGTTTAGTAACTCTACGCGTCCTAATGCAGAGGTCATGGCAATAAAAGGAGCTGCATTTCCTGTAGCTGATCCGGAAACGGCACCATTACCTACAGCTGTAATATTTCCAATGACAAAGCACTCGGTTATTTTAATTGTTTGACCAGTATAAGGAACTTGTCCGATGATTCCGGCCACATTGTCCAACCCTTTTACTTCTTTTCCTTCAGTTATAATAATCCCTAAGTTCTTCACACTGAACAATTTGCTTGACTTTACCGATCCAAATAACCCGACATTGGTAAGATCAGGACGATTGATGTAAAAACCAGATATGACATGTCCGTTACCATCAAATGCTCCTGAAATACCACTTTCCGGATCATTTCCGATAGGTAGCCAACCGTTTTCAGCAGAATTAGCAGCGAGATAATCAGTTAAATCTATATCGTTACTCAACTGAAAATTATTACCATCCAGATAATTACGAACTTCGTTCAATTGCTCTGCCGTTTGGATAATGTACGGATCTTCCTCTGTTCCGGTACCACCGGCAAACTGAGCGTTTGCATTTACAGACAACAGGGTTACCGACAATGCTAAAATCATACTTTTGTAAAATTCTCTTTTCATAATTTCAATTTTTTCAAGATTAAACATATTAGTTTATAATAAAATTATTTCTCATTAATATCTTTGTTCATCAAAATCAAAGGCATATCAACAAATTGCCTGAAATCATTTTCAGAAGGATGTCCTGGGTAAGGTAAATAGTAATGATCGGGTTTATCCGCTTCCCAAGCATTCCGCCAAAATAAAATCCAGCCTAATTTATAGTTGTTGATGATAGGATAAATTACATTCGTAAAATAGGTAGTATCCCATACAGACTCTTCGCCTGTTTCGCCCACTACAGGTAGTTTACCAGACTGAACTGCATATTCCGTCACAATCTTAATATTTCTCTCAAAATCTTTTTTATATTGTTCGACGTTTTCCTGTGTACGCCCTTTCAAGTAATGGTCAAATCCTAAAATATCCACATATTCATCTCCCGGATAGCGCTCCAGATAATGTTCTTTACTCTCGACATTGGATGATGAGTAAGCATAAAGCAAATGATGTACCTGCTTTGTTTTTCGTAAAAAGTCGATTGTCATTATCCACAACTGTTTATACTCTTCAGGGGTAGATTGTTGGCTGCTCCACCAAAACCAATCTCCGGTATGCTCATGATACATGCGTAATATGACAGGGATGTAAGTTCCCGTTTCATCTTTTAGGTCTAAAAAGAAATCAGCCAAACGTCCCAACCATACCAGATATTCCTTATGCAGATCACCTCCAGGCAAAACAGAACGTACAACTGTATCCTGTACACAATCCCAGGTTGAGTTTCCGGTTGCGATGTTATCTGCATGCCAACTAAAAGAAGAAATACCGCCTCGAGCATGATGTTTTATTACGTGCTCTTTTATCCGGCTAAAATATACTGAATCTAAATTATACTCGGAACCTAATTCAATGTGTCCTAATTCAAAGCCGAACATAGCAGGATAGTCTCCAACCATATTTTTAACGTCCGAACGCTCCTCATCACCATACCATCCATGCCCATACAATGGACTGTCCTGATGTCCCAGCATAATACCTTTTTCAGCCAAATCAAACAAACGATTGTATAGTGTTACAGTTTCAGGAGTAGCTTGTGGATCAGTCGGAGACTTATTCTCTACGGATGTTTTGCAGGAAAAAAGAGTAATGATGACGACTCCTATAAAAAAACAGTTTTTCATGGTTAAATAAATATTTATGTGATAATATATTGTTTAAATGCATCAAAAATTGACCGATACAATAAAGTATATAGTTGTGTGTGTGTAAATCAACAAAGAGAGTCTTTCCTCATACTCATCTATAATAGGAGCAAACAATTCTTCCTTTTTGAGTAAAGAGCGGGAGAAGAAAACAACTATATTCTTGTGCTTCTTTACTCCCTCTCAATTACTTCCAGCCTCACATCAACAAACCTTTTTTACCAGAATTGAAATACCAATCAAAAACATCATTCTATGTTGTTTCCGGAAACAAATATAATTCACAGCAAGCAAAACCACTATGCCTAATCTCGCCATTAATATACCCAATCTGTACAATGATATTTAAAATACATTTTTGGCGTAATTGAATACAATATACCTCACAACTATACTCACAGGAAACTATATATGAACGATCACATTTTTTTATTCTTAAAACAAATTACTGCTATATAAACATTGAGGTCATTAGCGTCATAATATTTTCGCCAAATATGTATATCTTAACATAATAGTAGATCCACATACATATTGGGCTAGAACGAGCATATCCACTTCTTTCACAATAACTATCTTTGTAGAAATTATATTCATGAATAGTACAAAGAGAAACATTCCACAATATACCCGAACAAACTGTAGGAAGAATAAAATTACTGATACAATGATCTACAGTTAGTGCGTGTATAAGGACATAAAATCTGATATATAAAATTAAACACTAAAAAAGCATGAAATATATAAATATAGTAATCATCTTCTTTTTCATTTCCCATACAGTATCTGCACAAGATTCTAAAACTTCTATATATGAATATGGTCGTGAAATACAAACCTGTGAGGACAATTTTAATAATTTATTCAGAAATTGGACTCCAAATGTGGTAGAGACAGCAAATGATTTACAGCTACTATCCTACGAATTCGTGGAAGAATTGAATACCTCTCGAAAAATAAAGAGATATATAAAATGGTTCAGCAACCCAAATACGATTGGAAATACAGATACCAGAATCAGCTACACTAAAAGTTCTTACTTTTTAGAAACAGGTAAAGCAACCTCTAATTATAAACAATGGATAACAATTGTAAGGTATGGAGATAAGCTATCCACAAAAGAACTAAAAAAGCTAAAAGACAATGTAAAGTCCAAAATAAAGATAGGAGACAAAGTATATGTCATCAAATATAAATATGAAGGAATCGAACATACTGCATTTGCAATTTGCTGCCCTCTAACAAATAAAGTTATCTGGGACAACATGTTCCAGACAATAATGGTATATTCCAAATCTGAATAAATTAAGAATGATACGAACAATCAATTATATAAAATCCTCTTACTATCCAAATTCACGAATCCCCCATCCAACCAACTACAATATATTCAATCCCGCCAATATTGTATGTTATTCGCCTTTTCCCTTTTCTACATCTAACTATGGCTAAAATGAGTACATTAGTACAGCCTTTTTGGGCTATATTTGCCATAGATACAGAAATAGTATTTTCCAATTAATTATATATCTAAAAATTAGTATGATAAGAAAAGAAGGACGATCCGATTTATTTAAAATAGTCATCATGGCTTTTTTAGTTCTATCTTCTATCAATGGTGCTTCGGCAAAAGAGAAAGACACAACATGGAAATCTCTCCAAAAGGAATTTTCAAATCCATCAAAAGAGTATCGTTCGGCTCCTCTGTGGGTCTGGAACAGTAAAGTAACTCATTCGGAAATAGACCGGATGTTACAGGAACTACACGAAGCAGGATTCGGAGGAGCATTTGTACACCCACGCCCGGGCTTAATTACCGAATATATGTCCGACGAATGGTATGAGCTGTTCAAATACAGTGTGGAAGTAGGTAAACGGCTCGATCTGGACATATGGATCTATGATGAAAACTCCTATCCGAGTGGCTATGCCGGAGGGCATGTACCGGCTACAATGCCCGAATCCTACAATCAGGGACAAGGACTAAGCATGACTGCTTGCGAAATATTACCGGAAAACGTTTCGGAATTCTTCATTTGCCAGAAAAAGGAAAAAAATGGCTATACAGACATAACACAACACATCAACGATTATAAAGGGAAAAAAGGAGAATACATTCTCTGGAAAAAGACTTATTATGGCCGCTCCGGATGGATGGCAGGTTATTCATATGTAGACCTGCTATACAAAGGGGTAACAGAAAAGTTTCTGGAGTTAACAATGAGCGGATACGAACGGATATTGGGAGCTGATTTAGGACCGATAGTAAAAGGGGTGTTTTCCGATGAACCTCAAATTAACAGTTCGGGAGGTGTCAGATGGACTCCGGATTTATTTGTAGAATTCCGGAAACGGTGGGGATACTCACTGGAAGAAAACCTACCCTTGCTGATCCGGGAGGAAAAGAACTGGAAAGAAGTGCGTCACCATTATTTCGAAACATTGCTTCAGATGTTCATAGACCGTTGGGCAAAACCAATGCACGACTATTGTGAACAAAAGGGATTGATCTGGACCGGGCATTATTGGGAACATAAATGGCCGGACCTGAGTAGCGGACCGGATAATATGGCGATGTATGCATGGCATCAGATGCCGGCTGTAGATATGTTATTCAATCAGTTTGACGAAGTCAGCCCGAAAGCACAGTTTGGTAACGTACGTGCCATCAAAGAGTTGCGTAGTGTAGCCAACCAGATGGGGAGGGAACGAACCTTGAGTGAAACCTATGGCGGTGGAGGCTGGGACGTAACATTTGAAGATCTGAAACGCCTGGGAGACTGGGAGTATGTATTAGGAGTCAATTTCATGAATCAGCACCTGTCACACATGACGCTGACGGGAGCACGGAAATATGATTATCCACCCGTATTTACTTATCATTCAACCTGGTGGCCATACTATAAAACACAAAATGATTACTTCGCCCGGTTGTCTTATATATTAAGTAAAGGAGAACAGTTGAATGACGTACTGGTATTAGAACCAACTACCTCCTTGTGGTGCTACTATTCGGCTCACAAATCAAATCCGCGATTGGATCAGATCGGAAAAGGATTTCAGGCCTTTGTAACTCAGTTAGAAAAACTACAGATAGAATATGACCTGGGATGCGAGAATATAATAAGAGACCGGGGAAGTGTGGAAGGCAAAGAGTTCATTGTCGGCCAAAGGAAATATCAGAAAGTAGTGCTCCCTCCTTTCATGGATAATATCGAAAGTAAGACTTTTGAACTACTACGTAATTTTGTAAAAGAAGGAGGAGAATTGATTGCCTATTCCACTCCTACCCTACTGGATGGTAGTGAGAATGAGAATTTAAATAAATTTTTCACCAACAATAGTCAGATCATATATGCTGAGGTAAAAAACACAGATAACACCTATAAACTACTGTCAAGCGATGCTATCAGCTTCTCTAATATCTCAGGAGGAGGTTTATATCACCAACGCAGACAATTCAAAGAAGGTGAAATTCTGTTTTTAGTAAATTCTTCACTTGAACAGGAGGCGAAAGCTGATATTACTATCAATGGGCGTAGTTTGGTAGAGATGGATGCATTCAGCGGTACGCACTATGCATATCCGGCCACATACTCCGGCAAGAAAGTGACTACACAAGTAATTCTCCCTCCCGTAGGCAGTTTATTGCTATATGTATCTAGAGAGAAGCAGAAATTACTCCCACGCAAACAGATAACAGACACCCGGGAAGTAGTTCCTACGACTCCTGTGGAAGTAAAACGATTGAAAGAAAATGCTTTATTTATCGACTTTTGTGATTTGGATATAGCAGGAAAGTCTTATGCCAATATGCACACAGCAGAAGCCGAACAAAGATACTATAAAGCAATCGGTGAACCTTATAACCCTTGGCGGGCTTCGATACAGTTTAAGAATCAAACCGTAGAACGGGAGAAGAAAGACGGACATGCAACAGTTACCTATCACATCAACATAGCCAAAGGAGTGGATTGCAGCCTGTTTAAATTGGTAGTAGAGCAACCACAATTATGGAAAGTGATAGTGAACGGTATACCCGTAAATGCAACCCAGGGAGAATGGTGGCTGGATAAATCATTCGGTGTATATCACGCAGGAAAAGCTTTGCGGGAAGGAGAAAACAAAGTAGTACTGGATATCAGTCCAACAAGTATCTTTGCAGAGATACAACCTATTTATCTGACAGGAGATTTTCATCTTTCACCCGCTGCACAAGGCTGGCTGGTAGAACGTCCGGAACACTCCTTAACACTGGGGAGCTGGAAGCAGCAAGGCCTGCCTTTCTATTCCTGGGACATAGCCTATTCACAACATTTCAACATTAGTGAGCCGAAAGCGACCTATGAGGTACAGTTGACCGACTGGGACGGTACTGTGTCTGAAGTATTCGTTAATGGAGAAAGTGCAGGAATTATCGCCTATCAGCCTTATAAGCTGGACGTTTCAAAATGGATACGCAAAGGGGACAATCAAATTGAAGTACGGGTAATGGGAAGTCACCGGAGCTTATTGGGCCCACATCATAATAAAACGGCACAAGGCATATCCGGTCCCTGGCATTGGCAAAAAGTATCAGGAGAAATGCCTGCCGGTGAACAATATATATTGCCGGACTATGGCATGAATCAACCTTTTGTGTTAAGAAGCGGAGAATGAAAGATCCATCCGATAAATGCGTAGTTATCAAAAAAGTAATTATAGTTTTTTTTAAGAGGAAATATAAGCATCCAATAAAAGATTCACTCTTATGTAATCAATTGATTTATAACGAATTCAAACCTCCTATTTTAAGTATAACAAGAGTGTACACTTTAGTATGTGTTAATTGTACATTCTTGTCATACTAAAATGTACAATCTTGATGTATTAAAGTGTACAATCTGATAAAGCGAAACCAGAGTGTTAAAAAATTGCATTAACATTATTAAGAAACTACGCCTTTGTAAGATGCCCTCCAAATAAAAACAGGTAGTGGAGTGAAATACGTGGTATAATTGTTTGAGAATTATACCACGTATTTTATTTACAGGTAACAGAGACGATTCACATCGTAATAGCAGCATTCGTTTTTTAGGACAAAAAGGAGGACGTGATTTTCCTTTTCTATGCATCTATTGTCAAGCCTTATAAACATTCTATTTGTTACTCTACGATGAACGCCTCGTTCCTCGTAGAGTTTCGACCCGATCTCCGTAGAGTTTCGATGCGTTTCTCGTATACTCTATTAAAACCAAATGTTTCCGCAGAATATTGCTTTAATAAATGTTAACTACGAAAGATATG